>DASXPA010000145.1:0-1999 GCA_036493915.1 Chthoniobacterales bacterium | reverse complement strand
CGATCGAACGTCTCGCTCACCGTATTGACGATGAACCAGAACATGCTTCCGACTTCCTGGAGCGCGTCCCGGCTTTTCGCCCCGACGTCGGCAACGACATCGACCGGCGCATGCACCAGGCTTTCGTTAGGCGCAGGGTTGATTTGATCTCTGAGCGGCATCGACAGAAGGAAGTTGCCTTAGTTCGTTGGGCCAGCAAGGAAGCGAGCAGTGCCGACGCCAGCCGCGAATCTCAAATATGCTCCGAATCTCCTTTGCTCTCGCTCTCTCTGCGCTGTTCTTTGCGTTGGGCGCGCGGGCGGCTCAGCCAGATAAACCGATGAAAATCAGAATGGTGATCCACGGCGGCGCCGGCACGATCGAGCGCCATAACATGACCGCGGCAAACGAGGAAGCGCATCGAGCTGGTCTCGAGAAGGCGCTCCGGGCCGGCTACGATGTTTTGCAGAGAAACGGCAGCAGCCTGGATGCAGTCGAAGCGGCCATTCGCGTGCTCGAGGACAACCCGCTTTTCAATGCCGGCAAAGGCGCCGTCTTCACCCATGAAGGGACGAACGAACTCGACGCCTCGATCATGGATGGCAAGTCGCTCAACGCCGGTGCGGTTGCGGGGGTGAAGCATATTCGAAATCCGATCCTGCTCGCGCGGGCGGTGATGGACAAATCGCCGCACGTCATGCTCGATGGCGATGGCGCGGAAGCGTTCGCGAAGCAGATGGGAATGCAGTTTGTCGATCAGAAGTATTTTTATACCGACGAACGCTGGCAGGCCTTGCAGAAGGTAAAGAAGGGCGAGGGCTCGGAGAGTGATAAGGAGAAGCACGGAACCGTGGGCGCGGCAGCGCTCGATCACGACGGCAATCTCGCTGCCGGCACGTCCACCGGCGGAATAACGAATAAGGAATTCGGCCGGATTGGCGATTCGCCGATTATCGGCGCGGGGACTTATGCGAACAACAAAACCTGTGCCGTTTCGTGTACCGGGGATGGCGAATATTTCATCCGCGAAGTGGTCGCGCATGATGTCTCGGCAATGATGGAATACGGCGGCATGTCGGTGCAAAAAGCTGCTCAGACAGCGATCGACAAAGTCGGCAAACTTGGTGGAACAGGCGGCCTCATCGCACTCGATCGCGAAGGGAACTTCGCGATGCCATTCAACACCTCGGGCATGTATCGCGGCACCGTCGACGCCGATGGGAAGATTACGGTCGAGATTTATCGCTAGCCCAAGCTTATAGCTTGCGTGGTTGCCGAATTGGAAAGCCAGAACGCAGCCTGATCAAACCTCACAAGCTTGGAAGCTCGCGCTACTCGATGATATCGAGCGTCGCCTTCTGTCCGTGGCGCGCGGCGGCGCTGGAGAGGAGGGCGCGGAGGGCGCGAATCGTCTGCCCGTTGCGCCCGATCACCCGGCCGACATCGCTCTGCCGCATGCGCAGCCGGAAGGTCGTCAGGCGACCATTCGGGATTTCTGAAATGATGACTTCGTCGGGCGCCTCGACGAGTTGGCGGAGGACGAACTCAAGAAATTGTCGCACGCTTTCGACGTTAGCGGTCGGCTTCAGCGTTGTCCAATGTGCCGCGCGCGACGCTGATGTTGTAGCCGGGGACGTTGACCCCGGCAGGGGTGAGCCGCGATTACACTTTTCCGGCCGGGGTCACCGCCCCCGGCTACAACTATTCCGCGGTCGACGTGGCTTCGTCGGGCGCCGCTTCGGGCTTTGCTCCGGAAGGAGCAGGCTCCGATGTTGGCTCGCTCGGAGTAGCTTCAGCAGCGGCGGCGGGTTCTTCCACGGGTTCGGCTGCGGGAGTTTTTTTCGCCGGTTTCGCGACCGGGGCTTTCGTCGAGCCAGCCTCGGCCGGCGCTGCTTCGCCGCGGGCTTTGTTTTTCTTCAGCAAGCTGCGCACGGTGTCGGACGCTTGCGCCCCGCGGGCGATCCAATGTTCGGCCCGATCCATTTTAATCGTGCTGTTGTCGCTCTCTTTTTTCGGATCA
>DASXPA010000144.1:0-63295 GCA_036493915.1 Chthoniobacterales bacterium | reverse complement strand
CGTATAATCGACTTGCTTCCTGGGTGAGAGGTCGATAAAAGCGGATTCATGTCCCTGATCCTGCCCTCAGCGCCCAAGGAGGGCAAGCCGAAACGACTCCTCGATCAAGTGCGCGATGTGATGCGCCTGAAACATTATTCCATTCGCACGGAGCGTTGCTACGGAGAGTGGATCGAGCGCTACATTCGTTTCCATGGCAAACGGCATCCGAGCGAGATGAGCGAGGTGGAGGTGGGGGAGTTTCTTACCCACCTGGCGCGTGATGGCGGGGTGGCGGCTTCGACGCAGAATCAGGCGCTGAGCGCGCTGCTCTTTCTCTATAAGGAAGTGCTGAAGCAGGAAATCGGCTGGCTGGAGAAGGTGGAGCGGGCGAAGAAGCCGGTGCGTCTGCCGGTGGTACTGACGCGAGCGGAGGTGAAGGCGATCTTTCAGCATCTCGAGAGTACGCCGCGGCTGATGGCCGGGCTGCTCTATGGGAGTGGTTTGCGCCTGATGGAATGCGTGCGGCTGCGCGTCAAAGACATTGATTTCGGCTATGCGCATATCACGGTGCGCGACGGCAAGGGCGGGAAGGATCGGGTAACGATGCTGCCGGTGAATCTGGCCGGGCCACTGGAGTCGCACCTGGCGAGGGTGCGGGCCCAACATGAACACGACCTGCAGGAGGGAGTCGGGAGTGTCTACCTTCCGCATGCGTTGGCGCGGAAGTTTCCGAATGCGGCACAGGAATGGGGCTGGCAATATGTTTTTCCGTCGAGTCGGCTCTCGGTCGATCCGAGGGAGGCCGAGAGCGGTGAGGTGCCGGTGCGGCGGCGGCATCACATCGATGAAAGCTCGTTGCAGCAAGCGATGAAGAAGGCGGTGCGCGCCTCGGGGATCGATAAGCCGGCGAGCTGTCACACGCTGCGGCATTCGTTTGCGACCCATCTGCTGGAGAACGGGTATGACATTCGGACTGTGCAGGAACTTCTCGGACACAAGGATGTCTCGACGACGATGATTTACACACATGTGCTGAATCGGCCGGGGATCGGGGTGCGCAGCCCGCTGGATTGAGCTGGGAGCAAATTGAAACGCTGAAACGCTGAAACAGCGGGGAGCTAGGAGCTGGGAGCTAGAACACAAATGCTGAGAAGCTGAAATACTGAAACGCTGAAGAAGCAAGGAGCAAGGAGCAAGAAACGAGCTGATGACTGAAGGCTGGCTGCAAACTGAACAGGCGTTGGACAGGCTGTCCAACGTCCGACGGAGTGGCATTCCGTCCTCCCCGGAGAAAATGGGGAAATGCGAAAAAGAGTGATGCGGGCACAGCGCAGCTCTGCCGTTGGTTGTTTGCGAAGATGCGTTTGGCGCAATGCCGAACGCTGACGGGCCTGAACATCCCGTGCTCCGCGGAGTGGACGGACCCTCGTGATCCGAGGCGAGAGCGCGCCGAATGAGGTGTACTGGGACAGGGAACACGCTGGGGTTGAGGGGGTGTTAGGCTCCTGAAGACGCTGCCGCCCTTGGTCGGCGGAAACCAGTCGCCTGCCGGTCGATTGATTCTCTTCAGAAGTTTGCGCTCCTGACAAGAGGAAAGTTTTGGAGAGCGGAAATCGGAGCGCGGAGACCGGAGATGAGAGCTGGGAGGTCGGAGCGGGGAGCCAGGAGATCGGAGGTTGGAGGTTCGAGCAAGGCGCTAGGAGTCAAGAGTTCGGAGTCGCGAGGAGAGAGGCTTTGGCGCATCGACGCTCGCAGCGGCGACTCGTCTGCAACCCGCACCTCGCCCGCGAGTTCAACGCCATTCGTTCGACCGAGCTTTCCCGTAGCACGAATTTGTGCCATAACGGCTGCGGAAGACAGGCTTGCAGCCTATCTCGGCTGGCAGCGATCTTGCCTGCCGAATATCTGTAAGCGACAGGCTGAAAGCCCCCAATCGTCCGAGACCGGCAGAGACGCCTCTCCCGAGAGTGTTACGGCCGCCGCAGACCGATTATCCGTTCTGTTAGAAAGTGAAGGCGATTTATCGGTCGAAACTTTTCTGGCTACTGATCGTGGTCGCGCTCACCCTCGTAGCCGCGCGTCTGATGCTGCCGTTCTGGGTGCGCGATTACGTAAACAAAAAACTCTCCGAGCTAAAGGATTACCGCGGCCACGTCGAGGAAGTGGACATCGCTCTCTGGCGCGGCGCTTACCGCATTCATCAGGTGAAAGTGGTGAAGACGAGCGGCAATGTGCCGGTGCCGTTTTTTGCCGTGCCCTGGGTCGATCTTTCGGTGCAATGGATGGCGCTCTTCCATGGCGCGTTCGTGGGCGAGATCCACTTCGAGCGGCCGGAGTTGAACTTCGTCAACGGGCCGAGCACGGAAGATACCCAGGTTGGCTTGGAGGAACCCTGGACGCAAAAGATCAAGCAACTCTTCCCGCTCAAGATTAACCGCTTCACCGTCAGCGGCGGTGAGGTGCATTACCGCGATTTTCACAAGTCGCCCAAGGTCGATGTGGTCTTCGATCAGGTGCGAATGGTGGCGAAGAACCTCACGAACAGCGAGAAGCTCTCGAAGACGCTCCACGCCAACGTCGAAATGGAAGCGCGCCCCCTCCGCGCCGGCGATCTGCGGGCGAAACTCGATCTCGATCCCTACGCCGCGAAGCCGACCTTCGACCTCGAGACTGAGCTGAAAGATCTGCCGTTGGTGAAGCTGAACGATTTCGCCAAGGCCTATGCCGGCCTCACCTTTGAAAAGGGAACGCTCAAAGTTGCGACCGAACTGAAGGCGAAGCACGGCGACTTCGACGGTTACGTCGAGCCGGTGTTCGATCACATGTCGATCTTCAACCCAGAGCACGATTCGGATAATCCGATCAGCTTCATCTGGCAGGCGATCGTCGGCGGGCTCACGCAGCTGATTCGCAACCACCCGGTCGATCGCTTCGGCACTCGCGTGCCGGTGCACGGCACATTCGATAATCCAAAACCGGCAATCATCACGACGGTGCTCAATGTTTTCCGCAACGCGATCATCGAAGCCTTCAAAGGCGAACTGCCGAACAAGGAGCTGCCGAAAGTGGAGAAGAATCCGGGCTAGAAATTGGAGGGCGGGCGCTGCGCCTGCCCAGGTTGAATCACGGCAGGCGAAGCGCCCGCCCTACAATTTTCGCGTGGCGAAGGCGCGGTAGATGCGGAGATAGTCGATCGGATAACGTCCACCCAGATCGTCGCGGATGCCGGTGAGATTGCGCTGTCCGTTTCGTCGAAAAGCGGGCTCGATCTCCCGTTGCTCTTCCGCGGTAAAAAACCGATCGAGCGTGAGTGGCGCACCCGCCTCGATCGCCATCACCAGATGACCTAAAATCGTGCTGCGCACAAAGCCGCGCGTCCGCGCAATGTCGTCGATCGATTCGCCGGCTTGAAAGCGGCGCAATGTTTCCGTCTCGCTGTCGCTCAACCGCCGCGGCGTCGGCGCCGCCACCGACGGGGGCGCGAAATCCTGCTGCGCATGATCGCTGAGATAGTTGTTGATGCAGGCGAGAAACGGTTCTGCAAAGTCCTTCAACTTCTGTTCGCCGACGCCGGGAATTTTGCGGAACGCTTTCGGCGTCGTCGGATAACTTCGCGCCATCTCGCGCAGCGCGACATCCGAGAAAATCACGTAGGCCGGCACGTTGCGTTCATCGGCGAGATTTCGCCTAACGAATCGCAATTCTTCGAAAAGCGCTTCGTCGCATTCTATCTCACCGGCGCGTTGTTTCACCCGCGGCGCCGGTTTCTCCGGCGGCTTCGTGAGGGTGATCGGCTGACGCGCGCGGAGCGCTTCGCGCCCGGCGCTCGTCACCTGCAAGGTCGCAAACTTTCCCGGTGCAACTTCCACCAATTCCATACGCAAGAGTTCGCGCCCGACGGCCTGCCAGGCCTCGCGTTTCAGTTCCTTACCGATTCCGTAGGTGGAAAGTTCGTTGTGTCCACGCTGCCGGATCGCTTCCGTATCGGCGCCGGTCAGCACTTCGACGATGTGATTGAGCCCAAAGGCGAACCCGCTCTTCTGCTGAATCCGGAGCACGCAGGAGAGGAACTTCTGCGCCACGACCGTGCCGTCGAAGGTTTCCGGCGGCTCGAGGCAGTTGTCGCAGCCGCCGCACGGTTCGTTAGGCCGCTCCTCCGCAAAGTAGCGCAGGAGCGTTGTTCGGCGGCACTCGCGCGTCTCCGCGTAGTGCACCATCTGGCGCAATTGTTCGCGCGCGATCCGCGCTTCGCTCTCGCTCTTTTCGTCGATGAAACGCCGCTGTTTGACGACGTCGCCAGGATTGAAGAGGAGCACGCAGTCGCTCGGCAATCCGTCGCGTCCGGCGCGTCCCGTCTCCTGATAATAGCTCTCGATATTCTTCGGCAGATCGTAGTGCACAACGAAGCGCACGTTCGGTTTGTTGATCCCCATTCCGAAAGCGATCGTCGCGCTCACCACCCGCACGTCATCGCGCAAAAAGGCCTCCTGGTTTTGCGCACGTTCGTTAGGCTCGAGCCCGGCGTGATACGGCTTGGCCGAAATCCCGTCGGCGTTCAGCTTCGCCGCGATCGAGTCGGCGGACTTGCGGCTCGCGCAGTAAACGATCCCGCTGTCGTCAGGCCGCTCTCGCAGAAAGTTGAGCAACTGCTCGTAAGGCGCCGATTTCGGTACCACGCGATAAGTCAGATTCGGCCGATCGAAACTCGCGACGTAGCAGCGCGGCTCGCGCAGCTTCAATTGCCTAACGATATCTTCGCGCACCCGCTCCGTCGCGGTCGCGGTCAGCGCCATAATCGGAACGTCAGGCAGAAGCGAACGCAGCTTCGCCAGCTCCCGATATTCCGGCCGGAAATCGTGGCCCCATTCGCTGATGCAATGCGCCTCGTCGATCGCGATCTGAGCGACCTTCCAACCCTGCACTTTCTCGATGAACGACTCGAGCATGAGTCGCTCCGGCGCGACGTAGAGCAGCCGGAACTCGCCGTTGTAGAGTCCGCGCAACCGCGCCCGCGCCTCTGCGCCATCGAGACTCGAATTCAAAAATGTCGCCGCCACCCCACTCGCCTGGAGCGCATCGACCTGATCTTTCATCAGCGAGATGAGCGGCGAAATCACAATCGTTAGGCCAGCCCGCAACAAAGCCGGCAATTGAAAGCAAAGCGACTTCCCGCCGCCCGTCGGCATGAGCGCGAAAACATCGCGTCCCGCGAGTGCGTCGCGCACGATCTGCTCCTGCAAAGGGCGGAAGGTCTCGTAGCCGAAATGCTTCTTGAGGGCAGTCCTGAGGTCCACAATTGCTTTTAGCTCGCCCAGCCTGCTCCGCCTAGGGCAAAGTCATTCTCTGATCGCGTGTTCCGGCTGGACCGCAGTAGGCCTAACGACATGCAAGCTTCATCCTAATGGCCGCTTCCGTGGAAGGCATCACTGAGCAGACGCCGATGGGCGCGAATCTCATCGAAGGCGGCGCAACCTTTCGTGTCTGGGCGCCGCGCGCGCACCGGGTGCACGCCTGCGTCAACGACGCTCCGCCTAACGATGACAATTTGCTTACGCGGAACGAGCAAGGGCACTGGCGCGGTTTTCTGCCCGCGGTGAAGGATCGCGATCATTATATGTTTTTCGTTGTCGGCGACGGAGGTTCGGGTCCGAAACGGGATCCTTTCGCGCGCGAGCTCGACACGCCGTTCCCGGGCCAATGCGTCATTCGCGCGCCCGATTTCCCCTGGCACCGCACGGGATTCGTGACGCCGCAGTTTCAGAATTTCGTCATTTACCAGTTGCATGTGGGGGTTTTCTTCACGCCCAACCTGCCGCATAAGTGCGGCACCTTCCTCGATGTCGCGCGAAAAATTCCGCATTTCACCGCGCTCGGGATCACGGCTCTGCAACTCATGCCGATCCAGGAATTCCCGACGCAGTTCAGCCTCGGCTACAACGGCGTCGATTATTTTTCTCCGGAAATGGATTTCGCGGCTGCGGCTGCGGACCTGCCGCCGTATCTGGCAGAGCTGAACCCGCTTCTCGAAGCGCGTGGTCTGACGCCTTACACGGAGGAAGATTTGCGAGGCGAAATGAATCAGCTCAAAGCGTTGATCGATCTCTGCCACGTGCACGGGCTCGCCGTTCTTCTCGATGTCGTCTACAACCACGCGGGCGGCGATTTCGGCGACGAGAGTATCTATTTTTTCGATCGGCAATCTTTTGGAGATGGAAGAACCAACTCTCTCTATTTCAACGACCGGGGCCATGCCGGCGGGCTGGTTTTCGACTTTGCCAAACCGGAAGTGCGCGACTTCCTCATCCAGAACGCGCGCTTCTTTCTCGAGGAATATCGGGTCGACGGCTTCCGCTACGATCAGGTGAGCGTGATCGATCAGGACGGCGCGCCACATGGCTGGAGTTTTTGCCAGGACCTGACCTCGACAGTGCGGTTCCTGTACCCGGAGTCGTTAGGCAAAGCGGAATACTGGAGCGTCAATCCACTCGTGGCGCAGCCGCCACCGCAGGGTGCGGGTTTCGACACCACTCTCACCGATGGATTGCGGATCGCCATTCGCGACGTGATCGGCAATGCGAGCGCGCCCGACACGCGCCCGCTCAACATGACCGGGCTCGCGGGCAGCCTCTGGCCGGAAGGTTTTCCGGAACATTGGCGCTTCGTCCAAGGACCGGAGAATCACGACATCGTCTACGAAGGCCGTGAGCAGCGGGTGGCGCGCCTGGGCGATCCGTCCGATCCGCGCTCGTGGTTTGGTCGCAGCCGGGCGCGCGTCGCGACGGGGGTCAGCCTGACCGCCCCGGGCATCCCGATGCTATTCATGGGTCAGGAATTTCTCGAAGACAAACAATGGTCAGACAATTTTGAGCTCCACCAGGATCTGCTTCTCTCCTGGGACGGGCTGGAAGGAGGCGACAAGCAGATGCTCGATCATCTTCGTTTTACGCGCGAGCTGCTCGCTCTCCGCTGGCAGGAACCGGCTTTGCGCGGGCAGGGTTTTCGGGTTGTGCACGTGCACGATCAGAATCGCGTTATCGCTTTTCAGCGTTGGGTAGAGGGGCAAGGGCGGGACGTGCTGGTGATCGTTCATCTGGCCACCTTTCACCGCTTCGACTATCGCATCGGGATGCCGCACGGCGGCAGCTGGCGTGAAGCGTTCAACAGCGATGTCTACGAATCGTGGGTCAACCCCAACGTCGTCGGCAACGGTGGCTCGGTTATGGCCGATGGCCCGCCGATGCATGGCCTCGCCCAGTCGGCAGCCTTCGTCTTGCCGGCCAATTCGATTTTGGTTTTTGCCCATTGAGCTTCTCATTAGGGCCGAACGTGGAATGCTCTTATGCGCTGCGCTCGGCCAGTTTCTATCGCACTCTGGCCACTTGTGTTCTGGTGCTTCTGCTCGTGGTGCAGAGTTACTGGCTGTCGGCAGTAACCTCGTGGCGACCTTGCCGAAACTGAGTTTGCCGGAGGCGGGCGCAGCGGAAGCGCGCTTCAACGCCGAAGGAAATGATCCCGCGCAAAAGCCCGCGGTGACCAAGGAGGAGTTGGCGGCAAGAGCGGCGGAGGAGGCGGAGAAGCTGCGCAACTGGCAGCGGGATGAGATCGCTCAGATGCTGGCGAAATGGATGTTTCTCAAGCCCGAACGAGCTTGAGCCTTTGGGACAGTGCCTTGAAGACGTAGCACATCGTCCTCCTTTCCAGTCGTGTCCTGGAAGTCCTGCAGCAATAGGTTTTGCCACTTCTCTAGGGCTGGCTGGGAGCGATGACTTATGGGATACGAACTCTCGGACAGCAGGCGCGGGCGCGTCTTTACAGCGTCGACGATCAAGTCAGTTTTAACCTTCGGATTTGGCTGGGGATTGTCGCCGGGCTCGCGATTGGCTGGTTCTTCCGCAGCGACAAAGGCGAAACCACAGTCGCGGTCGGTTCTATCTCCGCGCTCGTCCTGGCCTTTATCGCCGGCTACAGCGTCGAGCTGCTTTTCACTGCGATGGATCGGATCGTCAGCGCTTTCTCCGGCGCGTCCGATGAGACCCATCGTCCGTCGGAAGTATCGCCGCCGAAACCGGCGGTGCAGAAAGATTAGTCCAAAGTCTGCCGGTAGCGTTTGATCCCGATCGCGACTGCAATCACTGCGAAGAGCGCGATCTGCCAGAGCTGCAACATGATCTCGTTAGTCGTGTTCCCTTTCAGCAAGATGCCGCGAGTAATGCGGAGGAAATGCGTCAGTGGAAAGACCTCCCCGATCCATTGCGCCCAGCGCGGCATTCCACGAAACGGGAACATGAAGCCTGAAAGCAGGATCGACGGAAGGAAAACGAAAAAGGTCATCTGCATCGCCTGGAGCTGATTTTTTGCGATTGTCGAAAAGGTGATGCCCATCGCGAGATTGGCGGCGATGAAAACCAGCGCGACGAGAAGAAGGAGCGCGATGCTGCCCTGCATCGGGACGTGAAAAAGGAAGTAAGCCGCGAGCAAAATCACCCCGACCTGGATGTAGCCGACGAGGATGTAGGGGATGATTTTGCCGATCAGCACCTCGCTCGGGCGCGTCGGCATGGAGAGAAGATTCTCCATCGTGCCGCGCTCGCGCTCGCGGGTGATGGCGAGGCCGGTGATGAGGATCATCGTCATCGTCAGGATCACGCCCATGAGGCCGGGAACGATGTTGTATTGCGTAATCACCTCCGGGTTGTAGAGGGCGTGAACGCGCAGGTCGATCGGGCCGTCGGTCGGATTGAGCGAGGCGAGCGGGCCTTTGAGATCGTTCTGCAATGCGCTGTTGAGGAGGTTGCCTAACGAACCTAGCGCGTTGCCCGTCGCGGCTGGATCGGTCGCATCCGCCTCGACGAGGATGGCCGGCCGGTCGCCGCGGAGCAGATCGCGGCTGAAATTTTCCGGAATGTTAATCACAAACTGGACCTCGCCGCGCGCGAGCAGCTCGCGTCCTTCCACTTCCGTTTGCACCTGCCTGACGAAATCGAAGTAAGTGCTGTTCTGCATCGCCGCGAGCACGGTTCGGCCTTGCGGCCCACGATCGGCGAGGAGCACCGCGGCCGGCAGATGACGCGGGTCGGCATTGATCGCATAACCAAAAAGCGTCAGCTGAATCAGCGGAATTCCGAGCATCATCGCGAAGGTGAGCCGGTCGCGCCGCATCTGGGTAAACTCCTTCACGATGATCCCGCGCAGGCGCGCGAAGGAGAAGCGCGGGTGCCGTTTCATGGGGCGAAATTGTCGGTCGAGCCCTGCATCAGGCTGATGAAAGCGTCCTCTAAACCGGACGGGATTTGTCGCCAATCGTAAGGTGCCCGCTGGAAAGGTGCGATCGCGCGCTCCAGCTCGGCCGCGTCGTCGCTGCTCACGTGCAGGGCGTTGCCGAACGCGACCGCCTGCTGCACGCCGGGTTGGTGCCGCAACTGGTCGGCGAGGCGCGACAGATCGGGGCCGCTCACGGCCCAGGTCGTTAGGCCGACCTGCGCGATGACTTCATCGACGGTGCCATCGGCGAGCAACTTGCCATACGAAATATAAGCGAGCCGATGACAGCGCTCCGCCTCATCCATGTAATGGGTGGTGATGAGAAAAGTGAGCCCGTCCGCCGCGAGCTGGTGGATTTGTTCCCAAAAATCCCGACGCGCTTTGGGATCGACCCCCGCCGTCGGCTCGTCGAGAAGGAGCAGGCGCGGGCGATGAATCAAACAGGCAGCAAGCGCGAGGCGCTGTTTCCAGCCGCCGGAAAGTTGCCCGGCGAGCTGAGCTTCGCGTCCGGCCAACCCGAGTCGCGCGATGCTTTGCCTAACGACTTCGCGGCGCTTCTTCATTCCATACATCCGCGCGACGAAATCGAGGTTTTCCTCGATGCTCAAATCCTCCCAAAAACTGAAGCGCTGCGTCATATAGCCGACCTCGCGTTTGATCGCTTCGCTCTCGGAAATGACGTCGTGCCCGAGCACCTGACCGTTGCCATCGTCGGCGCGGAGCAAACCGCAGAGCATGCGGAGAAAGGTTGTTTTGCCGCTGCCGTTCGGGCCGAGGAAGCCGTAGATCTCGCCGACGCGGACAGTCAGATCGACGTGATCGACGACGGCGCGGTCGCCGTAGCGCTTCGTCATCCCGTGCACGTCGATCGCCCGCTCGCCGTTTTTCATTGCCTAACGAACTCAACATCGACCGGCTGCCCGGGATGCAATTTCACCGCGACCTCGGGATCGAAGCGGATCTCGACCATGAAGACGAGCTTCGACCGGCTCTCGCGACTGTAGATCACCGGCGGCGTGTATTCGGCGCGCGGCGAGATGTAGCTGATCCGGCCGACGAATGGCGCGGCCACGCCATCGACGGTGACGCGGGCCTCCTCGCCGACCTGCAGCGAACCAATTCGGGTCTCGGGCACAAAGGCGCGAACCTTGATGTTCGGGGGCGGCAACAACTGCACGATCGGTTTGCCGGCCGCGACCCACTCGCCCTCGCGGAAAAGTGTGTCGTAAACGAGCCCGGCTTTCGGCGCGCTTTGTTGCATCTGCGCCAGATTCCACTTCGCCTGCGCCAGCCGCTCGCGATCCTGGTCGCGAGCCGCGCGGGCGCGATCGAAATCCTGCGCTGCCGCCGGGCCGCTCTGGAAAAGTTGTTCCTGCCGTTTGAAATCGGCTTCAGAAAGAACGAGCGCCGCCTGCGCCTGATCCCGCGCCGCGCGCTCCATCGTCTCGTCGAGGGTAAAGAGCGGCTGTCCGGCTCGCACCTGCTCGCCTCGCCTAACGAAAAGCTGCTCCAGCGTTCCGCCGAGGGGGGAGCTGACGTAAACGAATTCGCCTTCGGCGTAACCCTGCACGCGATCGTCCGACGTTTTCTCGCAGGCCGTGAACGCCAAACTAACGAAAAGCGCGACGGCTAATGAGCGGACGAATGTTCGGCTCATCACTTGCCTCCTTTCCGAACGAGCGCGCCCTGAAGAAGAAGATCGATCAGCTCGCGAAAGCCCTCCTTTGGCGCGAGCCCGAGCGCGTTGAGTTTGGGCGGATTCATGATCGCGTGCACCGAGGCGAGGAGTGTCTCGATCATCAGCTCCGGCGAGATGTCCTCGCGGACGTGTCCGTCGCGCTGACCCTGGCGGAAGAGCTGCCCGAAATGTTCGCGAATCAGGCGCACGCGGCGTTCTTCCTGTCTCTGGAAAGGTCCCGGCGCCTTGCGCATATCGCGCAGAAAGGGCGGCTTCAGCTCATCGAGTTCGCTCTGCACCGCTCCGAGCGACGCGCGCAGGCTGTCGGGAAACGGCGTGTTGTTATTCCGCGCCTGCCTCAGGCTGACGCGGACGCGTTGCAGTTTGTCGCGCAGGATCGCTTCGAGCAGCGAGTCTTTGCTCGGGAAATGGGCGTAAAGTGTTTTCTTGCTCGCGCGCAACTCGGCCGCGAGATCGTCCATCGTGACATTGCGAAACCCGTGCTGAAAGAAATGTGCACGCGCGGTCTCGACGATCCGCCGTCGCGAGAGATGGGAAGGAGAGGCCGCCACGCCTTTCTTTTGGCCTGTTATTCTCTTCTTGGTTTTCATCCTCTATATCGAGAGAGACCGCGGAAACTCAGATCGTTTCGGGAGTTTCCTACGCGACCGCAAAAGTGCAAGCTCGCGTCCTGGTAAACGCTCCCGGAGCTGGCGCGAGAGCGAGAATTAATCGCCGCAGGAACTGGCCCGACCCTTTGTCTTTTTCTTCAAAAGCCGCAAACGCCGGCCGCCGGCGGATCGCGTCTCAGGCAAAAGCGAGTCGGTCTTGGTTCTGAAATAGGCCATGCCGCTTCGCGGGCCGCCGCCAGCTACGAGTCATCATGTCCTCGGCGTTGCGCAGGGCTTCAGCTCGTGTCGATCCGTCGGTGATGATTGCAGGGCAGTTCCGGCACCTCGGCCAGGAAATGAAGCCCTGCCGGCTCCAATAAACGGCGATCATGAATCTGTTCTTCATGCGGGATGAGTTTCCGCCGGCAGAGTATTGAGGACGAAATCGTAAACCGTCTGCGCATGTTCGAGGGCTTCGTCGAACTGTGCGCGCGTAGGCTCTTCTCCGACCAAATCAGTTGGATAGCGGAATTGCCAGGCGAGCGGCGTTAGAAGCTCGGCGGCTCCAAGAAACTGGGCGAATCGATCGTCAACTGCCTCTGCCTGCCGGACGAGACGAACGACATCGTGCGATTTCTCGAAGGCTGTCTCGCGAAAAACGAGATAACCCTTAATCGATTTCTCTGCAGCTTGTTGGCAATGATAAATGGCAGTATCGAGCGGCCCATCAGCGGCTGCCCCGATAATCCGCGCCGTCTTAAGATCGTTCGACGCCTTCTCCAGCCACGACGCGACCAGCGCTACGCCCGCGTCAGCCATAAAGCTTCCGCCCTCTCTGCAAGATCTGGTGGGAAAGCGAGGCACGCAGATGTTTCACCCGATCAACTTCGGCCCGGGTAAAGACAAGAACGTCCTTGGAGGCTTTCAGTTCACTCAGAACGCCGTGCGCGCGTTGGGCCCGGCGAAGTGCCGGCTCGTTGCTTTCCGGAACGATCACAAAAAAATCCAGATCACTATCGTCAGTTGGTGCACCCCACGCATGCGATCCGAAGAGATAAATCGCTTCGGGGCGGACTTCGTTCACCAAGTACTCGACGGCTTCGTCCAGAAGCGCGTCGGAAACAGTTTTCATTTGGCAATTACGATACGCGTTGACGAATCTTCTCCAAAATTTCGGAGATGACTGCATTCTTCGGCTTTGCGCCGAGGTTGCCTCTGCCGTGTTCGCGCACGCTGACGGCGTTGGCCTCCAGGTCGCGGTGGCCGATCACGAGCATGGTGTGGACTTTCATTTGCTCCGCGCTGGCGATCTTGGCTTTGATGTGATCGCTCGAGGCGTCGAGCTCGGCGCGGACTTCGTGGGCGCGGAGCTCTTGTTGGATGGAACGCGCGTAATCGACGAGTGCCGGTTCGTCGCCGATCGGGAGGATGCGGACCTGTTCGGGCGCGAGCCAGAGCGGGAAGTTTCCGGCGTAATGTTCGATCAGGAAACCGATGAAACGTTCGTGTGTGCCGAGCGGGGCTCGGTGGATGCAGAGTGGAGTTTTCTCCGTGTTGTCCTTGTCCTTGTAAACGAGGCCGAAGCGCGGCGGGACGGCGAAGTCGACCTGGTTGGTCGCGATGGTAAATTCGCGGCCGATGGCGCTCCAGACCTGGACGTCGATCTTCGGTCCGTAGAAGGCGGCTTCGTTAGGCACTTCCACGTAGTTGATGCCGCTGTTTTGCAGGACTCCGCGGACCATCGCTTCAGTCTTGAGCCAGAGCGGAGAGTTATCGACAAACTTCTGTCCAAGCTTTGCCGGGTCGTGAGTCGAGAAGCGCATGACATACTTCTCGATTCCGAAGAGTTTGAAATATTTGAGATAGAGCTGATTGACGGCGTTGAACTCAGATTCGAACTGCTCCTCGGTGCAATAGATATGAGCGTCGTTCATCTGGAGGGAACGCACGCGCATGAGTCCGAAGAGTTCGCCGGATTGCTCGTAACGGTAATTCGTCCCGTATTCAGCAAGCCTTAAGGGCAAGTCGCGATAACTATGCGGGACGGCGGCGAAAAGCTTGTGATGATGGGGGCAGTTCATCGCTTTGAGGTAGTAGCGATCTCCCAACGTGCGAAGAAGTCCATCGATGCTCTCAAGCTGCGCCCTGTCTGCGTCTTCAGCGCCGTTAATCAATCCTAATTCCTCGATCAGCTCTGACCGCCGTGTAGGGCTGAGATCCGGCGCAGATATCTCGTTGAAGAAGCGATCCCAAACCTGATCACTGGCCGCGCCGAAAGCGGTCGTTAGCCTCGCACGCGCCAAGGTGAGATTCTCGGACTTCTTTCGCTCGTCTTCCTCTAGGAGAGTCATCGGCGGGAACATCGACTCTTGATACATGGGAATGTGGCCGCTTGTTAGGTAAAGTTGTTCCCGGGCGATGTGCGGAGTTCGAACTCTTTTGTAGCCGGCGGCGAACTCGGTTTCCTTCGCTAGTTTTTCCAGCTCTTCGATGATCGCGGCGCCGCGCGGGAGCCATAGCGGCAGACCCGGTCCTACGTCGTCGTCGAAGGCGAAGAGTTGTAACTCTTTCCCAAGCTTGCGATGGTCGCGCTTCTTCGCTTCCTCGAGCATGGCGAAGTATTCCTCGAGCTGAGTCTTGTTCTTAAATGCCGTCCCGTAGATGCGCTGGAGCTGCGGGTTTTTCTCGTCGCCTTTGTAGTAGGCGCTGGCTACGTTCGTTAGGCGGAAGGCGCCGATGTTGCCGGTGCGCATGACGTGCGGCCCTGCGCAGAGATCGGTGAAATCGCCGTTGCGATAGAGCGTAATCGTTTCGTCCTCCGGAATGTTTTCGATGATATCGAGCTTGAACTTGCTCGGCTGGGCGCGCGCGCCTAACGACGCCAGCTCACCCTGCCGCGCCTTCGCCATCGCTTCCTCACGGCTCACGACCGAGCGCTCAAACCTGTGGTTGGCTTTGATCTCCCTCTTCATCTCGGCTTCGATCTTTTCGAAGTCCTCGGGCGAGATGCGGTGGCCCAGTTCGACGTCGTAATAGAAGCCGTTCTCGACCGGCGGGCCGGCGGCGAACTGTGCTTCCGGCCAAAGCCGCAGAATGGCGGTCGCCAGCACATGGGCACAGGAATGGCGAATCCGCTCCAGCTCGGTCATGGGCGGACCTTCATGCGCATGCGGCACATCGGCAGCGGCAATGTCTTCGGCAGCACTCAGTTCGTCGGGTTGCATAAACCTGGCTGAGAATGACAGCGCCACGCGGTCGACGCAAACGCGAGAGAGCTACCGTGCATCGCTTGCAGCGTTGTAGGGTCCGCTCTCCTCAGCGCATCGGTGAGGTGAGCAAGAAGGTGCGGCGGATCAAGAGCAGGAGCAGGAGTGGGAGCCAGACGATGCGCTGGAAACAGCGGACCCTACAGGCTCAGCCGTTCGCGCAATTCGTGCGCGCGGCGCCGAGCAACTTTCACCTCGGGATCGTCCTTCTCGAGGCGAAGGAGTAGTCCGCCATCGAACCACGGGTCGACTCGCCTAACAAATCGCAAATTGATGATGTGCTGCCGACTGACACGGAAGAAGCATTGCGGGTCGAGCCGCGTTTCGAGCGTTTGCAGCGATCGCGGAATGAGCGGCCGATTCTCCCCGAAGTAAACGCGGGCGTAATTGCCTTCCGATTCGAGGAGGCGGATTTCGCCGACACGGACAAGCCAGCACCGTTCGCCGTCCCTCAGAAAAACCTGGTCGTTTTCCCCAAGAACACCCAAGGAAGCCGCGCCGGTTTCCGCCGTCTCGTCAGCGTCGCTCTGCAGGCGGGCCAGTGCCTTGGCGAGACGCGCCGGCTCGATCGGTTTAAGGAGATAATCGAGCGCGCCGAAGTCGAAAGCTTTGAGCGCGTATTGATCGTAGGCGGTTGTAAAAATGACGCGCGGCGGCTCCGCCAGATCGGCGAGCAACTCGAAACCGGTTCGGCCGGGCATCTGCACGTCGAGAAAAATGAGATCGGGTTGCAGCGCAGCGATCCGTTCTTCCGCCTGACTCGCGTTGGCAGCTTCGCCGACGATCTCGATTTCCGGATGAGCGCGGAGCAAACGCCGCAGCTCGGCGCGGGCAAGGCGCTCGTCGTCGATGAGGAGAGCTTTCATGATTTTGTGAGGGGAAGAAAGAGGCGCGCTTCCACCCACCCCGCCTCCGGTTCGTGCAATTCGAGTGCGGCGCGATCGGCGAAAAGTAGACGGAGCCGGGTGCGAAGATTCGTTAGGCCGAGACCGGTGGATTGGCCGGAGCCGCTGTCATTGCGCAGGCTGCCAGTGTTGCGCACCGACAATTCGAGCCGGCTGTCGTTTTGCTGCACGCCGAGGCGAATGATGCCCGGACCGGCCTCGCGGGAGATGCCGTACTTGACCGCGTTCTCGACCAGGGTTTGCAAAGCCAGAGGCGGGACGAGAAAGAGCCGCGCGCCGGGATCGATCGCGCGCTCGATCGTCAGGCGATCCTCGAAACGAATGAGTTCGAGCGCGAGATATTGCTCGACGGTTGCGATCTCCTCGGCGAGCGGAACGAGCGAGCGCTCCCCCGATTGCAGATGGTAACGCACGATCGCGGCCATCTGTGTAATCGCTTCCTGGGCGCGCGCCGGATCTTCGAGGACGAGGGCGCGCAGGCTGTTTAGGCAGTTGAAGAAGAAGTGCGGGTTGAGCTGGCTCTTCAGTCCGCGGAGTTCCGCCTCGGCGAGCGCGGTCTGCGCCTGGTAACTCTCGATCTCCATCCGCCGTTGCCGCTTGAAAAATGCGGCCCCGAAATAAATGGCCGACCAGAGTGTCAGGATGATGAAATCGTCGAGGACAAACGTCGCCGCGGCCGCGACGGTGGCTTCGGGATCGGCGTGCCAGGAAACGGGATGCGGCGGCGGCAGAAAGAGGAAATAAATCCAGACGACGGCGACGAGGAGGACGGAGAGAGTGAGATTGCCGGCAATGACGCGTGGCAGCAGTTGCCCGATCGACAAATCGATCCAGCCTCGTCGCAGGATGAAGCCGCGCCATCCGTGGGTGACGAGAATGCCGCAAACGCAGAGCAGGAGATATCCGCCGACAACATTCCAACTCAAGGCGGTATAGGTCTTACTCGTGAAAACCAGAAAGAAGAGAAACGCGGACCAGCCGATCACCTGACAACACCAGTAGGCGGCGGGCGGGCGCGGCGGCGTGGATCGATTCTTCATCGGGCGGTTGGCCTAACGAGTAAAGCTAGTGTGTGGTCAGCTCTTTATCGAGCGCTGCGTCAAAGCCGTTTGGATCGTCGATCATGATGAAGTGCTTCGATTTCGGAAAGAACTGGAAACGGGTCTGCGGCGCGTTTGTGAACTGCGTTTTGTAATTCGCCTCGAGCGTAGCCGGCGGCGCGTACTTCGAGATCTGCGCGAGCGCGCCCATGACGAGGATCGGGCAGTTGATCTTACCAAGCTCCGGGACGGTAGTCGTGGGTGAGCAGTTCGTTCATCGCTTGCCCGACAGTGGACCGGTCCGATTTGGCGCACATCGCATAGACTCGCTCGATGTCAGCCGGCTTGGTCACCATGGACGGAATGGAGACGTTCTGTTGAAATGCGGCGGCTTGTTCCGGCGTTTGGCCTTTCATCTGGGCGCGCATTGCGGCGGCGCCCTTTTTGGCGCTCGCGACATCGGTCGCCCCCGGAAGCATGGCGCCGGCGAGAAACGGCAGTCCATCGACCGAGACGGTATCGCCGGGCAAGTCCGGCGCCTTTTCGCCGATCATGAGCGCGAGCGTGCCGCCGAGGCTGTGGCCAACGATCGCCGGCTTGTCGAGTTTCTGCGCCCGGGCGTAAGCGATGATCTGGTCGCGCGCGTCGTCTAGAAGGTCGCTGGTCTTGACCGCCGGCATGCCGCCGAATCCCGCGATCGTGACGACGTGGCATTCGTATTTGTCCTGCAAATGTTTCACCGTGTCGTCCCAGATCGCGCCCGGAGTCGCGAGCCCGGGAATGAAAATGACCGGCTGGCCGTGGCCGGTGACTTTGACGTCAATGACTTTAGGCGCGTCGGCCGCGCGAACGGAGGCAGCCGCCCACAAAAGTGCGGCGCTGATGGAGGTGACGAATTTCTTCATGACTTCAGCAAAGCGCGATCATGGGCGGGCCGTGCGCCTAAAATGATAAGCGGTTTCGCGGCGTGATGAGCGGTCGCACGAGCGCGGCAGGATTTGCTGACGAGCAAAAAGATTGCCTAACGAATGAGAGGGCTTCTCGCATTTTGGAGGTTCTCATCCTCTGCTGTCGGTTGCTCCTGGGTCGCGCAGTGCATGCCACCTCCGCCATAATGCAGGTCTTCGCTCTGGATGGGGATGATGGTGCGAGTGGGGAAGACTCGCTGAAAGATCTGTTTTACCTTCGCATCTTTTCCTTTGGTCGAGGCAGGCTGGCTTTCTTTCCCGTATGCCGGCACGAGCACAACATCGTTTGAAACAAAGAAGTTGAGATAACTGGCGGCGACCAGCGCAGTCAGCGGTTGACCTGGTTTCGTGGCAAAGAACGCCAGCTCTCCTTTATCGTTTGCGGTCAGCGTTTTGGTCAAAGAAATGCGGTCGGCGACAGGGACGCGGATGATCTTGAGTTTGTGTCCGTCCTGATCGATCGCCGCCTGGAGGATGCGATAGCTTTCCTCCATCCGATCATAGCTAATCCGCATCACCGGATCGGAATCGCGCTCCTCGGGACTCACTGTGGCCAGGAGAATGGTGTCGGCACTGGCGAAGCGACAAAACTCATCGACGTGTCCGCCGGTGTCGCCGGTAGGATACAGATTGCCAGCGAGCGGTCCCTTTCCCGCGAGGTCATCCTCAGCGATACCTTGCTTTAGCCAGATCATTTTTTTTCTGACCGAGGAGGCGAAGTAACTCTTGCTCGATCTGTTCTTTAGTTAGGTGAGGGTTGCGCTGTAGCTCGACCGCTTCACAGGCAATCATCGTCCCTTTGCCATTAAAATCATGGTTACCGCCTTCACTTACCAGCTCGGTCCTGATCGTCGGAGCGCCAGCCAGGCCAGCAATCTCGCGATCGATTCCTTCCTTCTGCTGCGCTTCGGCTGAGCCGGGTTGGCAATGGCCGTAGCAATTAAAGTTAAAGTCGATCGCTTTAAGCTGCCCTTTTCCATTCCTCGCGAAGGTCGGGCCGACATCCCGATACCATCGCGTGGCACTCGCGTGAGTGGTCCAATAGGGTACCTGTTTCTCGTCGATATGTTCTACCTTTAGCCGCCGCTCCACTTCTTCTCAGAGCGACTGGCCCGCGACCATGAGTTGTATTCGCACGTGCGGCGCAAGCGCCTTGATCATCTGGATCACTACGCCCAATGTCTCACGGCCGTTCTGCTTTGAGCACGCGCTCATCCAGACAGCTTGCTGTTTCTCGAACTCCGCCGGGTGGATGAATACCCGAGCATCGGGGTGAGTCGCCGCGCCGACGACGAGAACGCCGGTTATGACTGATATAAGGAGAATAGATGCAGTGGCGCGCAGCATCGTTTCGCCACAAAATCTCCCGCGAGGTCGAACTCCTGGCAAACGGCCGCTGGGAGCGGAGTCTAACTTCGCAGATCGCATCTCGATGAGTTACGCCCTGCGGGGGAATTGCCGGTAGGAGGTGAGTGGCACAGATCAGCGCGGGGTCTGGTCGTCCCGCTGGAGTTTGGTCAGTTTCTCCTCCGCGCGCGCGACGTCGGATTTGTGTGCGCTGCCGAGGGCGAGCAGTTTGCGTTGCCGGCGAAGGTTGAGCTCCGCGGCATCGAGTTGTGCCTTGTGATATTGCGCGACCGCCGCTTGTGCGGCGGCGGTCGCCGCGGTTAGGGCAGCGCTGGCGGCGGCGACTTCGACCTGAGTCGTCTGGCCGGCGACGAGGCGCGCTTTTAGCGAGGTCATCTGCTCCTGGGCGGCGGTCAGTTGCGCCTGTGCCAGATCTGACTCCAACCTGATGACGTGTAATCCTCGCTGCTCGGCTTCGGCTTTCGAGAGCACACCACTCTTGGCCAGACGCGCGGCGGAGGCGGCGCTCTTCTTCGCTCCCTCCAATCGCTGGGCGAGCTTCGCGGGATCGAGCGTTGTGGGCGCGTCTTCCTGCGACTCATCGGGCGCGCGCTCCGGCTCACGCGGCTGGACAAGCAATGGTGGCTCGATGTCGAAGGAATCGTTGTCGGACTTCGGCAGCTCCTGAGCCAGAGATGAGCTCAACGGCAGGTTTACGACAGCGGCAAATGTCAGTAGGCACTTGGTGAGGGTGCGGTCGCACATTGCTGAATCTCGCAGACTGATCGAACTTTATCTCCTCCTGAGTCAGGAATCTCTAAGAAAAGCAGGGATTAATTGGAAACAAGTCAGCCTGGAAGCATCGGAAGGCTTGCTCTCACGAGGCTTTACCTCTTGGTCGGTAAAGTTCCATCTGCCATTGATCAAGATTTCTTCCTGCGTTCCTGCTTTCCTCGGGGATATTGCAAGTCAGTCATGGAGATTCATCAGCTCCGGTATTTTGTCGCGGTCGCAGAGGAGGGGAATTTCTCTCATGCGGCGGAACGTGAGCATGTCTCGCAGCCGGCGCTTAGTCATCAGATCCAAAAGCTGGAAGGAGAGCTGAATCAGCCGTTGTTCGATCGGTTGCCGCGCGCGGTGGTTTTGACCGAGGCCGGCCGATCGCTGCTCCCTTACGCGCGCCAGATTCTCACCGGGATCGCCGACGCCGGCCGCATCGTGGCCGGGCTCGAGGATGAGGTGGCCGGGAAGTTGTCGGTCGGGGCGATTCCCTCGATCGCGCTTTATCTCCTGCCCCGGCTGATCGCGGACTTTGAGCGGGCTTATCCGCGGGTAACCTTTGAACTTTTCGAGGATACGACCGAGAAGCTGGTGCAGCGTCTTGAAGATGGCACCCTCGACATCGTGCTCGCTTCCTCGAGCGACGAGACGCCGAACTTGAAGCAACACGCGCTCGGCCGGGAGCGGCTGCTCCTGCTCCTGCCGGCGAAGCATCGGCTGGCCCGGAAAAAGACGATCAAGTGGAGCGATCTCGCGTCGGAGAAATTCCTGCTCCTGCACGAGGTGCATTCGCTCTCGATCACGGTGCGGCGGTTACTCGCGGCGAACCACCTGAAACCGGAACTGGTCCTGCAGGGTGCGCAGCTGGTCACGATCGCCGCGATGGTCGCGGCCGGTCTAGGAGTCACGGTCGTGCCGGAGATGATGCTCCAGACGGAGTTCGTGAAGGGTTGTGTGGCGGTGCCGTTCGCCGGGTCGTCGCCGACACGCGAGTTGGTCCTCATCCGCAATCCATTGCGCTTCGAGAGCAAGGCCGCCGCGGCGTTCCGCGAGGAAGCCGCGGCAGCCTTTCTGACCCGGCGAACGGCCGACTGATTCGACCGCTGAGCGCCGGGAGAATGAACGGCGAGATCGCGCTCGTCTCTCCAAGGTTTCGGGACGGTGAGCGAGCGTCTCGCCGGTTAGTGGTGAAGCGCCAGCGCGTGGGCGAGGGTGAACATCGGCCAGGTGGCCGCGAGAACGATCACTGCGAAAAGAAGGAACTCGGCAGCCACACTGGGCCGCTCGCGCTGCGTATAGCGCTCGCTCAAGAAGCGAAAGGCGCGCAGGCGCAGCGAAGTCTTCGGGTCCAGCAGCCGACCGTTCATGGGGTTGCTGCTTAAGGTGAGTGTTTGCATGCCTGACTAACGATCAGGGCCGGTCAGGTTTGAAATATTTAATGTGTCTGCCTGCGATAGACAGCGCTTATACCGGGTGATCGGAATATTTCTCTCGCTCCGAAAGTCTGGCAGGGTTTAATCGGCCGGCCTGGCCGCCACGAAGAGTGGCTCGCGCCTGCACCTATGAATTCGCAGGTGGGCCCGGCGGATAAGCCGGGGATGCGGGCTGCCTATGCTCGTTGGGCACCTGACCGGTACTGCGATCTAGTTGTCAGGTTACTGCGCGGATGTTGAGCTGTTCTCGGCGGCGGGTCTCCTTGTCGCCCAATCCCACTCCTCTCCTCCGCGCCTAACGAGTGCGGCGATGTCTTCGGGACGGAGGAAGCGTTCGCTGGCGAGATGCTCCGCCGCGGCGCGGAACTGCTCCAGGTATTCGTTCCGGGAGGCATAGAGTTCGTTGATCTGTTTGCGCGGATCGCCGTTGGCGGTGGATTTGATTTTCGGGAAAGGAATATCGGAGCCGAGGAAGCTGGCGCGCTCGTTAGGAAAACCAATCCGCGGGTCGCGCAGATTCCAGCCGGTGTAGGTCGCAAGGGGCACTTCCAGCTCGGGCAGGCGGACGCCGCCGAGGTCATTGCCATTCTTATCCACTTGCGGGACAAAGACCGGGAAAGGCACGCCGACACCCGGCGGTTGTTTGGTGATGATGCGGTTTTTCCATTGCGGCCCGAAGTCGAGGTGAAACGCCTCGTGCACTTGTTCAGGCAAATGTTGGCGAGGGATTTTCGGGAATTGCACTGCGTCTCGCGTAACGAGTGTCTTGTCGGCGAGCTTCGGATATCGGCTGGCCGGCGGCGCCTTCCCATCGCGTACCCAGTCATCCATCGCGACAAAGAGAGCGCGCCAAAAATAAAGCACCGGGTTTGGGTTCGGCAGATTCTGCGTCATGAGCGCACCTTCCTTCGCGCGTTGCGGTGGGAAGGGCACGGTGAAATGCTCCAGGCCAGCGAGGTAATAGATCCGCACGTTATCCGGCAGCGGCAGATCTTTCGTGCCATCCGGCGCAGTGTGAATGAGTGAACACGCGCGCGACCAGTATTCGTACGAAGTGTTGCTGTAGAAAATCTTCGGCACGACGTGCGCGGCGCGGGCGCGATCGAGCAGCCCAGCGGTTTTGCCGGTGACCGGATTGGTCGTCGGCAAGTCGGCAAAGGGAAAGATGTCGGTCGGATAAAAGAAAGTGTTCGTCGGCTGCGCATCACGCGAAGGCTGGGCGAAGCGGTGATTGAAGCTGCCGCGGCCGGCGCCGGCGACGTGGGCGAGGATGCCGTCGAGGGCGATCTTTCCCTCTTCATCGGCATTGAAACCGTCGAAGAGGAACTGGCGGAGAAAACGGCCGCACTGCGAGATGCCCATCGCGTAAACCCGCTGCACCGGCGCGATGTCGTTGCGCGCGCTCTTTAGATAAGAAGCGAAATCGCGCACCGCCGCGAGCCCAAGGCCAACCACGACCGGATCCTGCGCGCGATAAACGACTTCGTAGATTTTCCCGACCTTAAACAGGCTCGTTAGGCGAAGCGCACGCAGACCCGGCAGCTTCAACTCCGGCGCCTCCACGAATTGCCAATCGTGTCGCGGGATCGTCCGGCGTTGCCCCAGCGGCGTCTCGCGCACGGTTAGGACGTTCGCGGGATCGTCGGCGTTGGAGCAGGCGTATTCCGTCCCGCCAATCGTTCCGCTGATCATATGACCAAGCGGGACTTCGTTCCTTTTCTTCTCGACCACGAAATCGGAGCGGACGAGACCGGTGATCGGCTTGCCGTCAGGCTGTTTCGCGATCGGCGCGAAGAGACGCATCAGCCTTGGTTCGTTGCGCACATCCCATTGCCAGCCGATCCAGATCAGGGTCGTGCCGCGCCGGAGGAGGAAGCCATCGCCGAATTGCTCCGGCGTTGTCGGATCGAGCGAGCTCTTCGCGCCTTGAATCACATGGAGCATGCCTTTGCCGCCGCGATTCGGAATCTCGATCAAGGCGGTGCCGCTCGCGTGCGCCGCGTCCTTCGGGCGGAGGATGTAAACGTCGGCCGCGAACTCGACCTCGCCCTTTGCGTTCCGCGGCGCCTTGTCGAGATCGACCACGCTCTTGTTCGGCGCGGCGTCCGGGTTAACCGCGAAATGGATCTTGCCGATCAGCTTTTCATACGCACCCGCGTCGCCAAACGCTTTCCCATCGAGCACATTGGTTCGTGAAAGAATTTCGACCCGTTCAACGCGCGCCTCGACTCGACCCGCGCAGAGCACCGCAGCAAAGAAAAACAGGGAAGCTACGCGAGAAATCGTTCGCATTTGTGAGTTATGGGCGGGCAGGCTCGGGCGGTCGAGTTGTTTCAAAGCCGGCGAGAGCTCAACCAAATTCAAACTTTTCGCGCCACGCGGAGGGTTCGAATCCGAATCAGTCGTGAGATGATCAGGAAACCAACAACTTCGCCGGAAGAAGGCACAAACGAGAGCGGACAATCCCGCGAGAAGAATCGTCGGCGCTCGGGCGAGAATGAAGAGCTGCCGATACGCGATTATGCCACGCTCGTCACGATTTTTAATGGCGCGCTCGCGACCGCGTTGCTGGCGCGCAAATGTTCGCGTGAACCGTTGCCGGAGCGGGTCGAGCCGCAGGACCTTCTCCTTTTTGCGCTCTCGACGCAGAAGCTCAGCCGCGTGATCACGAAAGACAAAGTGACGGCGGCGTTTCGCGCGCCTTTCACCGAGATTGAAGGGAAAGGCGGCGCGGGCGAGCTGGAGGAGCACTCGCGCGGACGCGGGATTCAGCGCGCGATCGGCGACCTGATCACCTGTCCGTTTTGCCTCGGCACCTGGATCGCATCCGGTTTTATCTACGGGTTTATCTTTTCGCCGCGGCTCACGCGCATATTGGCGAGCATCTTCGCCGTGAGCGGGATCGCAGATTTCCTGCAACAGGCTTACGTCAAGGCGCAGGAAATGAACGATCAGGTGTAAAGAATCTCAAACGGCTTGCTGCGGAGGCGGGTTGGCTTCCATCATGAAAACACTCGGCATCGTCGGTGGGATCGGGCCGGAATCGACGATCGAATATTACCGTTTCATCCTCGACGGCTATCGCGCGCGTGTGCCGGACGAGAGCGCGCCGCATCTTCTCATCGACAGCATTGATGTGAACCGCGGGATCGCGCTGCTCGACGCGAACGATCTTCCTGGCCTAACGAATTATCTTTCCGACTCGGTCGCGCGACTCGCTCGCGCCGGCGCGGAGATCGGGCTGATCGCAGCGAACACGCCGCACATTGTCTTCGAGGAAGTGCAACGGCGGGCGACGATCCCGATGCTTAGCATTGTGGAAGCGGTCTGCGATCATGCGCGCGGCCTCGCGTTTAGACGTCTTGCCTTACTCGGCACCGGCTTCACCATGCGCGCGCGCTTTTACCCCGAGGTCTTCGCCCGCGCCGGACTCGATCTGGTTGTGCCTAACGAACCGGAACAGGCCTTCATCCACGACAAATACATCCACGAGCTGCTTAAGAACGAGTTCCTCCCGGAAACCCGCGCCGCCATCATCGCGATCATCGAGCGAATGCGAAATGAAGACCGGATCGAAGCGGTGATTCTTGCAGGAACGGAGTTACCGCTCCTCCTGCGAGCCGCCGAACCGAAGGGCATTTCGTTTCTCGACACGACTGCGATTCATGTTCATGCCGCCGTCGATGCCATCAGCAGATAACTTCCGACCTCGCTTTCTCAAGACTTGACCTCGATTCACGACAACGTTTCCTGACAGAGTCTTTCGAACCGCGGGGCGCCGCGCAAGGGATCGAAAGCAGGATCGAGCCGGAGGAGCGCGGGCGTGAGCGGAGCATCGTAGGGGACTTTGAGAAGTTTCTGCAGGATCGCGATCGCTTCCTCTTTCTTACCCATGCGAACTAGGAGGCGAGCGTACGTCTCCTCGACGACGGGATGGATGCGCGCATCGCCCGCGGTCAGCTCAATCGCGCGCCGGACGACTTGCAACGCGGTCGCGGGATCGCTCAGTCGCACCGCTGCCTCGGCGAGGAAGCCTAACGAGTCAGAATCATCCGGGGTTTCCTGGAGTCGAGCCTGGGCTCGCGCGTGTAACTCGGTGAAATTGTTTTTGGCAACCTCAGTTTGACCGGCTTCTTCCTCCAGAGTAGCGAGACAAAACAAGTACCACATGCCCCAGTAGGCTTCGGTCTTTTGCGCACGCGTCGTGAGACCTTTGAAAAAGGGCAGCGCGCTCTGCGGTTTGCGGGTCAGCTTCGCCTGCATGAAGAGCGCTTCGATTGCCAGCTGGTCCTGGTCGCGCGGCTTGAGCTTGTCGATGATCGCCTGAGCGTCTTTGAGTTGGCCGTGCGACTGAAAAATCTGCGCCTTTAAAGCCAGCAGTTCGGTGTCACCAGGCCAGACTTCGAGAGCCTGGTCGAGCATCGTGAGGGCGCTCGCGAAATCGCGCATCGCACCGCGCGCTTCAGCCGCGGTGAGTCGCAAAAGGTAATCCCGTGGGTCCAGTTCGATCGCCTGATCGAAGTAACTCACACTCTTATCCCATTGGCCGAGTCGGGCCGAGACATAACCGAGCGCTTCCAAAAGCTCGGCGTTGTTGGGCCAGATCAGATGCAGGTGCGCGAATAAGTCGCGGCCGCCCTTGTAGTCATGTTTTACCCAATACTGGAAATAGGCGCGGGCGAGCTGCGTTTCCGCCAGGTCCGGTTGCAGGCGCATGGCCTTCCCGAGCGCGTCTTCCGCTGCTGTGGCATGAGCCGCCGTCGGTTCTCTTATCCTTTGCCACTCCCTTCCGGGGCCGCGCCGCGGAGGAACCAGCGGATGCGCTGAAGGACAAATTGATCGCACTGGAGAAGCAATCCTGGGAGGCGTGGAAGAATCATGACAGCGATTTCTTCGACCGGTTCCTTTCGAATGATCACATGGAACTGGGATTCGGCGGTCGCACCAGCAAAGAGCAGGTCGTGAAGGGTGTGGCTAGTGGTGTTTGTCAGGTGGAGGCTTATTCGCTGAAGGACTCTCAGCTGCCGATGCTCGGAATGGATACCGCGCTGCTGACCTATGACGAAAGCCAGATAACCCGTTGTCAGGGGAAGCCTGTTTCTTCTCCCTGCTGGGTCAGCTCGCTCTACATCAAGCGATATGGGCGCTGGCTGAACATGCTTTATAAGCAAACGACTGTTGCGAAATAGCCGGTGATCTCGCCTGATGAAGATTAGTCATGGGCGCCAATGGGGCAGGACGCGGTGTTCCGGCGTCGCCGTGGCGTGTTCGGTCCGACTCGCGATGAGCTCGCGTCGGCGTAAACTTTGCAAGGCGGCTTGGACCGCGCTTTTGGAAAGCCCGGTCGCGTCGGCGAGCGCGCGCAAGCTCATGGCTACCGGTTTCCATTTGCTGCGCACCGCCTGTCCGTAGAGATAGAGATAGACGAGATAGGCGGCGGGTTGACGATCATGGCCAACAATGTCGCGCATGAGGATGTCGATAACATAATCATCGACTGGAATGGTCTTGCGGAAACGTGGCATCGAGTGAGAGAGAGCAGTCCGGGGAACTCAGAGGCGTCAAGAAGGAGATGATATGAATTCGCCTCCTTCATTTCCTCGCCTCCGAAAACCTCCGGCTGAGGCGCTAGGGAGGGCCTCATTTTTTCTGGTTTCCAAATTCCTACCAGCTATATCGATAAACGGACAGCACTATTTCGCCAAATTCGTCGCGCGCATCTGGACGCCATCCCGCCGCGCGAACTACTCTTCCGTCACCATGATTACACAAATCAAGTTCGTCAGCATCCCGGTGGCCGATCAAAATCGCGCGCTGGATTTTTATACGGAGAAGCTCGGCTTCACCATCATCACCGATCAGCCTTTCGACGAGAAACAGCGCTGGATCGAGCTGCGCATCCCGAAGGCGGAGACGCGGGTGGTGCTCTTCACGCCGGACGGTGAGGAAAAGCGGATTGGCTCAATGATGCCGATGTCGTTTGTCTGTGACGACATCGATCAGACTTATGAGGAACTTAGCGGGCGCGGAGTGGAATTTGAGGGACCGCCGGAGAAACAAGCATGGGGCACCTACGCCATGTTCAAGGATAGCGAAGGAAATCGCTTTGTCGTGTCGGCGGAGAAAAGATGACTGCTTGACCGGCGCGATATTAAAGTCGATCTCACAGGCGCGCAAAGGGAATCGATTCTGTGATTCGATCACGCGACGGTTTTCCTTTGTCCTACCTTGCCGGGAGCTATGGTGGGCCCATGCAGGCAACGAAATTTGAATTCGAGCGGCGCTTCTGGATTATCAGCGCCTTCTTTTTCCTCGGTTTTTTTCTTTTCCAGTCTGATGTCGGCGCGATCGCCGCGCTGCGCCATTTCCTCGCGCCGGGGATTCTTCCCGGCACTCCGCAGGCGGCGACCCTCACTCGGATCATGATCGGGATCGGAGCGCTCCTGGTTTTTCTCGCCGCGGCTCTGCGCACCTGGGGAGCCGCTTATCTCCGCACCGACGTGGTGCACGATCGCGACCAACATTCGGAAGCGTTGGTCGCCGATGGGCCATTTCGTTACGTGCGCAATCCGCTCTACTTCGCCAACCTCCCGATGGCAGTCGGGCTCGGTCTCCTCGCGAGTCGCTGGGGTTGGATCTTTATTATCGCAACGAACTGGTTCTTTGTGTATCGCCTGATCTTTCGCGAAGAGGCCGCCTTGCGGGAAAGTCAGGGCGAATCGTATCGCGCCTACTGCCGGGCGGTGCCGCGCTTCTGGCCGGCGCTCACCCCTCGCGTCCCATCCGCTGGGCGCTTGCCGCACTGGGGTCAGGCGTTCGCGGGGGAAACGTTCATCTGGCTCTTCAGTCTGGCTGAACTCTGTCTCGCTCTCACTCTGAATCTACGACTGATGGCAATCGTGTTCGCCTTTGGCTTCGTCGCGCACTTCATCGTCATGGCGCGCGTGCGAAGGAACGTGGCCTAACGAAAATAGGACTGTATCTCGCCCGCGGTGGCGATCAGGAGCTAATGGGAGACGCGGCCCATGATCTCCCCTCGAGCGAGAATATGACCGCGTAGCGCCTGATCGAGCGCTGCTCGCTTTGCGCCCGCTTCGAGCGTAAGCTTTCGATCAAGCGCAAGGATGCGGAAGAAATAGCGGTGTGTGCCGGAGGGTGGACAAGGCGCGCCGTAACCGCTCTTACCGAAATCGTTTCTCCCTTGCACCGCCGCGGCTGGAAGGCTGTTTTCGGCAATCTTGGTTAGTGAAGGGCTGATATTCCAGACGAGCCAGTGACTAAAGAGGCCGCCCGGTGCGTCCGGATCTTCGACGGTCAGCACCAGGCTCTTTGCTGCCCGCGGGACACCCTGCATTTGCAGCGGAGGATTTTCACCCGCTCCTTTGCAGGTGAACTTCGCCGGTATCTCGCCCCCAGATCCGAATGCCGGGCTGGTCACCGTAAGGTTTTCTCCTGAAGCCGCGGCGCACCTGATCGACATCAAGCCGATGAAGATAAGCCAAAGCGGCGTGGCGCGGCGACAGGAAGATGTGCGCATCACTGGTCTGTTCGCAACGGTCAGCTCCTATTTCGCGCGGGTACAGTCAAGTTCCATCGTTTTCACTTCCTGTCCGCCTCGGTTTTCGTACCAGCTGAAAGTGAGATGGTCCTTATCGACGACCTTCACCGTCTCACGGACTTTGGTTTTCATGCCCGGGGCCATCTCTTCCTCTGTGTTGTAAGTGAAGGTCTTAGACGCGGGATCGTAGTCCCCTTCCGCAAGGACGATTCCCGTGCCGAAGTTATCGATCCAGGACGAGACGAACTTCTTCTTTGCGTTATCGTAACCATCGACTCCCATTCCTTTGAAGGTCATCGATTGCATCTTGCCGTCGGCGCCGGGCATGCGCATCTGGCCGGTGCTGTGAGTAACATAATAGCGCCCGCCCCAGAGCGGCTTGATGCTGGAAGTGCCGGATGACTTGAGCGCCGGCGCACCCGGCGCCATCCACATTTGGATTTGATAACTCCAATCCCCGGCGAGCTGACTGAGCAGCTTGTGGTTTTCGTTGAGTTTCGAAAGCTCCATCATCTGCTTCATCATCTCACTGTCGTTAGCCTGAGTGGCGCCGGGCGAAGTCGGTGACTCACCTGGCGTCGGCTCGGCGGCGAAGAGGGGAGCGACCAATAATGCCCCCGCGATGGCAAGGGCGATCGAAGGAAGGGTAGTTTTCATGGCGCCGATCTTTTGGCAGCTCGTTGATCAGGTCAAGCTCGGAGGGAATGAAAAGTCGATAGCATTGGAAGACGGAAGTCGCCGACACCCAAGGCGGATTGAAAGCCTGGCCCTGGCCGCTTCACTCATCGCGTTCCGAGCGGAGCTCATTCGCGTAAGCCTCTTGGGGAGTGGGCCTTCCGGAGCGATCTCAGAAACGTTTCGATCTCAGGGCCAGACGCCGTAGCCGCGCAGTTGCGCCATGACCGTGCCAGCCCAGTCGACGTTTGCGGCAGGATTGGCGGGACTGGGATGGAGAATCCGCACCACTCGCAGGCCAGTGACGGCTTCCGCCTGGCGGCTGGCGAACCGACCAATGCCAACCAGCCAATCCGGCCGAAGAATCCGGACGACTGCGCGCAAATGCTCATCACAGAGGGCAAAGAGTGCCGCCCGCTCGGCGGCCGGCAACTTATCAGGCGTGCGGTTGCGGCCGCTGCTTTCCAGAAAAACGAGCGGGCAATAATTCATGACGAAATGTTCACGAAAGAAATCCTCGGCTTGGCCAAAGCGGCGAGCGAAGAGTCCCCAGAGTCTTTCGCCGCTAATCTCATTTCGAGAGCAGGCCAGGCCGGTCACACGACGCTTGGGGTGTTCGTTAGGCGGTTTGCCGATCGCGGCGTCTATCCGGAGCCAATCGCGCACTGCGGTCACCTGTCCAAAGGGCACTCCCGTCTGCGCCATTCCGAATGGTCCCGGATTCATCCCCAGGAAAAGGATGCGTCTGCGTCCAGCGCCGAAGCGGCGAAGATAAGACTCGTGTGCTGACCAGGCGTAGACGAGCGGATTGTAAACATGGGTGACGGGCTTGGCGAAACCGAGCGGCTCGACCGCCTTGCGCAGGCGCGCGGCGGCAGCGAGCAGGGAATCGCGCGGCATCCTACCGCAGCGCCTCGACGATCGGGGCAACTAACGAACTGGGCCAAAGTCCCAGGAGAAGGATAACCAGCGCAAGCAGCCCGACGATTGCCTGCGAGAGATAGGGCGCGCGGTTCGCTCCCGCATCGGAGAAGTTTGCCGCGCCGTCCGCTCTTTCCACGAAGATCATCTTGAGCAAGATGAGGTAGTAATAGAGAGAGACCAAGCTGCCAAAAAGTGCGAGCACGACGAGCCAAAGCAAGCCGTGATTTGCGCCCGATCGCAGAGCGGCGCTGAAGAGATAGAACTTGCCGAAGAATCCCGCGAGCGGCGGGAGCCCGGCTAACGAGAGAAGGAAGACCGCCATGGCCGCAGCGGCGACCGGTGAGCGCGCGCGGAGGCCGGCGAAATTTTGCAGGTCATCGCCGCCGGTCGCTCGCCTAACGAATTCAACGACGCCGAAGGCGCCCACGAGGGTAAAGGCATAACTCGTCGTATAGAAAAGGGTCGCGGAAAATCCCTCGCGGCCGCCGGCGATGAGGCCGAGCAAGCTATAACCGGCGTGCGCGACTGCGGAGTAAGCGAGAAGGCGGCGGACGTTTGTTTGTACCAGCGCGACGAAATTTCCGAGCACGATCGAGAGAGCCGCGAGCGCCGCGAGGACGGGCTTCCAGCCAATCACGAGCGCATGCCACGCAGCGTTTCCACCATCCGGTCCGAAACCGAGAAGGACGACTTTTCCCAAGATAACAAAAGACGCGACCTTCGATCCCGACGCGATGAAAGCTGCGCTCGGGATCGGTCCGCCTTGATAAGCATCCGGCGCCCAGAGATGGAATGGCGCGGCCGCGATTTTGAAGGCGAAGCCAACAAGTGTCATCACGATGCCGACAAAAAGAAGTGGCGAGAGGGGCTGGCTGACGATCTTTGCTCCGATCTCGGCGAGCGCGGTCGTGCCGCACATGCCGTAGATGAGGCTAAGCCCGAAAAGGGTGAAGGCGCTTGCGGTGCTGCCGAAGAGGAAATACTTCAAGCCTGCTTCCGCGGAGAAGAGATTGCTGCGGTCAAAGGCGGTGAGGATGTAGAGCGAAAGGCCGGTCAGCTCGAGGCCGATGAAAATCATGAGCAGCTCTTCGCTCCCGACAAGAAGAAGTAGGCCGACCGTCGCGAGAAGAATCAGCGCGAGATACTCGCCATTGTTAGGCGAACGCCCTTCCGTCCGCGCGAGAAGGACGGTGAAGAATGCGAGCGCGAGACAGATGATTTTGAAAAGCGAGTTGAGCGGCGAGATCACAAGCATCCCGTGGAAAAGCGTTGCTTCTCGTGGGAGGGCGACGATTGCGGCCGCCGCGAAAAGCAAACCCGCCGCGGCAAGGCCTGTGCAGAAACCGGCCACGCCCGTTTTCGTTAGGCCAACCGCCAAAACGATGAGTGCGCTGAGGACAAGAATCGCTTCGGGCGCAACGAGTCGGAGGAGTTCGAGGTAGCTCATCGCTGCAGAAATCGCATCGTCTCGACCGCGGGCATGATCCGATCGAGCAGGAGTTTCGGGTAAAGGCCGACAACAAGAGTCGCGGCCATCAGGAACGTGGCGCCGATCTTTTCAGCGGTCGTCGCACGTTCGGTCGTCATGACTGTCTCTCTCGCCCCATGGGCGGAGCGTTCATCCCCGAAAAAGGTCTTCTTCAAGGCGCGCAAAGTGAAGGCCGCCACCAGCACCATGCCGATGCCCGTGATCCAAACCGCAACCGGAAACGCCTTCCAGGCGCCGATCAGGATGGTGATCTCTGCCGCAAAACCACTGAAGCCCGGGATCCCGAGGGAGGCTGCCGACGCGATCACGAAAGCGAACGCGAGGAATGGCAGCGAGCGGCCCAGTTGCATCGCGGAGAGATCGTCGAGATTGCGCGTGTGCGTCCGATAATAAACCGCTCCGGCGATGGCGAAGAGGAGCGCGCCGATGACTCCGTGCGAGAACATTTGCAAAACCGAGCCGGAAACGCCGAGAAGATTCCCCGCCGCCAGTCCGAGCAGAACGAAGCCCATGTGACTTACGCTCGAATAACCGATGACGAATTTGAGATCGCTCTGCCGTAAGGCCACCGCTGCCGCATAGACGATTCCTATGACTGCGAAGACAGCAATCCACTTACTCCACATCGCCCAACCTGAGGGGAAAAGATTCATCGCGACGCGGAGCGCGCCGTACGCTCCCAGTTTCATGACAATACCGGCAAGTAACATCGAGCCCGCGGTCGGCGCGGCGACGTGACCCGTCGGCGCCCAGGTATGCAGCGGCCAGATGCCTCCGAGGATCGCAAAGCCGAGAAACAAAATCGGAAAGGCCCAGCTTTGTAGCTCTGGTGAGAAATTGTATTTTGAGAGCTGCGCGAGATCGAGTGATCCGGCTGTCGTGTAGGCGGCGAGGATACCGATGAAAACGAGCACGCCGCCCAGAAAGGAATAAAGCGTCAGCTTCATCGCGCCGTATTCCTTGTTCGTCGAACCCCAGATCGCGATGAGGAAATATTTCGGCACAATCACCAGCTCGTAGAAAACGAAAAAGAGAAAGAGATCGGCGCTGAGGAAAACGCCGTAGGAACCGCCGACCACGAGGAGAAGCCAGAAGAAGAACTCGTTAGGCCGCTCCTTCACTTTCCAGGAGAAAAGGACCGCACAAGTCGCGGTCAATCCGGTCACGACCATCATTGTGAGGCTGACGCCGTCGGCTGCGAGCTGGTAATTCATCCCGAGTGCCGGCACCCAAGGCACACGAACGATCGTGGTGAAATGAGCGAAATCGGCTTTGGAGAAAAACGCCGTCAAGCCGATGCCGAATCCAGCCGCGGTCGTCAGCAGTGCCAGCCAGCGCGCAAGAGCGCGCGGCAAAAAAAGGGTCAAAACTGCGCCCGCAAAGGTGAGGTAGATTGTCCAGGCGATCATCGGCCGTTGTTGCGTGTCCTATAACGCGACGGCGTCTCGCGGACATGAAATCGAATCTCGCGCCGCGGCTTGGCCTTCGGCGCAACCAGCTGCCGAATCGCTTCAATGATCGCCGCAATCTTTTCATCATGTCGGCCGACGCGGATTTCCAATTCGGCAAATCGCTTCGCCAGCTCGCGGTCGGCCTCGATCGCCTCGCGTAGTCGAACGAAGGCGTGCATGATCGCGATATTTACCTGAGCTGCACGTTCACCTCGCAGAATACTCGACAACATCGCAACTCCTTGTTCCCTAAAAACGAAGGGGCGATGACGCCGTCCGCCCCGGCCTTTTGATATTCCAATTTGGAAGATCAAATTCTTCGTCTCATCAGCACTCAGCTGAAACATGAAATCCGCAGGAAAACGCTCGCGATTGCGTTTGACGGCTTTGTTTAGATTTCCCGTCGTCACCCCATAAAGCACCGCCAGATCGAAATCGAGCATCACCTTCTGGCTCCAAAAAAAATGGATCGCATCGGCGATACGAATTGCGGGGATCGCTTCTTTTTTCATGCGAAGCCTCAGCCTAACAACCGCCCAATTTGCACGACGGTGGAGTTGAAAATGCTAAACAGAAACTGCGGATAAATCCCGATCGCGAACATGAGCAGCGTGACTGGAACAGCGATCCACCTCTCACCCAGCCGCAGATCGGGAAAATCGCTCACTCTTTCTGTCAGCGGTCCGCTAAAAAGCAGCTGCATCGCGCGCAGGAAAACGATCGCCGTGAGGAGCAGTCCGAGGACCGCGGTCGCGGTGTAGCCCGCGGCAAGCGCGAAGGAGCCTTTGAAAATGAGGAACTCGCTGACGAAGCCATTGAGTCCCGGCAAACCTAACGAGGAAAACATCGCCACGCTCATCCAGGCGCAAAGCAGTGGGGTGCGCTGCATAAGTCCGCCGAAGTCGTTGAGCCCGCGCGCGCCGCGGCGTTGCTCGAGCAGACCGACAAAGTAGAAGAGCGCGGCCGCGGTTATCCCGTGGTTGAAGATTTGCAAAAAGACACCACTTAAGGCTGCTTGCGATTCCTTGGCCGGAACAGCGGCGGTCGCCGTCACGGCGAAAAGCCCGAGCATGCAGTAGCCGAGATGATTGATCGAGAGATAGGCGACCATCCGTTTCAAATCCGATTGCGCCCAGGCGGCGAGGGAGGCGAAGACGATCGAGCAGACCGCCAGCCCGAGCAGCCAGGGCCCGACAATCCTTGTCTCGTTAGGGAAAAGCGGCAGCAGGAGGCGGATGAATCCGTAGACACCCATCTTCGAGAGCGCCCCGGTCAGGACCATCGAGACGCCGGTCGGTGCCGCTTCGTAGGCATCGGGCAGCCAGGTATGAAAAGGAAAGAGCGGCACCTTCACGGCGAGCCCGAGGAAGATGCCGGCGAAGATCAGCCAGCGCAGATTTCCGGCGACCAATCCACCTTTTCCAAGCGCCGCGAGGGTGGAGAAATCAAAGCTTCCCCTAAGGAGGTAAATGCCCAGAAACGAGAGTAGCATCGCGACGCTGCCGAGAAAGGTGTAGAGGAAAAACTTTGTCGCCGCGCGATCGCGCTTGGCGCTGCCCCAGCCTTTAATGAGAAGAAAGCTCGGAACCAGACTCATCTCGTAAAAGAGAAACCAAAGGATGAAGTTCTGCGCGGTGAAAGTCCCATAGAGCGCCGCCTGCATCACGAGCATGAGCGCGCAAAAACGCCGCCCCATTTTTTCCGCAAGGAAGGCGAAAGGGAACACGAGGGAAATAAGGAGAACGAGAAGGAGACTTAGCCCATCGATTCCAACCAGATATTCCGCCCCGATCGCCGGAACCCAGAGATGACGCCCGACCATCTGCAGTCCGGTTGCCGCAGGATCGAAGTGGCGCCACAAGGTGAGAGCGAGGAGCGCCGTGATCAGGTTGCTTCCAAGCGCGATGGCGCGGGCGTAGTTTCGCGGCACCACGCTCAGAAAGAGCGCGCCGAGCAGCGGGATAAAGAGGAGACCTGTGATCAGATGAGCCATGCGTAGAGAAGGAGCAGCGCCAGCATTCCGAGAGCGATCACGCCGAGGTAGGTCTGGACCTGGCCCGAGTGCCGCAGCGAAAGAATCCGGCCAAAACCGCGCGCGAGGCCGGCGGCGTCATTCGCTCCGGCGTTGATTGCATGTTCATCGAAGCCTTTCGTCAGGCGGCCTAACCATCGCCCGATCAATCCGACGCCTCGGGCGAGACCATCCCAAAAGTAGCGATCGAGAAGATCGGAGGCGCGGGACAAGGCACGCGCAAGAGCGAGCACCGTCCCATCATAGAGTTCGTCGAGCCACATCCGGTTCTCGAGAAAGCGAAAGAGCGCGGGCGAAGCGTTTTCCACGGGATCACTTTCCGCAGCGCGTCGATAAATCGCGATTCCCAAACCAATGCCGAGCGCCACAAAGACGAGCGCAAGAAGAAGCGCGGGTTGAATGAGTTGCGCGAGATGGAACACGGCTCGTTCTCCCGACAGATAGCGATGCAGCCACGGCCAGGCCGGCGTCAGCACCGCACTGAACAAGACCACGCAGGTCGCGAGCACGATCAGCGGCAGCGTCATCACGGACGGGCTTTCGTGAGCGTGCTCCGCCGCCGCGCGACGCTGCCCAAAGAAGACGTAAATCATCTGCCGGGTCATGTAGAGCGCGGTCAGCACCACCCCGAGCAGCATGAGATAATGCGGCACCCGCGACGCCGGCCATTCTGAGGTCGCGTGCAGGATGTCCTCCTTTGTCCAGGCGCCAGCGAAGAAGAGCGGCACACCGCTTAGCGCCATCATGCCGATCGCGTAAGTGGCAAACGTGACCGGCATAAGACCGCGCAAGCCGCCCATGCGACGAATGTCCTGTTCCTCGTGGCAGCCGTGAATGACGGAGCCGGACCCGAGAAAGAGCAGCGCTTTGAAAAACCCATGCGCGAGCAGATGCAGGATGCCGGCGGCGACACCGCCCACGCCTAGCGACACCATCATGAGCCCGAGCTGCGAGATGGTCGAGTAAGCAAGGATGCGTTTGATATCGAATTGACCGAGCGCGATGAACGCGGAGATGAGTGCGGTAACAACGCCGATCCAGACCACGACGGTGAGGGAAGGCGTCACGCCGTGAACCGCGCCGAATGAGAAAAGAGGGTAAGTCCGCGCAACGAGAAAGACTCCGGCCGCCACCATGGTCGCAGCATGAATAAGCGCGCTCACCGGGGTCGGGCCTTCCATCGCGTCCGGTAGCCAAACGTGAAGCGGGAACTGCCCCGATTTACCGACCGCGCCGCAGAAGATGAGCAGGGCGATGAAGGTAGCACTCGCGCCTAACGAAACTAGCCCTGCATGTTCGATACAGCCGCCGCCGCCATCGTAGAAGAGCAAGGTCCCGCTCCGGTCGTAGAGCCAGAGCATCCCGAGGAAAAAACCGAGGTCACCGATGCGCGTGGTGATAAAAGCCTTCTTCGCCGCGGCCGCGGCGCTTGGTTTATGAATCCAAAAACCGATAAGCAAATAGGAGGCGAGCCCGACCAGCTCCCAGCAAATAAAAAGCAGAAGCAAACTATTGGCGATGACGACGCCGAGCATCGCCGCGGAGAAGAAAGAGAGATAGGCAAAGAAGCGGGTGAAGTTTCTGTCTGCCGCCATGTAGCCGACGCTGAAAACAAAGATCCAGAGACTTACGAACGTGATCATGACCAGCATGACCGCGGCGAGCGGATCGAGAACGAAACCAAGCCGGAGCGATTGTTCGCCGAAGGTGAACCAAGTAAAGTTCTGGAAGGCGCGATAGCCGGGCGTCGCGAGTGTCTGGGCAAAGGCCGCGAGAGCAAAAAGAAGCGCGATGACCTGTCCGCCGACCGCGACTGCTGCCGCTGCCGTTCCCTGTGTGTTCGCCAGGCTAAGAATGACGAGTGAAGCCGCGAGCGGCACCGCCGGGATCAGCCAGAGATGAGCGATGATCCCGTTGCTCATCCTTTGAGCTGATCGAGCTGGTCAACATTCGTCGTGCGGTAGTGGCGATAAGCCGCGATCACGAGCGCGAGACCGACTGCCGCTTCAGCGGCCGCGATCGCGATCGCGAAGATCGTTACCATCACGCCGTTCGGCGGCGCCGGCTGCGGACCAAAACGCCAGAAGGCGATGAAGTTCAAGCCCGCGGCGGCGAGCATCATCTCGATGCCGATGAGGATGAAGATCGCGTGACGCCGGCTGAGCGCGGCGAGCAGACCGACGCAAAAAAGCGCCGCCGAGACGATGAGAAACAGTTGCAGCGTTGGGGTCATCGCGGAACTTCTTCTCCGGGGAGGACGGGGTGCCACCCCGTCGCGTTGGGAGAGTCTCTCCCAATGCAGCTTGCGCGCAGCGCAACTTGTGGCGCGGACTTTTTGTTAGGCATCGCACTGCGTGCTGTTCGGCGCAGACTGCACCGAACGACGGAGTAACACTCCGTCCTCCCCGGAGGAAGAATTGCCCAAGTCATCGCCTTTCCTCCATCGCGAGAATCAGGGCTCCGATCAACGCCGCGGTCAGAACAAGGCCGGCGCACTGCAATGGCCAGACGTAATCGGTCATGAGCAGTTTGCCGATTTGCCTAACGGAAAGCGGCGCGATCGGTTGCGCCGCGACCGCAAACACCGGCGTCTTCAAAATCGCCCAGAGCAATCCGCCGAAGACTGCGATCGCGATGACGACCCCGCTCCAGTTGAAGCCGCATTCCTTGTCGCCATCGCGGCGCGTCAACAAAATGGTGAAGACGATCAAAACCGCCACCGCGCCGACATAGATAAAGACCTGGACGAGTCCGACAAACTCCGCGCCTAAGAAAAAATAAAACGCCGCGACGCCGACAAAAGCCGCTGCGAAACAAAGCGCCGCATGGACGAGCTTCGAGAGCGTGGCCGCGGCGAGGGCTGCGGCCAGCGTCAAGACGGTGATGACGACAAAAGCAACGCTGTTCATTCGGCGAAACGATAGATGCGGGGTGCGAATTTCTTTCCCGTCTCGAGCACGCGGGAGAGGCCGAAGTAAACCACGGCGAGCAGGCCTAACGACCAAAGCCAGCCGGCGAGGTTACGGCCGGCAAAATGCCAGACAGCCGCCGCGACGATGCAGGTGAAGGCCATCGGCAACATGAATTTCCAGGCGAAGTTCATCACCTGATCAACCCGCGTGCGCGGAAGCGTGCCCCGCACCCAGATGAAGACGAAGAGGAGCACCCCGAGCTTGGCGAAGAACCAGAGCCAGGACGGGACAAATCCGAGAAAGGAAACCGGCGCGTGCCAGCCGCCGAGGAAGAGCGTCACCGTCAGCCCGCTGATCGCGAACATCCCCAAATATTCCGCGAGGAAAAACGTCGCGTATTTGAACCCGGAATACTCCGTCATGTGGCCGGCGACAATTTCCGATTCGCCTTCCGGAACGTCAAAAGGCGTGCGGTTCGATTCCACGAGACCGGAAACAAAAAACAAAAGGAACGCGACGGCCCCCCAAGGGTTGAGAACAAACCAATGCGGGATGACGCCCAAGGAGTAGCCGCTTTGCGCGGCGACGATCGCATCGGGTCGAAGCGAGCCGACCACCATCACGACCGGCAACACGGTAATGATCAGCGGCAGCTCGTAGCTGATCATCTGCGCAATCGCGCGCATCGCGCCGAGCATGGAGAACTTGTTGTTGCTTCCCCAGCCGGCCATGAAAACACTCAGCTCCGTGGTCGAGCCGATGGCGAAGAAAAAGAGAATCCCGCCGTCGATCGCGAAGGGCGTCATGTTGCGCCCGTAGGGAATGATGCCGAGGGCGAGAATGGCGATCGCCGCCATCAAAATCGGCGCGAGGAAATGCACGACCTTGTCCGCACGCAGCGGGACGATGTCTTCCTTGATCAGCATCTTGATCCCGTCCGCCGCCGGTTGGAGCAGACCGAAAGGGCCGACCCGATTTGGCCCCAGCCGGTTCTGAATTCGGGCGAGAATTTTCCGCTCGAAGACTGACATGAGCGCGAAGAGCGACAGAAAAACCGCCAGCATCGCCACGATATTGAGGAGACTGGAAACGATCTGTGCGAGCCAGGGCGGCGCGCCCACGAGCAGCGACATCACCCGCTCTTTCGCCAGCACGAAGATCTGATCGAGAAAGCCGCTCACGTCGCGAGGTAGAAAAGCGGGCTCGGCTACGTTACGCAAGACAGGAATCGGTTTCGATGCGGCGCACTGGAGAATTTTGTTCACTTCGCGGGAGCAAGGGGTTATTCCTCCTCCCGCACATGGAGGACCGCCGCGACTTTTGCTAATTCGTTAGGCAGCTCTCATCGGAGCTGCGCGGCCTCGGCATCAATGAGAAATCACCTATGAATAATGACCTGGCCGAACTGATTGCGCACGTGAAGGCGAAGAACCCGGGCGAACCGGAATTTCACCAGGCGGTCGAGGAAGTTTTCGCTTCGCTCGCGCCCGTCCTCGAACGTCACCCCGAGTATCGCAAGGGAAAAATCCTCCAGCGCATGGTCGAGCCGGAGCGCGTGATCATGTTCCGCGTCCCGTGGCAGGACGACAACGGAGAGGTGCAGGTGAACCGAGGGTTCCGCATCGGGATGAACAGCGCGATCGGCCCGTTCAAAGGTGGTCTCCGATTCCATCCCTCGGTCAACCTCGGCATCCTCAAGTTTCTCGCTTTCGAGCAGGTCTTTAAAAACAGCCTGACGACGCTGCCGATGGGTGGCGGCAAAGGCGGCAGCAATTTCGATCCGAAGGGAAAAAGCGACAACGAAGTGATGCGATTCTGCCAGGCTTTCATGGCGGAACTTTCCCGCCACATCGGGCCGTATCGTGATGTGCCGGCAGGTGACATCGGCGTTGGCTCGCGTGAGATTGGTTTCCTTTTCGGCATGTACAAAAAACTGCGGAATGAATTCACCGGCGTACTGACAGGAAAGGGCATCGGCTGGGGCGGATCGCTCATTCGCCCGGAAGCGACCGGATATGGCGCGGTTTACTTCGCCGAGGAAATGCTGAAGACGCGCAATGAAGAGCTTGCCGACAAGGTCTGTCTTGTCTCCGGAAGCGGCAACGTCGCGCAATACACGGTCGAGAAATTGGTCGAGCTCGGCGCGCGCCCGGTGACGTTGTCGGACTCGTCGGGCTACATTTATGACGAGAGTGGGATCACCCGGGAGAAGCTCGCCTTTGTCATGCAGCTCAAGAATGTTCAGCGCGGCCGGATCGCGGAATACGCCGACAAATTCAAGGGAGCGACTTATACCCGGCTCGATCCGCAGGCGGATCACAATCCGCTCTGGGATCATCCGGCACAGTGCGCGTTTCCGAGCGCGACCCAGAATGAGATTAACGAAAAAGACGCGGCGAATCTTTTGCGCAACGGCGTCTATGTCGTCTCCGAGGGTGCGAACATGCCGACTTCGGGCGGCGGCGTAAATCTTTTTCTCGAAGCGAACATTCTCTTCGGCCCAGGCAAAGCCGCGAACGCCGGCGGGGTCGCGACTTCGGGTTTGGAGATGGCGCAAAACAGCATGCGCATTACCTGGACGCGCGAAGAGGTCGATTCACGGCTGCAGGGCATCATGCGCGCGATTCACAAAACCTGCCGCGCGACCGCTGAGCGTTTTGGGACACCGGGGAATTACGTCAACGGCGCGAACATCGCGGGCTTCCTCAAAGTAGCTAATGCCATGCTTGACCAGGGCGTGGTCTAGTTCATGAAACATTGCCGTTCTCAGCGCACCGAAGAATCCCTCGTCGTCACTTCGATGAAAGGCTGGTCGCTGGGGTGATGCAGCCGAATCCTTATTTCTTTCTCATCGTCTTCATCGGAGTAGCGCTCGTCTTCCCGATCGCACCGCTGGTTTTGGCGTGGATGTGGAGAAAATTCTTCCAGCCGCCAAAACCAGGCGCCGCTAAAAATGCGACCTACGAATGCGGAGTGGAATCGCTAGGCGACGCGCAGATTCAGTTCCAATCGCAGTTCTATCTTTACGCGATCATCTTCCTCATCTTCGACGTCGAATCGATTTTCCTCATTCCCTTCGCCGTCGCTTTCACCAGCTTGCCCGTCGGCGCCTTCATTGCGATTTTGATCTTCCTCCTGCTCTTGTTGGAAGGCCTCGTTTGGGCCTGGAGCAAAGGTTGTCTAAATTGGGCGAAGTGATGGAGCTGGAAATCGACGAAGGCCTGAGGAGCGAACTGCAAAAGCAGGGCATCTGGGTCACCTCGATGCAGGAGCTTTATAATTGGGGCCGGAAAAATTCGATCTGGCCGTTGCAGTTTGGTCTCGCCTGTTGCGCGATTGAAATGATTGCGACCGCCGCCTCGCGCTACGATCTCGCGCGTTTCGGCGGGGAAGTTTTCCGCCCTTCGCCGCGGCAGGCGGACCTCATGATCGTGGCCGGCACCGTAACCAAGAAAATGGCGCCGCAAATCGTTAGGCTCTACAACCAAATGCCGGATCCAAAATACGTCATCGCAATGGGCGCCTGCGCCATTTCCGGCGGCCCCTTCAAGCAGGGTTACAACGTGCTCAAGGGCATCGATCGTTACATTCCGGTCGATGTTTACATCCCCGGCTGCCCGCCGCGGCCGGAGGCACTGCTGCACGCGTTCATGGAATTGCAGAGAAAAATCGACGCGCAGAAATTAACCGGCCCAGGCAAAGCCGATCATCTCAAGCGAACTCAAGCGAGTGAGTTTCCGGTGCCGGAATTTGGCGCGCACGATCTCAAACCGCCGGCCAACCCGGCGATTTTTCATCCGCCGGAAATCGAACGCGCCTAACAAGCCTCTCGCGGCCAGGGCGACCTCGCGGACAAGGAATCACTCGCCGCTCTTCGCCAAATCCCTTATTTTCCGACCCCGTGAATGAGTCAAATTCTCCACCCACAGCCGCTTCCGCCAAATACAGCGCGCTCAATGACGAACTCTATGATTACGTCGTCCGTCACCGCTCGCGGGTGCACGACCCGCTGCTCGACGCGTTGCGCGCCGAGACCGAAGCGCTCGGCGAGATCGCGCGCATGCTCATCAGTCGGGAGCAGGGCGATTTTCTCACCCTTCTCACGAAGCTTTTGCAGGTCGGCAACGCGGTCGAAGTCGGCACCTTTACCGGCTACAGCTCAATCTGCATCGCCCGTGGCCTAACGAGCCCGGGCCGGCTCACCTGCTTCGACCTGAGTGAGGAATGGACCGCTATCGCCCGTCGATATTGGGACAAAGGCGACCTCGCCGGGCGAATCGAGCTCCGGCTCGGAAATGCCGCGGAGGAACTGGCGCAATGGGAGCCGGCCGGAGAAATCGATCTGGCCTTCATCGATGCGGATAAGCCCGGTTACGACCGCTATTTCGAACTCCTCTTTCCGCGCATGAAACCGAACGGTCTTTTCGTTTTCGATAACATGCTCTGGGGCGGTCGCATCACCGAGGAGCCGCTAACCGATCCCGACGGGGTCGCGCTCAATCGTTTGAACGACAAACTCGCGCACGATCCGCGGGTTGAGTCGGTCTTGCTCCCACTTGCGGATGGCCTCCATCTGGCGCGCAAGAAGGAGCGGTTCGAAAAGCAGGTGACCTGAGAGGCTTCATCCGCACGAGGAATTGTTCGCTGATTTACGGTCGAGCCCCTAAACTCTTTGGGATTGCAGTATGGAGTCGCTCGAAGAAATCAAAGCCCGCGTCGCAGAATCCTCTTCTGGAGCCGGTCTCGAGATCATCCCCAATCCGGGCCCGGCACAGCAACACTCGCTGCTCTTGCCTAACGAACGGGCCGTCGCCATCGCCCGCTTTCTCCGCGATGATCCGGCGTTGCGACTCGATTACTGCTCGAATGTCACCGGCGTCGACTGGCTCGATCGCACGGTGAAGAAAAAGGTGAAAGTGAAGAAACTCATCGAAGGCGAGGAGAAGGAAGTCGATGAAATGCAGGAGGAATTTTTTCCCGGCTATCTCGAGGCGGTTTACCACCTTTACTCGATTGCGCTCAAGCACGGACCGGTAGTCGTTAGGCTGCGAACGAATGGCCGTGCGGAAGGCGCCCGCTTGCCATCGCTGACGCCGATCTGGCGCAGCGCCGAGTTCCAGGAGCGCGAAATCTTTGATCTCTACGGGATCCATTTCGATGGCCACCCCGATCTGCGCCGCATTCTCATGTGGGACGAGTTTACCGATTTCCCGATGCGCAAAGATTACTCAGGGCCGGACGACTTCGAATACGAGCCAACACCGCACGATGAGGTTTTGGCAAGGGCGAAAGAACATTACCCGCCGCGGCCGACCACGGACGGCGCGGAGTCCCTTGTCACGGAATGAACCGATCCGCAGATTTCGCAGATATATTTTGCTTCCTCCTCATCTGCGCCAATCTGCGACATCCGCGGAGATAAACTTCTTGTAAATGACCACTGGCTTCCAAGAACTCGCACAAGCGCCGCCGCGCCGGACGTCGCGCTTCGACGGCGAACTTCTCGAAGTCTCGATGGGCCCGCAACATCCCTCGACCCACGGCGTTTTCCGGATGAACGTCGCGCTCGAGGGCGAGATCGTGCGCAAGCTCAAACCGGTTTTCGGCTATCTCCATCGCAATCACGAGAAAATCGGCGAGAACACGAGCTACCTCGGCTCGATGCCCTACACCGACCGGCTCGATTACTTTTGTTCGATGACGAACAACTGGGCCTACGCGCTCAGCGTCGAAAAACTCGCCGGCATCGAACTCCCCGAGCGGGCCGAATATCTGCGCGTCATCCTCGCCGAACTGACGCGCCTCGTGAATCACACTTCATTGTTAGGCTTCCTCCTCAGCGACATGGGCGCGTGGGGTACGCCGCTCATGTATGCCTTTCGCGAACGCGAGCGCGTGCTCGACCTTTTCGAGTCGCTCAGCGGCTCGCGCATGATGTGCGACTACATGCGTTTCGGCGGCTGCCGCGTCGATCTCCCGCCCGGCTGGCTGGAGGCGGCGCGCAAAATCGTCGACGGCTTTCCGCGCTTTCTCGACGAATTCGAAAAGTTGATCACGGGAAACGAAATCCTCATCGCCCGCACGCAGGAGGTTGGAAAACTTTCCGCCGAGCTGGCGATCAACGCCGGCGTCAGCGGTCCCGGTTTGCGCGCGAGCGGCGTCAATTACGACATCCGCAAAGTGGATGGCTACGGGATTTATCCACGTTTCAAGTTTCGGGTGCCGTTAGGCGACCACGGCGATTGCTACGATCGCCTCATGATGCGGGTGCTCGAATTGCGCGAGAGCCTAACGATTCTCCACCAGGCAATGGACCAACTTCCGGAAGGCCCCATCCAGAATCCGAAGGTAAAAATCCGCGCCTTCAAACCGCCGGTTGGCGAAGCTTATGGTCGCATCGAAGCGCCCAAGGGCGAGCTCGGGTTTTACCTCATCAGCGACGGCACCGGAAACCCCTACCGTTACCGCGTCCGTCCCCCAAGCCTGATCAACCTCACGATCCTCGAAGACATGTGCCTCGGCCACACCGTCGCCGACGTCATGGTTATCCTCGGCAGCATCGATATCGTGATGGGTGAGGTGGATCGATGATCAGTTTAGAGGCGAACGGTTAAAACCGTTTGGATTCTCGCGGCGTTACGCCGTAGGACTTCTCGAACGCCCGAACGGTGATGGTGATAGTTATTGTGTGACGTAAAGCAATCACGCCGCGAATAAATCGTGCAACCGTCGACGCAACCGGGCGAACGAAGGGACGGTGACCGCTTCCTCGAACGAAAACTGTCGAGTTAAGAGAGGCTGGTCATTTGGTTCGTTGTAAGCAACCGGCAGATACTGGCTCAGCCATGCCTTCGCATCACGCAAGGATTCCGGGTCTTCGGGCGGATCGAGGTCCGCGGGCAACCCTCCCACTCCTCGCAAGGAACGCGCGGCGGCTAAAAACCATGTCTCGTACTCACGATGGGCGAGAGCGACTAGGATGGGAACGTCACGGCGGATTCCAATGGCTCGATCCCGCAACTCAGGTGCAAGCTCTTTCGGGCAAGAATCGTCGCTATCCAGAAGAATCAGGACTGATCCGCAGGAATGCGCCTTCGCTTTCCGAGCAGCAAGCTCGACGTACTTTGCAAAGTAATTCGCGTCGGCAAGAAAGCTGCCGGTCTTGACGCGCAGAGGGGGATTGACCTGAAGCAGTGCGTCGGATCGCACATCCCGGAGCATCCGCTGGAGAAGAAAAGGGAGCGCCTGAACTTCGCCGTGCCCTTCAACGATGGGGGCGATGAAAAAGCTACTCACCGACCGTTGAGTTCGAAAAGCTTGAGTTGGTGATCCTCATGGAGAGTCCTGATCGCTTCTGCGTCGGGAGTGATCTGGTTCTGCCGCAGCAACTCGCCAGGAGTGAAGAGCCTGTCCTTGAGCACAGAGCGTCCCGCTTCGTCAATGCGCGCGATCTGCGTGACTCCCTCGGCAGTGTCCACGGCTAGAATAGCGTCCGTAGGAATGCTGCTATCATCCAGCAAATCCGGGCTGTGACTGGTGACGAGAATTTGCGTGGTGGACGAAGCCTCACGCAACGCGGCGAGGAGAATGGCGGAAGCGGCGGGATGCAAGGCCATTTCGGGTTCTTCCAGTCCGATTAACATGGGTGCACCGGAGCGTCCAGCTGCCGTTTGAAAGAGCGCCAATAGAATGCCGAAGCCGCGCAGCGTGCCGTCCGACATGCTGGCGGCAAGAAAGCGCCACGGGTGTCTTTGCCCTTTGACCGCCTGACGAAATTCCACTGTTTCCTGCGACCCGAGCGTGAGCGTCTCGGCATTGGCGACGCCTTTCACAATCCGAGCGAGATAGCTGTTCACGCGTTCCTTTGCAATGCGTGGGAGTTTATTGAAGACACTCGCGGCATTGCTGCCGTCACGACGGAGAAGTTCTCCAGCATCCGGTTTTTGCATCGCGGCGATCTCTTTCGGATTCAGATTGTATATCTCCATCCCGGAAAGGGCGTCGTAGATGGGACGAAACTCGCTCAAGCCGGACGCTGCTACGAGGTAAAGGCGATCCGCATAAGCCGCCGGTGCGAAGCCCAGCGAAGCCTTGATCACGTGACCGCGTTCCACCCGATAGAACTGTTCGCCCAAACCGGAAGTGAGGTTGATGAAGCGGCATTCCTCGGTTTGAACTTCGAAGCCTCCCGATTGCTTCGCGGCTACTTGGAAGCTGTAATAGCCCGTGGCACCGTCGGGCAGGGAAAAATCCACTCGCACGGCAAAATGGTTGGGATGACCGCCGGAACGGCGTCGGACTTCTTTGATCGTTCCGCGATCACGTAGGGCGTAATCGAGAGAAGTGCGAAGCGATTCGGCCACGAGGCGCAGGCTGTCGAGACAATTGCTCTTTCCACTGCCATTCGGTCCCACAAGGAACGTCAGCGGACCAAAATCGAGCCGGCAAGCCGCAATGCTCTTGTAATTCCGGAGCGTCAGTCGAGTAACGAACACGTGCGACTGCTTCATCCAAGCAAGCTAGCGCGAACGGGCAGGTCCGCGAAGCTATAGTTGATGGGGGCGACTTTAGAATAAAATTTCCGCGAGGAGAGCCGTCGTCACGAACAGCAGGCCTTGAGTCCTTCGATGAAGATAAAGAAAGTCGAGCTGTTCACGAGCCTCGTTTCGATTTAGGAATGCTCCGAAGTTCTGGGAAACGATGGTTGGCACAGGCATTCTCAAAGGCATGGCGGTGACGGCGAAGAATTTCGTCGGCAGCTATTTCGACGAAGATCTCCTCACGACGGTGCAATATCCCGAAGAGCGCGTGCCGTTGCCGGAGAACTCGCGCAATTTCCCGTTCCTCGTCTACGACACCGATGACGCCGCTGTCGGCCTGCGCTGCGTCGCCTGCAAGATTTGCGAAAAGGAATGTCCGCCGCAGTGCATTTACATCGTCAAAAGCACGGACAAAAAGCCCGATTACATGGGCAAACCGCAGTTTTATCCGGCGACCTTCGACATCGACATCTCGGTTTGCATGAGCTGCCAGATCTGCGTCGAGGTTTGCCCGTTCGAGGCGATCAAGATGGACAAGGTTTATGAGCTGAGCCGACGTGAGCGTTTCGACGCGCTCCTCATGAAGAAGAGCGATCTCGCGAAATCGAACAACTATTATCACAGCATTCATCCGCGCGAAGCGGAGGCGGTCGATGCCGCCTTGGAAGCCGCGGCTGCAGCGAAGAAGAAACCGGCGCCGACTTCTACGCCGGCCGCAACGACCTGACGCTGAATCTCCGGATTCCGGGGAGGACGGGGGTGTCACCCCGTCGCGCTTGGGCGAGCCTCGCCAAAGGCCCCTTCCGCGTTACGTAACCCCTGGCGGTACCTTCTCGTTAGGCATTACGCTGCGTCCTGTTCGGCGCAGACTGCACCGAACGACGGGGTGACACCCCGTCCTCCCCGGAGGTGGAGCGGCGCGTTGGGTGGGCTATCGTGCGGGCGTGAAACTGCGCTTCTATTTCATTCTCGCTCTCGCTTTCGGTTTCTCGTTAGGTGGCTCCGTCCTCGCGGCGTCGCCGGATTTTTCGAATCTTCTCCATTGGCGAAACATCGGCCCCTATCGCGGCGGTCGCGTGCGCGCGATCTCGGGCGTGCCTTCGCAGCCTAACGTCTTCTATTTCGCGCAGGTCAACGGCGGCGTTTTCAAAAGCAACGACTCCGGGCGCACCTGGAATCCGATCTTCGACGATCAACCAACTGCTTCGGTCGGCTCCCTCGCGGTTTCCGTTTCCAACCCAAACATCATCTACGTCGGCAGTGGCGAAGGATTGCATCGGCCCGATCTCGCGGTCGGCAACGGCATCTACAAATCGACCGACGCCGGAAAAACCTGGGCGCACCTCGGCCTCCGCGACGGTCAGCAGATCGCACAGGTCGCGGTTGATCCGAAAAATCCCGATCACGTTCTCGTCGCGGTCGCCGGCCATCCTTACGGGCCTAACGAAGAGCGCGGCATTTTCCTTTCGACCGACGGGGGGAAGACCTTCGCGAAGACTCTCTACAAGGACGAAAACACCGGCGGCGCCGACGTGCTTTTTGATCCACAGAATCCGCAAGTCGCTTACGCCTCGCTTTGGGAAGCGCGTGAAGGTCCCTGGGAGAATGCCACGTGGCGGGGGAAGAACGGCGGGATTTATAAATCGACGGATGGCGGCAAAAGCTGGCAGCAGCTGACCGGCGGATTGCCTAGCGACATCGTACAGGTCAATCTCGCGATCGCCCCAAGCACACCGAAAACTTTGATGGCCGCGGTCGCGACGACGAAAACGGTAAAGCTTTATCGGAGTGACGACGCGGGCGCGACTTGGAAGATCGCGACGGACGACAAGCGCCCGGCCGGCCGCATCGGCGGTGGGGACCTACCTGTCTTGCGGATCGATCCGCAGAATCCGCAGATCGTTTATTCTGCGAGCGTCGTCTGCTGGAAATCGACCGACGGCGGCAGGACCTGGGATGGCTGGCGCGGCGCGCCGGGCGGCGACGATTATCAGAACGTCTGGATTTCGCCTAACGACTCCAACACTGTCATGCTCGCGAGCGATCAGGGCGCGATCATCACCGTCAACGGCGGCGCGACCTGGAGCTCGTGGTATAACCAATCGACCGCGCAGCTTTACCACGTCAGTGCCGACAGCTCGTTTCCGTACCGGCTCTACAGCGGCCAGCAGGAGAGCGGCTCGGTGGGGATCGACAGTCGCGGGCCAAACGGCGAGATCACCTTTCGCGACTGGCATCCGGTCGGGGCGGAGGAATACGGCTATGTCACCGCCGATCCGCTCGATCCCGAGATCGTTTATGGCGGAAAACTGACCCGCTACGATCGCCGCACGCACGAGGCGCAGGAGATCACGCCGAAAGTTTTTCGCTCGGACGATTTTCGGGTCGTGCGCACGGAGCCGGTGATCTTTTCGCCGATCGATCCGCACCTGCTTTTCTTCGCCGCGAACACGCTCTGGCAAACGCGCGACGGCGGGCAGCATTGGCAACAAGCCAGTGCCGATCTCTCGCGAAAGACCTACGAAACGCCGGCCAACGTTGGGAAATTCAAATCGCAGCCGAGCGCGCAGCCGAAACAGCGTGGCGTGATCTACGCCGTCGCGCCGTCGCCGCTCGACGTGAAACGCATTTGGGCGGGAACCGACGACGGCTTGATCCACCTAACGACTGACGGCGGTAAGAACTGGGGCGACGTGACTCCGCCACAGATCGGTGCGTGGTGGAAAATTTCGCTAATGGATGCCGGGCATTTCGATGCCAAGACGGCTTACGCCGCGGTGAACACAATCCGGATCGACGACCTGCGGCCGCACATCTACCGCACACACGACGACGGCAAAACCTGGCAGGAAATCGTGCGCGGCATCCCTGACGCCGAGAACGTCAACGTCGTACGGGAAGATCCCCAGCGGCGCGGACTGCTTTTCGCCGGGACCGAGCGTGGGGTTTATTTTTCCTTCGACGACGGCGACCACTGGGAATCGCTGCGTCTCAATCTTCCAGCGACCTCCGTGCGTGATCTGATCGTGAAAGACGACGATCTTTGCATCGCAACTCACGGACGTGGGTTTTGGATTTTGGATAACATCACACCCTTGCGCCAGCTTCAGCCGAACGAACAAAAAAACGCCCTCTTCAAACCGCAGATCGCGGTTCGCGTGCGCTGGGATACAAACACCGACACGCCGCTCCCGCCCGATGAGCCGGCGGGCGGGAACCCGCCGGAAGGCGCGATGATTGATTACTCGTTAGGCGCAAACGCCAGCGGACCGGTCACGCTCGAAATTAAGGACTCGAACGGAAAGGTGATCCGGCGATATGCCAGTACTGATTCCCTTCCGACCGAAGAAGAGCAGCTGAAAATCCCGCGCTACTGGGTGAAACAGCCACGCGCCTTATCGAGTGGACCTGGACTCCATCGCTTCTACTGGGACATGCACGGCCAGCCGTTGCCGAACGCGGAACCGCAATATCCGATGACCGCGATCGAACACGAAACCGCGCCCCAACCGACGGCGCCGTGGATGATGCCGGGTGCATACACCGTCAGCCTGACGACCGGCGGCCAGACGTTCACCCAGCCGCTGACATTGAAAATGGATCCGCGGGTGAAAGCTTCGAATGGCGATCTGGCGAAACAGTTTGACGCCTCAAAAACGCTCTACGAAATGCGCGGCCGACTGCTGCCGATCGGCAAGCGATACGAGGCTCTCGTCGCGGCTCTCGCGAAGAAGCGCGCGGAGAAGAAAGAGACGCAGCCACAAATCGACTCCTTAAAACAGAAGCTGGAAACGTTTGCCGATCCGGAGGCGGTGCGCGCGGGTCGGCCGTTGGAGTTGGAAGTGCTGGGAAAGGTTACGAGATTGTTCAGCGATCTACAGCGGGTCGATGCCGCTCCGACCCCTCAGCAAGAGGCCGCGGTGCACGATTTGGAGGACGAAACGCGAACCGTGCAGGAAAAATGGAAGACGGTTTCGCAGGAGGCGAAGGGAGTGAATTTGTAGGGCAAGCGCTCCGCTTGCCCAGGATCCAATTTGAATCACAGCAGGCGATGCGCCCTTCTACAATATGACCATCGTCCAGTATCTGCGCGCGTCGCAACGCGCGCTCATTTTCACCGGCGCGGGGATTTCGACCGCGAGCGGCATCCCCGATTTCCGCGGGCCGCATGGCATCTGGACGCGGCGGCAGCCAGTTTACTATCACGATTTCATGACCTCAGCAGCGGCGCGATTCGAGCATTGGGATTACAAACTGGAAGCGTGGGATGCCTTCAGGAATGCCCGGCCTAACGATGTCCATCACGCCATCGTGAGGCTGGAGAAAGCGGGCAAGCTTGAGATGGTGGTGACGCAAAACATCGACGGACTGCACACGCTCGCGGGGACGAGCCGGGAGCGCCTCGTCGAACTGCACGGCACGAATTCGCTTGTCGAATGCCAAAGCTGTAAGGAGCGGAGCGATCCGCAGCCGCACTTCGATTTCTTTCGCGAACAAGGCACACCGCCGCTCTGCGCTTGTGGCGGCTTTCTTAAGCCGGCCACGATCAGCTTTGGGCAAAATCTTGAATCCGACGAACTCGAACGCACGCACTCCGCGGCGATGGAGGCGGATTTGGTTGTCGCGCTCGGCTCGACTTTGTCGGTTTATCCAGCGGCTTCTATCCCGCTTCTCGCCGCACAACGAGGCGTTCCTTACGTCATCGTCAATCGCGGTGCGACGGAGCACGACAATGAGCGCTCTGTCTCATTGCGACTCGAAGGCGAAGTGAGCGAGATTTTCCCGGAAGCGGTCGAGTCCGCGCTACAGTAGCTCCCATGTCTTTCCTCCGTTGTTCTCTTACCGTTCTCTTCTTGTTAGGCAATTCCGGCCTCGCCCCCGCTGCCGAGCGCGAATTCCGCGGCGCCTGGGTGGCGACGGTTTACAATCTCGATTGGCCCTCGCGGGCCGGGCTTCCCGCCGCGACGCAACAAGCGCAGCTCCGCTCCATCCTCGATCGCGCCGCAGAGCTGCACCTCAACGCCATTCTCCTGCAAGTCCGGCCGGCGAGCGATGCGCTTTACGCCTCGAGTAAGGAGCCGTGGTCGGAATTTCTCACCGGCAAGGCGGGCGTTTCGCCCGGCTACGATCCGCTCGCCTTCGCGATCAAGGAGGCACATGCGCGCGGCATCCAATTGCACGCCTGGATCAATCCTTTCCGCGCCGCCATCAGCGCGAGCGTTTCATTACCGGCTAATCATGTCGCAAAAACGCATCCCGAATGGGTCCGCCGCTTCGGTAAACAACTCTGGATCGATCCGGGCGATCCCGCGGCGCGGAACTACGTCATCAACGTCATCACCGACATCGTCAGGCGCTACGACGTGGATGGGATTCATCTCGACGATTACTTTTATCCTTATCCGCTGAAACCCGGCACGGCGACTTTTCCCGATGATGCCACCTGGCAGCGTTTCGGCGCCGGGAAAGGTCCGAGCCGGGCGGATTGGCGGCGGGAGAACATCAACGATTTTGTGCGCTCGATGTATCGCGCGGTGAAGGCGACGAAGTCGAGCGTGCGCGTCGGCATCAGTCCCTTCGGAATCTGGCGACCAGGCGTGCCGCCGACGACGAAGGCTGGCCTCGACGCCTACGGGCAGCTCTTCGCTGATTCTCGAAAATGGCTCTCGGAAGGCTGGGTCGATTATCTCGCGCCGCAACTTTATTGGAGCATCCGGCCAGCGGCTCAAAGCTTCCCGGTTTTGTTGAAATGGTGGCGCGAGCAAAGCCATGGAACGCCCGTCTGGCCCGGCATCGCGACGGAGCGGATCGGGACGAAACGACCGGGGAGAGAAATCATCGAGCAGATCGAGCTGGCGCGGCAGGGAACGAATTCGCCGGGCAACATCCAGTGGAGCATGAAAGCGCTCATGCGTGATCAAGGCGGGATCGATGAGCTGCTGCGCAAAGGGCCTTACGCGGAGAAGGCTCGGGTGCCATAGCGCGAGCTTCCAGCTTGCGCCGCTCCGGGCGGAAATTCGCAAGCCGGAAACTCGCGCTACCGAAACTGCTCGTGTTGCCGAATCTGCTCGGCAAAAGCCGGCTGCTCTTCGGCAGAAAGCTCTGCCGGAAACTTGGCCTGGGAACGATTCCAGCGTCCCATCCACTCTGATGCGAGAAGTTCGTAATGCCGCGTCCACCGTGAACCGTGCGCTGCAGGCGTAAATGCGATCGTGGTTTCCTCCTTCGCGCCCGCCGGGCGACCTTTGGCGACGAAGAATCCGGCCGCAAGCAAGGCCGCGCGCGCCGCGGTCGAATGCGTGTAAGTGAAGAGCTCGCTCGCGCTCCCGACGCAGGCCGCGAAGAGCCGGCGGAAGATCTTGATCGTCCACTGTTCGCCGTGAGCTTTGCTCGAAAACATGTCGTAGAAAATCAGGTCCGGCGGCGGTCGTGTTTGCGCGACGGTTTCGAGGAAATCGCCGGGGACGAGCTGCCAACTCAAACCCGGATGGCGTTTCGATTGCCAGTGACCAGTTTCCGAGATCCCGACCGGCCCGCCATGCCGGAGATAGGGAAATTTGTCGTCGTGGCGGAGGGCGAGGCGCAGAGAGTCGAGATCATTCTCGAAGCTGATCAGTCGCATCGATCGTATAGGGCTCATCGGACCTGTCCCCGCGCGCGCTTCGTAGCATTTGATCGCGGCCATCGCGTTCGCCGCCGCGCCGAGCCCGACATCCCAGATGATTAACGGCTCATCCGTGTCGGAGAGCCGCTCGGCAAGATGTGATTGCTCGACGTAAAGACTGCGCGCTTCCTCCATCGGCGGGGTGCGCATGTGCATGATCTCGCCCGAGGTCACTTGCCGGATGCTGGCGAAACCTTCGTGCGCGATGTGCACTTCGTAATTGCCTAACGAACGCGACTTCTCCCGCGCCGGCTGGGGACGACGGATGGGATTTTCGCAATCGGATTCCGCCAAAACCATGCGCTTCTCGCGGTAAAAATCGGCGAAGCGACCGGCGAGAACGCTCTCCCGGATCTCGCGCATAAGCTGGTGATAAAAATGAATGTTGTGCTTGCCGAGGAGCTGCCAGCCTAACGTCTCGCCGGTCTTCGTGAGATGGTGCAGATAAGCGCGGCAGTAGCGCGCGCAGGTCGGGCAGCCGCATTCCGGATCGAGTGGATCGTTGGAGAATTTGTAAACGCCGCGTCGCATTTGCAGAAACCCGCGCGAAGTAAAGACGGCGCCGCGTTGCGCGAGCTGCGTCGGCATGATGCAATCGAAGATGTCGACGCCGCGATGGACCGCTTCGAGGATGTCGAGTGGGGTGCCGACGCCCATAAGATAGCGCGGCTTGTCGTTAGGCAAAAGATGCGCGGTGAATTCGCACAAGTCTTCGCGCTCGCTTTTGCTCTCGCCGACTGCGAGCCCGCCGATGGCGAAACCATCGAAGGCCATCTCGCCTAACGACTCCACACTTTGCTGGCGCAGATTCGGAAAGAGCGCGCCCTGGACGATGCCAAAAATCGCCTGTGGCGAATCGCCCCGCGCCGTCAAACTGCGCGCCGCCCAACGCTCCGTAAGCTCGACCGCGGCGCGCGCAGTCGCTTCATCGGCGGTCGAAGCAATGCATTGATCGAGCGCCATCATGATGTCGCTGTCGATCGCTTTTTGCGTCTCGATACTCAGCTCGGGACTGAGCAAAATCGTCCGCCCGTCGTGATAACTTTGAAAGACGGCGCCTTCCTCGCTCATCGAGCGCGAGTGCGGGAGCGAGAAGATTTGGAACCCGCCGGAGTCGGTCAGGACCGAGCGATCCCAGCTCATGAAGCCGTGAATCCCGCCGGTGCGACGAAAGACCTCCGCGCCCGGCCGGAGCAACAAGTGATAAGTGTTCGCGAGCAGAATCTGTGTGCCCGCTTCTTCAAGCGTGCGCGTGAGTTGCGCCTTCACCGTCGCCTGCGTGCCGACCGGCATGAAAAGCGGCGTCTGCACTTCGCCGTGCAAGGTGCGGAAGGTCGCGGCCCGGGCGCGCGAGTCCGCAGATTCCGCTTCAAGTTGGAAGTGCAAACGCGACAAACTCATCAGCGAGAATCTTGCGCAGCGTTCATCGTAAAGCCGAAGGTAGCGGCATGGCGGAATTCATTCATCAATTTGTCCGGGGACGGTCGACGCGCACCTTGCTTCTGCTCCACGGCACGGGCGGCAATGAAACCGATCTCCTGCCACTCGGCCGCGACCTCGATCCGGAAGCGGCGCTGCTCAGCCCGCGCGGGCAGGTCTTGGAAAATGGGATGCCGCGGTTTTTTCGCCGGCTCGCGGAAGGAATTTTCGACGAAGAAGATCTCGTCAGGCGAGCGCACGAGCTGGCTGATTTCGTCGAGCACGCTGCCGGGCAATATCAATTTGATCAGACCAATCTGATCGCGGTCGGCTACTCGAACGGCGCCAATATCGCGAGCGCGACGCTTCTTCTGCGGCCGGGCACCATTCGTGGTGCGGCGCTTCTGCGCGCGATGGTGCCGCTGGTGCCTAACGAATTGCCGAATCTGAAGAAAGCTCCAGTGCTCATCGCCGCCGGAAATTACGATCCCATCATTCCTCCGGAAAACCCGCGAAGCCTCGCTGAACTTCTCGAACGCGCCGGCGCCGAAGTGAGTATTCATTTTGAAAACGCCGGCCACAATCTCACGAGCGAAACGGTCTCAATCACGAAGCAGTGGCTTGGCGAACAATCGCAGAATACGAAGTCGGACGAGTCTTTTTCGTTTTGAACGCAGCGAGAGCTTCGCGGACAAGCTCGAAGTGCCTCTTAAAACCACCCCGCGGGTGGTTCGTGAGATCCTTCGCTCCGCTCGGGGATAGCAAACTTGGAGGGAGCGAGTGCGGAAGAGTGATTTCTTCGGCGATGGAGCTGGCGTCATTCCTTGTTTGCCTCGCTCGCGTGCGGCGATAAACTCCCGCTTCACGCCAGGGTGGCGAAAACTGGCAGATTCCCCAGACTTAGGATTCCCAATCGTCGCTTTTGAAAAACACCGCTTTTCGCTTCTACAAAGGTGGATTCTGCGAGGCGAAGAGAACTCCTATGCGAAAGTTCAACGCGCGCGATGGGCGAACAGACAAATTTTGAGAGATGATGCGAACACACGCAAGAAAATGCATTTGCGAACCAGAGAGCTTCCTAACGGCTAATGGCACCTGGCGAGCGATAAAATCGAAGGACCGGTTTTATGTTCAGCACGCGGCAGGAATTTTACGCTTCCGAAGCGGACACTCGCTCGTTTTTAGATTGAGATTTGCTCTCCTGCGAAATTCGTAAATCGAATCTTCGTATCACTTCCTTCTCTGGTTGTGTTCTTCCAGTTTTTCAGCAATGAAGTGGCGGCTGCTTCACCAACCTTGAAGCCCTCGCGGGAATCGCTCCGCCAATGGATTCCAGCGAAAGAACGCCCGAGACCGAGGTTGGCCGCAAGCTTGTCGATCTCGCCCCCAAGCGTCAGCTGCCCTTCGCCGCGGTAAGGCTCCAAGGCCAATCCGTCTTCCGTTGGTTGAATGGGATGAGGCCATCGGTAGTTTTCATCGAAAAACGCCTTTATCACGGTCGCGCAGGCCCCCGCGATCGCAGCATGGGCGGCGGGAAATGTGGGATGAGTAGGAGCGCCTTCAGGGTAAGCCTGAGGGAGTAGCCACGATTTGGACAGGCTGTGAGTTTTCTCCAAAGCTCTCGACTTAAAGAGGTCTTCGTGAATCGGGTAGCGCTTCGTCTTGCTCAAGTGATTGTGAACACGACCGGCGAAGGCTTCCGGACGAAGTCGCCGAAAGACAAGCCACTTCTGATACCAGCTCGCCCGCAGCGCGATCGAGGCTGCGCGCGGAATCATTTCCAAGACGTTAGGTCCGCCGAAGGTCGAAAATCCAGTTTCGGTTAAAGAATCGACGTAAGGATTTCCCCGTGCAAAAGGAGCGCGCGGTTCATGCTTGGAGTATGCAGCACCGAATGAAATCAAGGCTGCATTCAGAAACGTTTGGTAGGTGAAATCCCGATGAACGTACTCCGCTAAGTCGCGTCCGGTACGAATGTAACGCGGAGTAGGATCGAGGTGAAGAGCTTGGTCTGGCAAGAAGCCGCGTCGGTTTCGAAGCCAATCAGAATAGACCGTCAGATAGTTCTCATGCGCTAGCGGGAAACTGTGCTTCTGCACAATCTTGCCTGCGCCATAGGGCACGTCCAGCCAAAGAAACTGCGAGATATATGGACCTGCAAGACTCTTGATGACCGTGCTCGTTCGGAATATTCGACCAGGCGAGACAGTCCCGTTCGGTTCTCTCCGGTCGGCATAGCCGCTCATTCGTTCCCCTAAGTCAGCTCCGGCTTGGGTAACTTCGTCGGAGGTCTCGTAAGCGGAGAATGGAATATCTCGCAGGATCGCCATCCAGAAGAGTTCCGCGATTTCGGCCGCCGTCTCTGCACTTTCAAAACCTGGAGGAGAAGCGATGGCAATCTGCGACGAATCGCAACCATCCAGGTTGTAGGAGTAGGCCGCTCGAGGATTGCTTAGCGGGACGTTTCCTCCCATTGGAATTTTTTCGAAATCGCCGAAGTCACCGCTGCGCAGGGCGGATAAGTAGACTGCATAGGCAAGGGAGTTAACCTCTCCCGAGCCATCATGCGGCAGCCCTTTGCTGTAACTGCCAATGAGGCGCGGCAGACCGGTTTCCTCGACGTTGCCCGCTTTTCCGAGCTGGCATGGCGTCACCACGGGAAGGGTCTTGTCATTATCTGCCGCAGTGAGGCGTAGTTTATACGCCCGTTTGGGGCGGTCATCGCAGGATTTGCCGGTAGTGGTTTTCGCTTTATCAGGACGCTGGTCGGCCATTGTCTGATTCGTTCCGAGGAAATCAGGGGCCGCAAAGGACGAGGATAAACCAAACAGAATTGCGCTGAAACGGCGCAGAAAGGAGCGACGACTCTCTTTCTGGGTATCTGCGTTTTGGGAGGACAAGGTTCCGGGGTGTTTGATTGTTGTTGGGAAATTATGGGGTTTCGGGTTTGGAGTGTCGAGAGCAAAAGCCGGAATTCTTCGCGACACAAAAAACTTAAGATTTGTTCTTGTCTGCGCTGAAAAACGCCGCATTCTCGGTGCCGTCTATTCGCCCCAGGATATTTCATCCCTCCCTCCCTCCATCCCTCCATCCCTCCATCCCTCCATCCCCCAATCCCTCCATCCCTCCATCCCCCAATCCCTTTGCCATGAACAAACCACCCCTCTGTACCCCTTCGCCGTCCGCCAAATCGAGACACTGTTGCTCGCAAGCGCAATGGTTGCGTACGCTTCTCGCATGCTTGATCGCCAGTACTGTCACCGCGCAGACTAATTCTCCGAACGTCGTTGTTCGACACGGCCTTACCCTGAACGGACGCGCCGAAGGTAATTGCCAGCAGCTCATTGGAGAAGCTGCCGCCTTCAATAGCAGCGCGACGTTGTTGGGTGATCTTCTCGTGCCGGGCACACCGACGATCAAGGTCAACGGCCATCCCACATGGGATGGCCAGATCACCGGCGACGGCTCCGCCTCTCCGAGCGGTTATAAGATCACTCTCAACTCCGGCGCGACTCTCGGGCATATCGTCATTCGCACCGATCCGGTCGCACTTCCGACTGTGCCGACGCCGCCGAGCCCAACCGGCACCCGCAACATCACCATTAACAAACCGTCGGATGTCGACGACATCGGCGACTGGACAACAGTTAAGAATCTGACTCTCAATAGCGGCTCTGGAAACGTCGCGGTCCCGCCCGGAACCTACGGAGCTTTCACCGCCAATAGCAGTGGCGAAACCGGATTCGTCTTCGGCATTGCCGGCTCGCCCCAACCGACGGTTTATAATCTGCAGAAGCTTACTTTGAATAGCGGCAGCCGTCTCGCGCTCGCTGGTCCGGTGGTCATTAATGTGAAGAACAAAGTCACCGTCAATGGAGCGACGGCCGGGGATACCGGCAGTCCCTTGGCTCTTAGCCTGAACGTTTCGAACGCCGGTGTCACCGTAAACAGCGGAGCAAGCATTTACGGAGTCGTTGCCGCACCGACGGGCACCATTGTTATCAACGGAACAATCGTCGGAAGCACGGGCAGCGACCGACTGACGATTAACTCCAGTGGTGCGCTTAAAACAATCAGCGTTCCGCCAACTCCGACCCCTACTCCAACTGTTACGCCCACGCCGACCGCGACGCCCACCCCGACACTAACTCCAACCCCGACACCGACTCCCACGCCGACGCCAACCGAAACACCTACACCTACACCGACGCCCACTCCAACCGGCACGCCCACCCCGACTCCGACGCCCACGTCTACCCCTACTCCCACACCGAGCGTTACCCCAACGCCAACGCCCACGCCCACCCCGACGGCTACTCCCACACCCACTCCCGGCAACGGCGCGCTAACCGTCGTTATGCCAATGAACGGCTCGGAAGCGCAGAACAATGTCCGGCCTGGCCTGATGGCATGTTATTCCGGCGACGGTGGAAGCATTCAACCAGATTCGTTCAAGGTCCTCCTCGACGGTCGCGACTTCAGCTCAGAAGTCGTCCTCGAAGGCCATGAGGTAATGTTCACCCCACACTTCAACCTCGAAGAAGGCACCCATACCTATTTGGTCCAATGGGTCAGTCGGCCCGGCGGGAGTCTTATCGCCCAGGACTCGACCACTTTTACCGTAAACTCAGTCTTGACGGATGGCAGCACCAGCCGCCTCCTCGGGCAAGTTGCAAATACCGACGGTACCCCGTTGGCCAGCGTCATCTTGCGCGTCAATTCGCTCGGGCGCTCAACTACAACGGCCGCCAATGGCCGCTTCGTCTTCGATAATCTGCCGCCCGGAGAGTGGCCGGTCGAGGTGGATCCCTCCGGCCAATCTACGGACCAATTTCACTACGCTCCAGTGACCATCGCGCTGACCGTCGTCGCTGGCCACGTCAATCAGATCGACCGGCCTATTTTTCTGCCCGCCGTCGATACCTCCAACGGCATCTTCGTCACGAGCGACTCGGCAACCGCCCAAGTCATTACCAGCCCCGACCTGCCGGGAGTGCAAGTGACCATCCCACCCCACACGACGCTTACGTTCCCAAACGGCGACTCCTCCGGCGTCGTCACCATGATCAAGATTCCCGGCGATCGCACGCCCGCATGTTACGGCGCCGGAAGACGTTTCCCTTATCTCATCTCACTCCAGCCGGAGAATACGATTCTCAGTCAACCGGCGCAGTTGACTGTTCCTAATGATCTCAATCTTCCGGAGGGAAAGAAGGTCGCCTTCTATTCACTGAACAAAGACAGCGGACGCTTTGCGCAGACGGGCCGGGGTATAGTAATGGGAAATGCAATCGTGACGGACGCGGGCTCTGGCCTGGCCACTTTCGACTGGCATTACTTGTTTCCTGCGCCTGATTCTCTCGACGCGCTCACCCAGACCTTATTGGCGCCGCAACAAGATACCCGAACCGTCTGCTCCACCATGGGTTCGCAAGATGGGGCGCTCATGGAGGACCACGCCATCCCGAGCTACCAATCGCTGGGGCAGGCGCGCGCTCTTGCTCTCCACTATAGCTCTGCCACCGGTGTCCCGACTGTTCTTATGGGGCTGCATTTGCAACACGCCCAAACTCAACCCATCCCCTCGAGTGTCTCCGTCGCCGCTTCCGGCACTTTCGGAGCCGGCGCGAGCTACTATGACCCTTCCCAACTGCAAACCAACACCGACGACAGCTACGCTGCGGCAACTCTCATCGATGCCCAGACGGCTGGCTCCGGGCGGCAGGCGGTGGAGGTGAGAGTCACAGGCACCTATGACGCTCCGAATGGCGGTGTATTTCAGAACGGTTCTACCTTCGCGGAATCATCCATTACGACAAATACAGTCGCTTCTGTCATCAACGGGCCCAAGCTCTATCCCGCGCTGGGGCGCGGCTGGAGCATCGCCAACATCGATCGGCTGATCGATCATGACCGATCGCACGACCGGCCCGCCGATGCCTTTGGCCAATCCCTCGTCACGGGGGTGGACATCATACGCGGGAGCGGCCAAATCGATAGTTTTACGGGTGCCGTCGCCACCAGCCGAATCGCCGGCGCCAATCTCGGTTTCGAGCTCGCCTCGCTCGAGGGTGGCGTGGCCGTGGGCAATGCCAGCACGGTCAATAATCTGGGTTATCTCCAGCCCTCGGAAGGTCTGAACATGGCTTTGTTGCGAGGCGATTTGGATACCTTCACCGACGGTGAATTTTACCTGCCTCTGGCGAGCCTTCCCTCCGACGCGACTGCGATCGAAATGGAGGTCGATTTCCTCTCCGACCAGCGAGACGGCGTGGCCGACGGAGATTTCACGATCGAGTACCGGTATTCCAGCACCCGGAGCGACGATTATGGCACCGGCGCCGACGGCGGGTTTGGCGACTATGATGGCGCCGTCGCCTACCAATTGGCGGCGTCCAGTGGCGATATGATCCAGGCTGGTGCGGATACCGGCTACACGAATCAAACAGGGTTTCAACGGGCTTTTATCATCCTCCCGGCGGCTGCCGTGGGGAAAAAAGGTTATTTATATTGCCACGCACGGCCTAAGTTTGGATTCGTCATCGGCGGAGTAGTTTATCCGGGCGCTTCCACGGCCCTGTTAGTAGACGCGCTGCGGTTTGTTCGCACGGACACCCTTGCGGGGACCACTTACACTTCCGCAACGGGGGACTTTAGCGACCTGGTTTATCTCGAATCCACGCAGACCTACGAACGGAGATATCCCCATGGTCTGGTCCAGGTCTTCGACTCCGCAGGCCGCCAGACCCAAACGCGCGACCGCTACGGCAACACCACCACCTATGCCTACATTGACGCCACCGGCAACGGAGAGGCTTTCGATCTGGCTTCGATCACCGATCCCGTCGGTCTAGTCACGACCCTGAGCTATTCCGGCGGCAAACTCGCCACCGTCACCGATCCTGCGGGCCGGGTCACAACCTTAACTTACGACGGAGCGAATCTCATCGAGTTCACCAACCCCGATGGAAGCACCCGTTCGTTTGGCTACGACAACGCAGGGCGGATCAACTCCCAGACCGATGCAGTGGGCAATACCCGGCAATACGCCTACGGAGTGAGCGGACGGCTCGTCCAAGTCACCCGCGCCGACGGCGCCATTTACCATTACCAGCCGCTTGTCAGCCGCGGGATTGATGATGTCGGCGCCATCGGCGATTCCACCACTCCGGCCGGTCTGACGCGCGCCACCAGCAGTGACATGGAGGATGCCTTGGGCCACCCGAGCCAATCGTCGCTCAATGCTTTTGGGCAGCCGCTGATCAGGAGTGACGCGCTGAACCAGCAAACGGCTTTTGCCTACAATAACGATCGCAACCTCACCGGGATGACCCAGGCCAATGGAAACCAGCTTGCGCTCTTTTACGACGGAAAGGGAAACCTCACCCGCACGACGCTCCTAGCCACTTCTGCCGAAAGCACTATTACCTATGAACCTATTTTCAACCAGCCGACCTCGATCCGGGACGCGCTCAACCATGCCACCGACATTGCCTACGATAGCGCGGGCAATCCGATCACCGTAACCGACGCGCAAGGCCATGCCGATACCATGACCTACAACAGCGCGGGGCAATTGCTCACCCGCACCGATCCGCTCGGCCACACCACCACCATCCGCTACAACTCGCGCGGCCTGCCTGAGACCGTCACCGATCCGCTTGGGCGGACAACGACGCTTGCCTACGATCTCGCGGGCCGGGTGACGGCCACGACCGATCCGGCGGGACGGATCAGCGGAAGCCTCTACGACCCGATGAACCGCGTCACCCAAACGACCGCGGCCGACGGAGGCATCAGCCGCTACGCCTACGACCTCAATGGCGACCTGCTCACCTTGACCGACCCTAACGGGCACGCCCGCTCCTGGACCTACGATTCCCGCCGCCGGATTGCGAGCGCGACTGATGCCTTGGGCCGCTCAATCACACTGGCATACAACGGTCAAAGCAACCTGGTCGGTCTGACGCGTCGCGATGGAACGGTCATTACCTACGACTATGATGTTCTAAACCGGCTAAAACAGATCAACCTGCCCGCCCTCCCAAATGGTGTTTCCGCTGATACCGTCCGAATGACCTATGATGTTGTTGGAAATCTCAGCTCCGCTAATGACAACGATAGTATTATCACGAACACTTTCGACGCACTTTCGCGGCTAACGCAGACGACACAGAACCACGGCTCCGGGGCAAGCCTTACCTACACTTACGACATCTTGAATCGCCGCGGCACCATGAACGACAGCGTCGGCACCACGACCTACTTTTACGATGAGCTCAATCGCCTTGTTGGTCTGACCGATCCTGTCGGACGCGCTTTCACTTTCGGTTTCGATGCGGCCGGTCGCCCCGCGTCGG
>DASXPA010000143.1:0-12907 GCA_036493915.1 Chthoniobacterales bacterium | reverse complement strand
ATACGAGGGATATTCCTACGGCACGGAGACAAAGATTTTCGGCGAGCCTCAACTACCGGACGGCACGCTGGCCCGCTTCGGACGCAATGAAGGCGTCCGCAAGATGGTCACAGCGGAGCGGGAAGCGGTGGTCGGCTCGCCGGACTTAGAAAGCCTCACCACGAGTCATATTGAGCGCCTGTTCCTGACAGTTAGGCAGGAACTAAAGCGGTTCCAACGCCAGGGACTCGGTTATTCGAAAGACCTCGCCACGCACAAATGCGCGATTGCGCTAACGCTTGGCGTTTACAACTTCGTGCGGAAGCACAAGACGCTCGGAACAACGCCAGCGGTCGCCGCAGGCATCGAAGAAAGCCGTTGGAGTTTAGAACGCGTTGTCGAGATGACAGAAATGTATTGGCATCCTAAATTCGAAGCGCAGAAGGCCGCGAAAGCGGCGGCACGTCGGCTGGCAGAGGATGCGATCTTCGAGAAGGCACTGGCCGGATTTGAAAAACCATAACGTGAATCAGAACCAACACCGGAGGATTTTATATGACATACATTGTATGATGTTATTATTGACGTTGCAATGGCCCGCCTTGGATCGCTCGAAGGCTTCCCCTGAAGGTCGCTCGTTCGAATCCCCTCCGCTCAGGCGAATCTTCAAATTGGTCGCAAGTTCGGTATCTTTAGTTCATGAATCGACCGGCTTCCTCGGAGCTTCGGATGGGAGAATCGCTGATCGTGCCGACGACAGAGGCGGATTTGGAGCGCTATTTCGATCTTCGTTGGCGCGTTTTGCGCGCGCCCTGGCAACAGCCCCGCGGGTCGGAACGCGACGATCGCGAAAATGAGAGCGTGCATCTGATGGTTCGTGATACGCACGGCGCGGCGCTCGCCGCCGGGCGCATGCATTTGAATTCGCCGGTCGAGGCGCAGATTCGATTTATGGCGGTGGATCCGAATGCCCAAAGCCGCGGCCTTGGCAGTCTCGTTCTGCAGAACCTAGAGCAGCGCGCGCGTGAAGCTGGCGCGAAATTAATGGTGTTAAATGCGCGTGAAGCGGCAGTGCGATTCTATCAAGAGCACGGTTACCGGATCAAAGGGCCGGCGGGCAAGCTTTTTGGCGAAATCGAACACTTCCAGATGCAAAAGGATCTGTGAGCGATCGTCGTCAATAAAGGTTACGACCCGCGGCTCCGCGCGTCCCTCGAATTGAGCACAGAAGTTTCTTCATCGGCTCAATCGACATTCGCGAGAGGAATGGTTGTTTTCTGCGCTCTCCTCAGCGCACCTCTTTCGCTCGTCCCGCACTCGGCTGAGACAGCCAACGCCCCAGCACCAGAACGAGATTGGCGCCTGCCGAATGGGTTGACCGTGGACTGGAGCTGGATCAGATCCGCTGCGCTCTTGACCCGGCGCCGCCACTTGTTACGCTGCGGCTCTTTTCCATTCGATCTGATGAACCGACACCACTTGCGTTTCTTTTCTCTGCTTCTCGGTCCCCTGCTCGCTTTTGGCTTTTCGTTAGGCTACGCCACGACCGCCGCCGCCCAGAATGAGAAGGCCAGCATCCAGGAGGAAATGAGTCCGGAGCAATTCAAGGCCGCCGGTTTGGAAAAATTGACTCCGGCTGAGCTGGAAAAGTTGAATCGGTGGCTGCAAGGCGATCGCGAGAAGATCGAGGAGAAAGCTGCGAGCAAAGCGGTCAAGCACGAGAAGCTGCATCTGATCGTGAGCCGAGTCGACGGTGTCGTCCAAGGCATCTCGACCCGGCAGATCATTCCCCTCGAAGACGGCTCGCAATGGGAAATCACCGACCGGACGCCGCGCTACGATGGGCCGCCGAAGGACCACCCGGCGACGGCGGTTTACAAGACCTTCTTTGGTTGGAAAATCCGAATGGCTGGGGTCGGCGAATATTATGTCGTACCCGTGGGCAAACAATGATCGTCAGGCAAGGCTCGTTAGCCTAAAAAGCAGTCGTTAGGCGGGGGAAGAGGAAGCGGGCCGCCGTTGCGCGAGACCGAAGGCCGCATGCGTCGCCTGCGCGGCGCGCTCCAATTCGGCTTCGTCGACGACGACGGCAATCTTGATTTCAGAAGTCGAGATTAGCTGGATGTTGACTCTGGCCTCGCCAAGACAGGCGAAAAGCCGCGAGGCCACTCCGGCGTGCGAGCGCATGCCGATACCGACGACGCTGAGCTTCGCCACGCCGATTTTAGCGGTCATATCCGTGGCGCCGATCTTCGGCACGAGCGGCCGCAGGACCGTCTCCGCGAGTGGAAAATCGTCCTGCGACAAAGTGAAAGAGAGATCGGTCGTCCCGGTGCTGGAAGCGTTTTGCACAATCATATCCACGCTTAGATTCGCCGCCGATATCGCCGAGAAAATCATTCCCGCGCATCCCGGCCGATCGGGCACGCCGCAGATCGTCACCTTCGCCTGATTGCGCTCCAGGCTGACGCCACGGACAACGACATCTTCCATGCTCGCAGGCGCCGGCTTCGCCTTCGTGCCGGGTTCGTCCTTGAGGCTCGAGCGCACTTCGAAGCCAACTCCGAATTTTTTCGCAAACTCCACCGCGCGCGCCTGCATCACTTTGGAGCCGGCGCCCGCCATTTCGAGCAGCTCGTCATAAGCGATCTCGTCGATCTTGCTCGCGTCCGGAACGACCCGCGGATCGCAAGTGTGCACGCCATCGACGTCGGTAAAAATCTGGCAATCATCCGCCTTCAACGCGGCCGCGAGCGCGATCGCGGTGAGATCGGAGCCGCCGCGGCCTAACGTTGTGATCGCGCCTTGCGGGCTCTGTCCCTGGAAGCCAGCGACGATCACGATGTAATCCTCCGCGAGGAGTTCGTTGATTTGCCGCGGCGAGATGTGCGAGATCTTCGCCTTCGTGTGAATTCCGTCTGTGACAATACCGGCGGCGGCGCCTGTTAATGAGACGGCTTTTCCACCAAGCGCATTCACTGCCATCGCAGTGAGCGCACTCGCGCTTTGCTCGCCGGTAGCGAGAAGCGCGTCCATCTCCCGTTCGCTCGGCTGCGGCGACATCTCGTGTGCAAGTTTGATCAAGTTGTCAGTCACGCCGGCCATCGCGGAGATCACGGCGACGACATCGTGCCCCGCCTGCTGCGTCGCGAGCATGCGCGCAGCGACTTTGCGAATGCGTTCCGCGCTGCCGACGGAAGTACCGCCATATTTCTGAACGATCAGGCCCATGGTTAACGCCGCCCCGTTTTCCTCATTCTTGTGGCGGTGTCAACTCTGCGGCCGCTCGAGCGCGCGCAATACTTCCTCCTCGTTAGGCGAAACAGGTGTCGGCAGCGCGACCACCGATGAAATGATTTCCGGGTCTTTCAATCCGTGACCAGTCACGGTGCAAACGATCCGGCTGCCGTCGGGAATCGAGGCGGTCGTAAAGTGCGACGAATCTTCGGCCCGACAAGCGCGCAGTAAACCGGCGATCGGCGCCGCGCTCGCCGGCTCGACAAGGACGCCCTCTCTGCTCGCAAGCCAGCGTTGTGCGGCGAGAATTTCTTCATCACTCACAATGTCGATTGCGCCGTCCGATTCGGCGATGGCGCGATTCGCTTCCGACCAACTCGCGGGATTTCCAATGCGGATGGCAGTGGCAATCGTCTCTGGCCTAAGGACAACTTCCCCGCGATAAATCGGCGCCGCGCCAGTCGCCTGGAAACCGATCATGTGGGGACGCCGCGTCGCATTGCAGACCGCGCAAAACTCCTCATAGCCGGCCCAGTAAGCGGTGATATTGCCTGCATTTCCAACCGGCAAAAGATGAAAGTCCGGCGCGTCGCCTAACTCTTCCACGATCTCAAACGCCGCCGTCTTCTGTCCCGCGATCCGGTCGGGATTGATCGAGTTTACGATCGCAAAATCTTCGTGCGTTCCAAGCTGCCTAACGATCTCGAGTGCCTGATCAAAATTCCCCTCGATCGCGACGATCCGCGCGCCGTAGGCGAACGCCTGCACCATTTTCCCACTCGCGATCTTTCCCGCGGGCAAGACGACCGCACAATCGATCCCGGCGCGCGCTGCATAAGCCGCCGCGGACGCAGAAGTATTCCCGGTCGAAGCACAAATCAACATTCGAGCGCCGCGCTCCACCGCTTTTGAGACAGCCACCGTCATTCCGCGATCCTTGAAGGAACCGGTCGGATTCAAGCCTTCGTATTTGACGAAAACCTCGCATTCGCGCCCGACCGCATTACTCAAGTGCGGCGAAAAAATCAGCGGCGTCCCGCCTTCGCCTAATGACACCACTCGTGTCGTCTCCGCTATCGGAAGGTGCGCTCGGTATTGAGCAATTACTCCCCTGCCGGCTGCTCGTGTTTGTGTGATGTTCATTATCCGCTCTTCAGTCCTCGTAACCTTAGGGAGTCGCTGGAAAGAGCGAAAGCGATTTGGTAGCGGAGTGGTTCAGCGAGTTGCCGTCCTCCGCGTCATGATGCCAACTATTCGAAGAGGAACACGCAGTAACCTTCGCGCGGCCGTTTCGCTGCGACGAGCTCCAGAGGCCGGAGGAGAAGAATCGGTTTGTGTTCTGTTCCAGCCAGAGTCATCGCCGGTGCCGGGCGACGGGATCATCTATGTCGAGGACGCCGTCGAGTGGGGTGGCTGGATCGCGTAGCCGACGTAGCGCGTCGTATGGATTAACGCGACAGCAAAACCAAAATCGACCTTCTTTCGCAACCGGCTAATAAATATCTCCACCGTCCGTGTATCGTATTCATGCTGGCGCTGCCAAATTCGTTCGCACAGTTCCGTCCGGGAAAAAACCCGGCCCGGTTCCTGCATGAGGATTTGCAGGACGTCGAACTCTCGCGGCGACAGAACGATAGCTTCTCCTGCGCGGCGCACCCGCCGATGTTGCACATCCATTTGTAAATCGGCGACTTCAAGCAAGTCGCTCGCGGTAGGAGTCGCAGCGCGCCGCCCCAAGGCATCGACTCGCGCCATCAGCTCGTTCATGGAGAAGGGCTTTGGGAGATAGTCATCCGCTCCAGCTCTTAAGCCCTTGACGCGATCGTTGACGTCGGCCCGCGCGGTAAGAATGAGAATACGCGCACTCGAATGATCGGCCCGCAACCGGGCCAGGACAGAAAAGCCATCGAGACCTGGCAGGTTAATATCGAGGATGATGAGATCAGGCGGGTTTTCCAGGGCTGCATGCAAGCCCTCCGCACCATCATGGCACGCGCTGGCCTCATGGTTCACCCGCTGTAGCTCGCGCGCGATCTGCCGGGCAAGGCGGGAGTCATCCTCGATTACGAGTACCCGCATATCTTGGTTAGTGACAGAAGTTTGCCTCGAGAGCAACTTCCAAAGAAAGCCCGCATGCTTCCACACCCGCGGAAACTGCTCCGCAATCGCGACCACGGAGCAGCTATGAGCCCCACGAAAGTTACTTACGCGCAGATTCTGAAGGCGGCGTCGGCCGCCTGGGCCAGCTCTTGCAAAGACTGGAAAAAGGCGGGGCTTTGGCCCGCAAAGAGTCCAGAGTCAGTAAGTGCGCGGGCGGCCGCGACCGCTCCAGCATTTCGCGGCGCGGTGGGGCGGATCACCGAACAGACCGGCAAGCTAGCATCAATAAACTGAGTCGGCTCCGGCATGATCAAGTCTTTCTCGCGCAACGGATCTCCGTCGAAGGCTTTTTCGATGTCAGGAAAAGTAAGCCCTGGAACAGTAACTGCCGGGACATTGCCCGCGCCGTCGCTCCAGATGGCAAAGTGATACACTTCCACGCCGCCAATGCTGGCCACGATGCGAAGGACGGTGAGGTCGGAAACCTTGGTCGCGAGCGAAGCGTAAAGGCTCGAGCCCCCTTGCTCGATGGTGCCGAAGTGGAAGGCTGCGGTATTGGCAATCGCCTGGATCTCGTCGGAACCAGGGGGAAAGTCGTGCGGCGGGATGGCAGGGCGATTCGTAATCCTGATGAGTTGTGGAAAAGCGAAGGCCACGCCGAAGTCCGGACTCCGATTGTTCCGATAACGAATCCACCAGCTGGTATCGACGGTAAGATTCATCAAGTTAGTGAGCCGGCCGATTTGCTGCGCGCCGGTGGCCTGGCTGCTCGGCAGCGTGCGAAAAGCATCGAGATTGACTGGCTCGGCGCCCACCGAAGCGAGGTAGGCATTGAGAAAGGTGGCATGACTCAGCTCGTCGTCGGTGTTATCCGCGATGTATTGCGGGAAATCATCGTCGATCGCTTCGATGGCTTCCATATAGGCCTCGTTGCCGGTGGCCAGTTCGGTGTATTGCTGCCAGAGATCAGTCTCAAGCAATTCGGCCGCAGCGAGAAAACGCAGGATCGCGGCGTCACCGGCATTGATACTATTGGAGTTACCCACGGCCCCACGAGCGACGCCCGTAAGAACGCCGGCAATGGGTGTGAGTAAGGCGGCGCCGATGCCGAGGCTGCGCAGAAACGATCGCCGCGCCAAAGGGTGAGGAGCGGGCAGTAGATCACCAAGGCGTTCCAAGTTTGTAAGTCGATTTTCCGAGGTTTTGCTTTTCATAAGATTGATAAGTTTGGCTGTGCTATTTTCTCTAACTGCAAGCTAACTCTCTTCCTGGTCGTGAGCGGGCTGCAACCCCGGCTTGGTAACAGGATTGTTACTCGCTCGGTACCAAATCGCGGTGACGCCGGGATTCTTTGCGCCACTCACAAAGCAAAGCGATGCTGCCGGAGTTTCGCTTTCGTCTGAAAGGGGTTCTGCTACGCTTTCTCTGTGATGAAATGCGCGTCTCTCGTCGCTGCCCTCGCGCTGGCGCCGGCGGCCGCGCTCGCACAAGGGACCCTCGAAGGCAAAGTCGCCCTGCCGAAATCCCATTTCGCGCCCGTCATGAGCGAGCATTACGAGATCGTGAGCAAAGGCGGCATCCTCGCTACAAACCCGCCGCGCGCAGTCGTCTGGCTGGAGGGTTCCTTTTCGAAGCCGTCGCACTTACCGACCAAGCAAATCGCGCAGAAAAATTTCGCCTTCGTCCCTCCGCTGCTCGCGATCGAGGTCGGGACGAAAGTCGATTTTCCGAACCTCGACGACACCTATCACAATATCTTTTCCTACTCGCCGACGAAACGCTTCGACCTCGGGCGTTATCCGCCTGGGGAAAAGCCGCCGCCTACCGTCCTCTTCGACAAACCGGGCCTGGTGACCTTGCGCTGCGACATTCACGAGCACATGCGCGGGCTTATTCTCGTCCTCGACACGCCTTATTTTACGATCACCGACGCGGCGGGAAATTTTCGCCTAGCGAACCTGCCAGCCGGGCGTTTTACCGTCAAAGCCTGGGTCAACAGTAGGAGCACGTGGGAGCACCGGGTCGATCTCAAACCGGCCGCCACACTCCACGTGGATCTCCCGTGAACCGCGCGGCCGAACGGCGCCCGGCGGGTTTTCAACGTTTCCGCACGAAGCTGCTCCTGGCGATGATGCTGATCATTTGCGTCTTAACTTCGTTAGGCATCTATGTCGCGCAACGCCGGGCGACGGCCGAAGCACAGGCGAGACTGGAACATGATTTCCAGATCGAGATCGCAGCACTCGATCGCCTGCAGAACTTACGCCAGGCGGCAGTGGCTGATCGCTCTCAGGCTCTCGCGCAGAATGCGCGCATCCACGCCGCGCTTGAAGATAATGCGCTCGATCTGCTTTACCCGAGTGCCGAGGACGAGCTGCGCGATGTCATGGCCTCCGGAACGACCGCGACGTTGCACGCACGGTTTTATCGTTTCCTCGACCACCGCGGCGCAGTGCTGATACCGCCGCGCGAGATTTCGGCAGGCCGGCTCCGGCCTAACGAGCAAAGGCGACTTTCCCAAAATAAGCTTTCGCGGACAATGCAAACCGGCTATCTCGCGCGGCGCGATGCTGCAGGCAATTCGACGGTGGACGAAATGATCGCACTCCCGATTCGCTCTACTGAAACGAACGAAGTGATCGCGGCGCTCGTGCTTGGCTTTAAGCCGCTCGAGGCGGTCGGACGCGGCTCCGCGACGGGAATGCAAAGCGGCATTTTAGTGGACGGCAAACTGCAGCTCTCGGGATTGGAACCCGCGGCGCGCGTCGAGGTGGGCAGGGAAGTCGAGCGCGACCTGACGCAAGGCGAGGGAAAATCCCACAGCTTGCGCCGACAGATCAACGACCGGCCGTGCCTGCTTTTTTGGAAGCGCCTTAATCCGCACTCGAATTATCCGCCCGCCTACGAAGTGTGCGTTTATCCGCTGCAGCAGTTGCTGGCGCACGAGCGCCGTTTGCGCTGGAAGATTCTCGGCGCGGGCGGTCTCTTTCTTGTCGGAGGATTTGCGATCAGCGAATTTTTCGCCGGCCGCTTGTCTCGGCCGGTGGAAAAGCTCCTGGTCGTTTCCGAGAAAAACCTGGGCGAACGGCGGCGGGCTGAGGCGAAACTGCGCACGACCGCCGAAGAATTGCAACGCTCCGCGCGCTTTTCCGCCGACGCCTCACACCAACTCAAGAGTCCGATCACGGTCCTGCGCGCGGGACTCGACGGCCTGCTCGCGCGCGACGATTTTGCGCCGGAAGTTTACGAAGAAATTTCTGCACTCGTGCACCAGACCTATTGGCTGACCGGGGTGATCGACGATCTGCTTCTGCTTTCGCGGATGGACGCGGGCCGATTGCAGCTCAATCTCGGCACGGTCGACCTGACGCATCTGATTGAGCAATGGTCCGACGATCTGCGGGCCTTGCCCGAGACGGAGGATCTCAAGATCGAAAGCGACATTCCCGCCGGCTTGCAGATTGCCGGAGAGACAGACTTCACTGCATTGGTCGTGCAAAATCTGCTCGATAACGCGCGCAAATATAACCGTGCGGGCGGAGTCATCCGCATTCAGGTCCGCCAAAAGGATGAGCAGGTAGAGTTGCACATCGCGAACACCGGCCGCGGCATTCCGGTCGAGGCCCAGCCCTACATTTTTGAGCGTTTCCATCGCGCTGGCACGGACGATGTGCCGGGGCACGGCCTCGGCCTAAACTTGGCGCGCGAGTTGATGCGGCTGCACGGAGGAGAATTGCGCCTCCTTCGCTCCAATGCCCAATGGACGGAATTCGTCGCCATTTTTCGCGCGGCGACGACACCCGCCCGCGACCGAGGATGAAACGGATCGCCTTCCTTTGTGCGGGGTTCTGCTGCACGTGCGGCGGCATCGTCTGCGCGGAGGATTTTCTCGATCGGGTCGATCAAGCGCTCTCGATCAGCGTGGCGAACGATCAAGTGCGCGCCCGCCTGAGTGGGTTATTAGATCTTGAGTATTACCATTTCCCGCAACCACCTCCGGGCTTGATTCGGGCAGACGGACACGACCTTTTCACACCGCGGCTGACGGTTTTTCTCGATGCCCAATTGGGAGCGCACCTTTACTTTTTTGCCCAGAGCCGGCTCGACACCGGCTTCGACCCGACGGATCGGGGGACGCAGGTACGGGCCGATGAGTATCTGCTTCGCCTGACTCCTTGGAACGACGACCGTTTCACTTTCCAGGCAGGAAAATTCGCCACGGTCATCGGCGGCTGGATCGAACGGCATCATTCGTGGGAGAACCCCTTTGTGTCCGCTCCCCTTCCCTACGAAACTGTCACCGGGGTTTCGGATATGGAAGTCCCCCTAACGAATCAAAGTCATGTCGCCGTTGGCTCGGAGAAGTATGAGTTTCTACCTATCGTCTGGGGCCCGGTCTATGCCGCCGGTCTCGCCGTCTCCGGGCGGCTCGGAATTTTCGAATATGCGGCGGAATTGAAGAACGCGGCCCTCGCGTCGCGGCCGGAAACTTGGGAGGACTACAACTTCTCGCATCCCGCGGTCGATCTGCGGGTCGGGCTTCAGCCTAACGAGGCCTGGCGGCTGGGATTTTCCGCCGCGGAAGGCAGCTACCTCCCCGCTGACGCGCTGTCCGGAGCGGTCGCGAACTTGGGAGACTACCGCGAGATTTTGCTCGGGCAGGATGTGAGCTACGCCCGCGGGCATCTCCAACTTTGGGCGGAAGTGTTTGAGACGCGCTTTGAAGCGCCGCATTTCGGTAACGCCGATGTCTTCACCTATTACATCGAAGCCAAATACAAGCTAACGCCTCAACTTTTCGTGGCGTTGCGGTGGAATCAGGAGTTGTTCGACAACGAGCACGACGCCGGCAGCGCGGCAGTGGTGCGGACGCCTGACATCGCCCGGATCGATCTCGCGGCCGGCTATCGTTTCACTGCGCACACACAATTGAAGTTGCAGTACAGCCTGGCCTGCGGTGACTTTGTCTCGTCGCATCTTGGGAGCACGTTTGCGGTCCAATTCACCGTCCGGTTCTAAGTTTGCCGCGCAGGCAATCGGGAGAACTTGTGGTATCGCGCGATTACTCCTCTGCCCAACAGTCCTTCACTCGTTAGGCTGAAGCTGGCGCTTGTCGCTGCCGGCGAGGGCGAGGATGACATCGGTCTTGGCCAGGCTGCCGACAAGGCGGGAGATGCCGTGATTTGTTACCACCGGCAGCCGCTCCCCGACGTGGCGGGCGAAACGGTCGAGCGCCTCATTGAGCGACGCCGAAGGATGAATGATCGGGAAATCCTCGCGCACGATGTCGCCCGCGATCACCACCTCGGCGAGCTCGGGCGCGTTGAGGTAGTTCTTGATGTCGTGCAGCGAGATCGCGCCGAGAAAACGCCCCTCCTCCGTCACGTAAAGATAGTTGAACCGATTGGCGATAAACTTTTCCCCGATCTCGGCGAAGCGCGCGGTCGGTGAGACAGTCAGAGGATCGGGCTTCATGAGGTCGCGCACGTGCAGCTCGGCGAGCTGGTGCCGATAGTCCCCTGCCCCTTTGCGTTTCAACGCCTCGCTGTAGATGGAGCGCTTCTCGAAGCTCACGGAAGTGTAGTAACCAATCACGCACGCGAGCATGAGTGGGAGGATGATTTGGTAATCAAGAGTCAGCTCGAAAATCATGATAATCGCCATGATCGGCGCATGGGTGGTGGCGGCGAGAAACGCCCCCATCCCGACAAGGGCGAAGGCGCTTGGGTTCATCGTCAGGCCAGCGGGGAAATGGGCCGCCAGCGCGCCGAAGAGGTAGCCGAGACTCGCGCCAACGAACATCGTTGGGGTAAAGACTCCGCCGACCGCGCCCGATCCGAAGGTCGCCGCCGTCGCCAGCACTTTACAGAGCAGAATGACGGCTACGATCTGCCAGCCCCAGTTTCCCGCGAGAATGCTATTCACGGCGTTATAGCCGTTGCCGCACACTTCCGGATACCAGACGGCGAGCGCACCGACGATCAGGCCGCCCACGCACATTTTTAGATACAGCGGCACCCGCGAGCGGCCGACCAGTTTTTCACTCAAATCGAGCAGCCGGAGAAACCACGGTGCCGCCAAGCCGGCGAGTAATCCGAGGAGAAGGTACGGCACAATCTCCCAATTCGAGTGCAGACTGAAATGCGGGATGGCATAAATCGGGTCCGCGCCGAGGAAACCGTGGATCGTCAAGGTCGCGATGACCGAGGAAAAAACGAGCGGGCCGAAAATCTCCATCGCCACCGTTCCGAGGACGATTTCGGCGACGAAAAGCGCTCCCGCGATCGGAGCGTTGTAAGCCGAGGCGATGCCTGCTGCTGCGCCGCAGCCCACGAGCAAGCGCAATCGCGGCGTCGACCAGCCGCGCAGACGGCCGAGGATCGACGCGACCAGCGATGACAATTGGACAAGCGGACCTTCGCGTCCGATTGATCCGCCCGAAGCGACCGTGAAAGCGGCCGACAAACACTTCACCATGCTTCGCCGCGTGGAGATTTTCCCGTCGCCGAGCACGACCGCTTCCATGTAGTCACTCGTCGTCACGCCGCCGCGCCAGCGCGTTCCGAGGTAGAGCACGAGACCGGCAAGTAGACCACCTACCGCCGGGATCGTCAGGCGCGCCCACCACGAGAGGGCCATGAAGCTTTCTACGAGACCGGGGGTCGTACTTCCGGTCATGAGCTTATGCAGCACGCTCGTCGCATAACGAAAAGCGATCGAAGTCAGGGCACCGCCGAAGCCGATGATTCCCGCCCAGCAAAGCGTGATCTGAAGATCGCTCAGGTGGATGACCTCGGTAAACCAAACCCACCACTTCAACCGGCGCAGAAAATGGAGGCGGAGCGGGCGCGCGCCCTCGGGCGCAGAGTCAGTCGGCACGCTTACGACCTGAGCGCATCCGCTGCGCGCGTCAACTGCGATGGCGTCCCTCCGTTCACGGTGGGAATTTCCACCAACAGATCAACCTAGTCGCTTGCGAATCTGATAGCTGGTTCTGTTTCTCTGTCGCTAGTCAGGCTGTCGGATTTAATCTCAGAAACAGGGTTGTCATCCTGAGCGCAGCGAAGGACCTCACGAACGTCCGAATGCGCGACAGCTTAGAGACAGTTCTTGCACGCCCGCGAGATCCTTCGCTCCGCTCAGGATGACAACGCTTTGCTCACAAACCCGTCGGGTGATCGAGAAATTCCCAAGGAATCTCGAAGCGCTTGGCCAAGGCGGCAGCGAGCGCTTTTACTCCAAAAGTCTCAGTCGCGTAATGCCCGCCGAGGAACAAGTTCAGGCCGAGTTCTTCCGCCGCGACCGCCGCCCAATGCGGTGCCTCGCCCGTGATGTAGGTATCGACGCCTTCTCTCGCCGCCTGATAAATTTCGCCACCGGCCCCGCCGGTCACGATCCCGATCCGTTTCGTTTCCATGGGGCCGGCTCCGATGCAGCGGATACGGCCGCCTAACGACTCTTCGAGTTTGGTGAGGATTTCATTGCGACGCAGATTCGCCTCCGCGCGGAGACCGAGCGGCTGGCTTTTCACGACCAGAAACGGCTCCGTTTTTTCCAGGCCGAGCGCCGCTGCCAGCTGCGCGTTGTTCCC
>DASXPA010000142.1:0-7761 GCA_036493915.1 Chthoniobacterales bacterium | reverse complement strand
TGTCCAGCTGTCGGTGCTCGGAGTGTATTTTCCGCCGCTGTTATCGACGTAAATTCCGCCCCAGACGATCATTTCGCTGCCGGTCCATACTGCCGTGTGAAGCTCCCGGCCATCGGGCGCGTTGGTCGTGCTAGTGAAGGTCCAACTGTCCGTGCTGGGATTGTATCTTCCGCCAGTGTTCAAGAAGTTGCCACAGCAATAGTACCCACCCCAAATGATCATTTCACTGCCGGTCCACACTGCTGTGTGACCGCCCCGGCCATCGGGCGTGGGGTTGGGAGTAGCTGCCCACGTATCATCACTGCATCCATTCCCATCTGATATTGTCGGAAGCCTGTAATTGGCACCTGCCGTCGCCATCGCCTCAGGCGTTCCGTTTTCTGCTCTGGCTAACCATGACTCCAATGTCTCCTTAGGCCATGCTACCGTCGCGATTCTTAAATGGTCGTTGGTTTTGCTAAGGACTGCGATCGCGTAAAAACGCCCTTGATCTTCCTGCAAGGAGCTGAGTTTTCCTACCGGTAAAGACTGGTTGGGCGCGACCTGAGCCTGCTCGCCCTGGCGAGGGCGCCCCGATAGAGACGGACGGCGTTCGGCAATTGCGGGATCCGTCTCGTTTAAAGGATGGCCTGCAGTTCTATCGAACATTGCAGCCAACTTTTGCACCTTCTCATCCCACGTCTGGTTATTCAGTTTTATCTCCGGATTAACGCCCCGGCTGGCTTTCTCTTGCGCGTCCTCACTCTTGACGAATTCGGTTTCGGTGTAGTTCTCGCCTAACTGTTTCATCTCCTGAACGCTCGCATGCGCCTGGAGATCAGCTTCGGCGCGCTGCTTCAACTGGCCGTGAAATCTTTGATCATCCGCGTACCAGCTTCTAACTAATCGATCCGCTAACGCCGGTCTCGCCAGACATTCCCCGATGACGAATGGATCGTCGCCGAGCGCTTTAAAAAGTTCATGCAACATCTCTGGCTGCTTCGTGTGCTGCGCCATTCGCTCCATTTCAGCCTGCAATTGCTCAGCCGTAATTGGGCGTTGCCAGTAATCCTTCAACGCCTGCGAGTTCCGCAGATAGTTTTCCACCTTATTTTCTATCTGAGATGGCGACATCACTTCGTCCAGCGACGGCTTAGGCGAAGCGTTTTCCTTCGGCCAAATCCGGTGACGCCAATAGACTTCTTCGATCGCGTGCTGATAAGCGACACGATCGGCAAGGGAAAGCTGCCTCGGCTGAGACGTTTGAGCCGGAGGCGACATTGTCGATGCTGTCTGGGCGAACGATAACGTCACCAAGGCGATGGTAATCGTCGATAAGAACTTCATGGTGGTTTTGCTCCTGGATCTTCGGTTGGGTATTCTGCTATCGGAAAAAATCCTCAAAAATTGCTGCGATCTGCCAGGTTGCGCGGGGAAATGGCGTTTGGCGAAAGTCGATCTCGTGAGATGAGATCGTGCTGCGTGCAGTATTTGATACCGAAGTGGTAACACCGCTACGTGGTGAATCGTTCACTTTGCGCTCATAGAATCGCAGCTATTTCGGTGGCTGGTTGCACCAAAAAGTAACAAAGTTGTTACTTTTGCTCCTGTGAATTGCGCTCTGCGCTACCCGGAGCTTGGAATTGCGCCTTTTGGGATTTGTGCCAACGCGTTGAGAGATTGTCTGACCCCGGGGCTTACTTTCGATACAGGCCTCCTTGCTCTTCGATATGCGATCGCGAAGGATTTTCTTTCGGCGCGATGCCTTTGCAATTTTACGCTTGCGCGCGGCCTGATGGGAGCAACGCTCGTTGTTTTGCCCCTATGGGATTCGCCTGAAAACTGCTACCGACAACTTCATGCTCGAACTAAGGGATGAATTGGTAAACATCGCGCTGCGGTGGGGAGCGGGCTTTCGGCAATACCCCGCACATCACTGCGGCTCTCTCCGAGTTCGATGCGGCTCGGCTTATCTGCTGCTCGCTCGACGATTACTCGGCTTGCATGCGGACCGCGACCGCGGGCCGGCGCGGGTATGACTTCGAGTTTCGCGGTCGGCGATATCAAATGAAAGCGAATCGGCCGAGCGGGAAACCGCGAAGTCTCGTGACGCTCGTCGCGAAGGCGCGGAACTTCGATTGGGATGTTCTGATCTGGATTCTCTACGATAAGAACTACCGGATCCAGGAAGCCTGGCAGTGGGAGGTCGCTGCTTACCGGAAAGAATTCGAGTTCGTGAAGCGGCTCTCACCGCGCCATTACCAAACGGGAACGCGGCTTCGGTAGTTGGGGTTAATTCTCTCTTACCCGCAATAGACACTGGTTTAATTCGCCGCTGATTTCCCAGACGTAATAAAGCGAGGCGCCTCCGTTGCCATAGATCAAGGTTTCGTCGGTGCCGGAATGGGTGATGCCCTTCTGCTTCGGGATTTCCCGATACCACGCTCCGTTGATCCAAACATCAAAACTGGTCACGTCGTTGTCATGGACCTTCACTCTTACTGGTGATCCGCCGACTGAGATCATGTAATCTTCATCTAGTGGGACGTGGTAATCTCTCCAGGCAGATTTCTGGGCCGCTTGTCGCTGTTGTTCTGCGGCTGCTTGCCGTTGTGCAGCGACGGCGGCTTGTTCACGCGCCGCCCGCTCACGCTCCGCTTGTTCGCGCTGCCGCTTTGCGGCGAAGAAGCTTTGGGTATTTGCCGGGTCTTGGTAGGTGTTAAGCGACGGAGGAGTTGATACGAAAGAGGGAATGGCTGTGAACCGCGCAACCACTGGCAGCAGGTGCGACGGCGCATTTCCCAGCTCCCTGGCTTCTGCGTGTCTTTTAATCGGCACGCCTTGGGGCCAGATGAGATAGGCGAGGCCAGCGAGCGCGAAAGCTACTGCGCTCGCGACAATGAATGGAAGCGGAGTCAGCTCACGCCGGCGCTTTTCGAAGAACTGTGAAGGCCGCGATTCGTATTTTAGGAGTGGAAAGAGTTCGTCGATCGTGCGCCAGGCGCGGACTCCCACTTGGCGGCAGGGCTCATCCCGACCGAAACTTCCAGCCTGAAAAAGATCGGCAATTTCCTGGGAGGTGAGAGGCGTGTGGCAGCCTTCGGAGAGAACATCGTACAGGTCCATGAATTTTGGACAGCACGATGAATGCCCCACTCTTTCGTAAAGTCCGCTCCCCTCAGGCCGGATGCGCTCGAATTCGTCAAACGGCGCTCACCGAGACATGACCAGCAGGGCATCCGCCTCAAATGATTCTCGGTCGGCCAAGGACTATAAGACTCGACCGCTTTAAGCGGTCGAGTTGTATGAAGACCTGACGCCTTTGTCGTTTCACCTCAGGCCGCAGTTCAGCGTTCTTCGGTCGAAAGTCGGACCTCGGCTGCAGAACCAGGTTTGTCGCCGTTGCCTTCTTCTATCAGGCAGGGTAAAAAAGAGGACACAAGCTAACTATCGACACAGTCGACGCGCCCTTCTCCCTCTCAATCCCAGTCCGTCCGCCCGTTTTGTCCCAACACTGGATGCCGGAGGGTGAATAAGTTAGAGCGCAGTCGTATTTGGCATGTTCCGCAACTGCGCCGAGAGATACTCTCTCTCGCAAGCCCGGCGCCATCGGGGCCGGGGACAACGTCCCACGGCTACAACGACTTGCTCGTGGGCGTGCTTCCCGGGTTGTAGACGGCGCTTTTCAATGGCCGTGATGCAAGGGCTGATTGGCTATCCGCGCCCGGGCGGGCGGCCGCATGTTCGGTCTTCTGTGATTTACTCGAAACCCGCCAAAGCCGAAGCCGCTGTGATTCACCTCAACAAAGGAGCCGTTTTGTAACCATAGCTCCTGAAAGTAATGGTCACGTTCGGTTGGAGTCAGCTGTTCCAGGAATGGCAGGCTCGAAGCCTGGGAGTTGCTCGCAATGACCATCTGGCCGCCGGGCGCATCAGTGGCGGAGTGCTGCTCCATTGGAGCGGTATTTGACTGGACCGGGTCGCCGGGCGCCTGACTCCCCGATTGCGAGGGAAACTGACCGGAACTAATGAGCGCCGCGCGTTCCGCTCTGAGCAGTGTTCGTTCATCGGCTGACTCCGGCGTGCCGGTCAGCGGCCTCGCCAAAAGACGATCGATCTCAACGATGCGTTCAGCGGCGGTTGGCGGATTCGGCGTTGCGATTGCGGTCGCGATCGACGCCGGAGCGGGCGCTGGAATTGTCGCTGCTACGGACGAAGCGGGTTTAACATCGCGAGAAGTCGCAGAGTCGCTCTTGGAGCAGCCGAATGTGAACGAGATGGCGCACAGGAAAAGGGCAATCCCCATCGATCCTGGACTTCTGCTCTGAGATCGTTCGCGCATGGGAAAGAAAGCGATGTTCAATTATCATAGTGCTCAGATTTTTTCGGAAAAGTCGAGCGCTTTTTACAAGGGGCAAAACATGCCTGTCCTGCAAGTCGGCATTGAAAAAGTCGCTGCCGCTCACCGCTTTTACTGGTAGCCTCCGGCATGGCTCGAGATGCCGACATCCGTTGGAGGCAACGCTTTGAAAGTTTCAAGGGAGCTTTCGCCCAATTGCAAAGAGCCGTCGCACTGGCCCGGCAAAGGCCGCTCTCAGAGCTGGAGCAGCAGGGACTCATTCAGGCTTTTGAATTCACTCACGAACTCGCGTGGAACGTCTTGAAAGATTTCCTCCGGGAGCAGGGCTATGTCGGAATCTTCGGTTCGAAGGACGCCACGCGGGAAGCTTTCCGGAATGGTCTCGTCGAGGATGGCGATACCTGGATGGAGATGATCAAGGCGCGAAATCTCACAACGCACACCTACGATTGTGATGTGGCGGAGGCGATTGCGAAAGATGTGCTGGAACGCTTCGCGCCGGCCTTCGCTGCTTTCGAGAAGAAGTTCGACGAATTGGCCAGGGCAAAGTGACAACAGGCCATGGATCACGGATTACCTGAGAAAACCATCTCCGCGATTCAGGGCGTCCTGACCGCTTTCCCACAGGTGGAGAAGGCGATCCTCTACGGATCACGCGCCAAGGGGAACTACCAACGTGGGTCGGACATCGACCTGGCATTGTTTGGCGACGAACTGAGCGACCGCCTGATTTCGCGCATCTATTGGGCGCTGGACGATCTATTGCTGCCTTACAAGATCGACCTTTCCCATTTCGCGAAGCTCAAGCACGAGCGGTTGGTCGAGCACATCCAGAGCGCCGGGATCTCGATCTACGATCGGGCCGGACAGGAGGCCGCTCTTTAGAGATAGGAGGCGCGGTCTTCCAGAATTGCGGGACCGAGGCGCGGGCCTCTCAGTCTTTGGCGTAATGCGGTCGAAGGCGAGCGCGGGCTGCCCAATCGCAATGGCCTTGAAACGATATTTTCCACTTCATTACCGGACGACCCGGGGCGAGGATTTTATGCTATGGCGCCAGGGGCGTGGCCGAAATGGAAGCCGTGACAGAAGCAGCAGCGGTAGGGTCGTAAGGGGGCGAAGCTTCCCTCGTGCTTCTGCCGCAGGCGCAGGATCGCTCGCATCGCCATGATCTCACTTCGGTAACGGGGTTTGCTATCGCACACCCGCCGGCGAATCATTCGTTTGGTGGCCATGCTTTCTTCCACAGCAGATTTGTTGCCCAAGCCGGCACCGGGAGCGGGCTAGGAAAATTTACCGACCTTCAGAGCGACGACGCGCTCCCGCGTTCAAGACCTGTGGCTGTAGAGTCCGCTATCCTTAGCGGAGCGATCCAAATGATTTTCGGCTGGGGACAGCCGACGCTACACTTCGGAGAGCTTCCGCTCGTCATCAAAGCGGCCAAGTCTCAGGATTTGAAACCGCCATGGGCGTTACTTCATTGAAGATTATAAATTTCGATTAGACCAACCCCGGTGCCATCATTCTTCCCGGCCATAATCGCCGTGTAGTTTCCCGGCGGCAACGTGGTGAGAATGGCGGACTCCAGGTTTTTGGTCGGCGGGACTGTAGTCGACCTAATGGCAGCTTCCTGAGACTTACCGCTCGAATCATTGATTTTCCAGTTGTCGTTGGAATCGATCTTAACGCCGTTGCCGTCGTGGATCTCCAGCGTCGGATCGGCCAGGTTCCTAGCGACGGGAATGGAAGGCCCAAGGCCGCGGATCAGGACTTTGCCGCCGCTTGAGCCAGCCGGCCCGAGGATGAATCCGCCAATCATGACGTCGGTGCCGGTTTGGACAAGACCGCGGGTACTAATGTTAGCTAACTGAGAGTTTGCCGTTTGATCAAGGTCGTAAACTTCGACAAGGCCTACGCCGGTACCTCCGTTCTTTCCGCGCACGATGGCGGTGTAAGCGCCGGGAGCGAGCGTCTCGACGATGGCGGATTCCAGGTCATTGGTGGGCGGAATGGTGCTGGCCATGATGTCTGCTTTCTGCGTGTCTTTCCAGTTATCGTTGGTCACGACGCTGGTATCCGGGTAATGCAGCTCCAATGTCGGATCGGCTAGCGCGCCGGTGACTCCCGCACCGGCTAAGGATGGGCCGATGGCACGAAGAATAACCTTCTTGGCATCGCTGCCCGTAATGATGAAGCCGCCGATCAGGACGTTGTCACCGGTTTGCACGTTTAGCCGGGTAGAGATATTTTGCGACTCAGCGGCAGTTCCACTCGCTTTGAGGGGAATCGCGAGGAATGCATGCGTGTCGCCGGTCGCCTCAATCGTGCCGAAACCGGCTACCCACCCCTTCGAATTGACCGCGTTCGCCTGCGACAGATTCGAGAAGCCACCCATTTGTCCTGAAGCAACGAGAGTATTCAGATCGTAGACGACACCGTCGGCATAAAGACAAGCGACGGTGAATCCGCCGAACGATCCGGCCGGCGTCGCGTCCCCGACGATCTGACCAGATGAATTGATGGCGCGAGCTTCGCTCACTGTTCCACCCATCAGCGTCCCGAGGTCCTTCATCGATCCATTCTCATAAACAAAGCCATGCAATCCCTGCGGGGTCTCCGATGCGCCCACCACCACGCCAGAATCGTTGATCCCGTAAGCGACGCTATTAGTCCCGCCGCTCAACGTTCCGAGGTCCACGAAACTTCCGGCGCTGCCAAAAAAGGCGTGCTGCTGGCTCGAGTCCGTGAAGACATAGCCGGCGACGACGCCCGCGCCATTGATCGCAAAGGCGCGACTACTGCCATTCGAGTTCCCGCCCGCACCGATATTGGTCCAGTTCCCGCCCTGATAGATATACGCGAATTCACCGCTCGAGCTGATTGGGTGAGAGAAGTCGTCGTAACTATAACCTGTAACCTGTTCCGCTGCGTTAATGGCGTAAGCAAAACTGTAAGGGCCGTAGAGGCCTGGGTCGTCGCTTGGGAAGGTTCCAATCGTTCTCAGCCCTCCTGCCGCCGTGTAAATAAACGCCTGGTTCTGGATCGTGAAATTACCCGGTGGCGATTCCAGCGTGGTATCAGCCCAACCCACGACGGTGCCGGCATTGTTGATGCCGCGACCGATGCTGAAAGTTCCATCAGAGAAAATGCCGAGGTCGTGCATCGTCCCATTGCTATAAAGAAAGGCGTGGTAGTATCCGTTGTCGTTTTGGGGGTAGCCTCCCACATAAGCGCTACCAACCACCTCACCGGCATCGTTGATTCCGTTGGCAGAACTAGAGAAACCAGTCGGCAAAACGCCCAGGTCGACCACTTTGTAAGTGGAGGGCGTCGCAGCTGGCACGCTCCCGCATAGAGAAACGAAAGCAAGCGCGAGGGAAGCAAAACAAATCCGACGAAGCCACCAGGGAGTCGCGCTTCGCCGG
>DASXPA010000141.1:0-3056 GCA_036493915.1 Chthoniobacterales bacterium | reverse complement strand
GATCGCGGGATTGTGCGTGACGAGAAGGAGCGCTTTGCCGCCGTTTTTCACGATGCGCTGCAAAACCTCGAACGCGCGCTCGGAGTTCGCGGTGTCGAGATTGCCGGTGGGTTCGTCTGCGAGGATGACGCGCGGATCGTTGGCGAGCGCACGCGCAATCGCGACCCGCTGCTGTTCGCCGCCGGAAAGATGTCGGCTGGGACGGCTCCGTTTGCCGCCGAGCCCGACAGCCGTGAGCAGTTCACCGGCGCGCGCTTTCATCTCACTTTCCGTCCGGTGTCCGAGCCGTCGCATCGGGATCATGATGTTCTCCTCCGCGGTGAAATCTTCGAGAAGAAAGTGGAATTGAAAAATGAAGCCGAGCAGTTCGTTACGCTTCTCCGAGAGTTCATCGTCCGACAAATCGGAGACAAGCTCGTGGTTGATCGTTAGGCTGCCGCTGTCCGCGCGATCGAGCAAGCCGAGGATGTAAAGGAGTGTGCTCTTGCCGCAGCCGGACGGCCCGACGATGGCGTGGACGCTGCCCGGTTCCAGATCGAGGGAAACGCCGCGGAGCGCGTGCACGCTTTCTTCCTCTTCGCCGAGAAAACGCTCTATCTCGCGGCAACTCAGCCAGACCTCGTCAGACATGACCGGCTACGCCACCTAACGGATGGTCTGCGGGCGCCAACTGTCGAGCTGACTCGCGGAGCGCGAACAGCCAATGGTACACGTTTCGTTGCAAGCTTTGTAGGTGTAAAATTGCTCTCGTAAATCGTCGCGCGTGTAAGTGAGAAGCGGCTTCGACCAGACGTTGCGCGTCTGCGCGCACCAGTTCACGCGACCGAATTCGTCGACGTAAAGATAGCGGCTGCCAGAGCGGCATTTGAACGGCGAAACGCCGTCGCGCACGAGCCGTTTGCGGTAGCTGGAAAAATCCATCCAGCTTCTTGGCAGCGTCTTCACGATCCGCTTGTAAACCTGCAGCTCGCGCTCGCTCAGCTTGAGCTGGCCGTTGTGATCGTGCACGAGCAGGACGCGCGGGGTGAACCCCATCTGGCTCGCGAAGGCGACGACTTCCTCCGCTTCTTCCGGCGGGCAGGCGCCGATTACGCCGCTCACGGTGACGTTGAACTTCGCGTGATCGCGGAGCGCGACGAGACGTTTGCGCAGGTTATCGAGAACCTTTTGCGTGATCTCATTCCCCTTCACGCCGTCGACCGAGATTTGCATTTCCTGGAGACCGGCGGCGTTCAACTTTTCGATCAGCTCCCGTTTTAAGAAAAATCCGTTCGTGATCATGCCGGTGCGGAAGAACCGCAGCTCGCGACAGCGCCTAACGAGTCGTGGGAGATCGGGATGAAGGGTCGGTTCACCGCCCGTGAGCGACATGCCGAAAGTGCCGAGGCTTTTCAGTCTTCGCAGCTGCGCTTCGAGGATGTGGTAGGGAATCGGATCGCTCGTTTTGTCGAACTCGCTGCAATAGGCGCAGGAAAGATTGCAGCGGCGGACGATCACCATTTGCGTGAGCAATGGGCTGTAGCGGAGACGAAACGAGAGCGGCGGAACGCGTTCGTCCTCTTCGGCCGCGAGAAGTGGCGCAGCAGTTAATTCGGCGGCGGGCATTGCGAAAACTGGCGTAACACCGGAAAGGCTTCGAGGCAATTTCCATTGCACATGCAGGTCGTCATATTGGCAAACGCGCCCGGTGCGCTGATCGAACTTTGCGGCATCACATTGCTGGAGCGGCTCTTGCGCACGCTTCAGCGGGTCGGCGTCCGCGCGGCGGTGGTGATTTCGGAAACGCCGGAGACAATCGAGGCGGAGTTGCGTAAGGATTCGCCGCCGCGGAGCGAGATTGCAGTGAAGATTGTAGGGCGGGCGCTTCGCCTGCCGAAAATCGGGGCAACCGAAGAGGTCTCCCTACAATCGGATCTGCGCCTGACGTTGCCGGGTGATGCGGTTTGGGACCCGCGCTTGCTCCAGCTTTTGCTCGCGCAAACGGAGCCGTGTCAGTTGTTGAACATCGGAGAACCGACAGGTGCAACGGTTTCGCGCAGTGACGCGCAACCGATCCGCGCCTTGGAAATTGCCGAGCAGCCGACGTATTCGCTCACGATGCGGCGGCATCTGCCGCTGCTCTTTATTCCGATGCCTAACGAGGACGCGGAGCGACGCATTCTCGATGCCGCGCAGAAAGGTTCGCAGGATTTGCCCGCGCTCGTGCACGCGCCGATTGAAACTCTTCTCGTCGGGCATCTCTGCAAGACGCGGATCACGCCTAACGAACTCACGGGGTTTTGCAATCTCGTCGCCTGGATGACGGCGATTCTGTTTGCCTTCGGTTATCTCGTCGCGGGAACTCTATGTGCGCTCGCCATAGGCGTGCTCGACGGACTCGACGGCAAGCAGGCGCGGGTCAAAGTCGAGACTTCGGAAGCGGGCAAGCTCGAGCATTGGTTCGACACCTTTTTCGAGCTGGCGTGGGCAATCGCGCTGGCGTTTCATTTCTACCATTCCGGCGCGTTGCCCCGAGCGTGGTGGTACTTGTTGCTTCTGCTCGCAGCGGAAGGTGTCGATGGGTTGGCCAAGCTTAGCGTCATTCGCCGTTACGGGCGATTGATCGACGAACTCACGCCGCTCGATCGCAGGATTCGATTGTTAGGCGGGCGTCGCAATATCTACGTCTGGATTCTTGCGATTGGGCTGATCGTTGGCGCGCCGGCGCGGGCGTTTGTGGTGATCGCGTGGTGGGAAGTGGTCTCGGCACTTATCCATGTCGCGCGTGCGACTTGGGTCACAATGGTCAGGCCGCTCCAGTTGTCACCCTAAGCAACGCGAAGGACCTCACGAGTGTGCGTGATGACTCGCGAGGTCCTTCGCTGCGCTCAGGAGGACAAAACTACCCCCCTGAGCCGCGGAGCGTCACCACCGGTGAGAGAAAACCCGCGCGCCGCGCGGGGACGTAGCTCGCGATAAAGACGGCAATGATCGCGAGGACGGTCGCCCAGAAGTAATGATGCCAGTTCCAGCTGACGAGAAAGTGGTTCGCATAAAGCAGCCCGCGCACTTTGATC
>DASXPA010000140.1:0-15484 GCA_036493915.1 Chthoniobacterales bacterium | reverse complement strand
TTGATAGTTTTCGAGAAGGCGAATGTAATTGCGCGGTTTTTTCGCGGCAACATCGGCGATGATCGCCTTTACTTTTTCCCGGTCGAGCACGCCATCGACAAAGCTCGCCTGCGCAAGTTTGCGCGAGAGTTGGCGGATGTCCTTGCTGATCTTCATGCGAGCCGAAACGGTTCGTTAGGGCGCGACCTGGCGGCTCGCTTCTTCCTGAAGACGACGCTGATCTTCCGGGGTGAGAACTTTGCCGGTGACTTTCGCGGTCGTATCGACGACGAGACGGCCAAGCTCGCGCTTGAGCTGACTCATTGTGCGCTCGTGTTCGAGCGCGCTCGCTTCGCGCGCTTTCGCCATGATCTGCTCGGCGGCAGCGATCGCTTCCTGCTGTTTGCGCTCGGCGATGACGCCGGCACTGGCACGCGCTTCGTCGATCATTTTTTGCGCATCAGCGTTCCCCTTGGAGAGAATTTCCTGATAGCGCTGCTCCGCTTCGGCGAGTTGCTGTTTGATCTTCTCGGCATTGAGAAGTCCTTCGGCGATTCGCTGCCGGCGTTCCTCGAGTACCGCCAGAATGGGCTTGTAAGCGAACCGCTTCAGGAGCAACGCCACGATGACGAAGCTGACGACCTGAGAGAGAAAAATCTTCAGGTCAAAGCCAAAGTTTTCCGCTGTTTCTGTGACCAGATTGGCCGCGACTAAAATGTTCATTCGTGGAAGTGCCGGTGCGGAGCATCCCGCCCCCGCGCCCAACAAGTTAGTGAACGAGGAAGAGGGCGTAGAACACGATCGCTTCCGCAAACGCGATCGCGAGAATGGACTGCACCAGAATCGGCGTCGCCGCACCTGGATTGCGACCGACCGCTGAGGAGGCCCCCATGCCGATGAGGCCCACGCCGATCGCGCCGCCGAGGGCCGCGAGGCCGACGTGAATGCTTCCACTTATCTCTGCCAGTAATGGTAATATCATAGTTTTCTTTCTGTGTTGGTTTGCTCGGCTCCTTCCGCGGGGTCCGCAGCGAAGCCGAAAATTTCTTAATGGTGTGCGCCCTGCGCCGGTTCGTGATGCGCGATGAGGAGGGTAAAGACGGCGGTCAACAACATGAAGACGAGCGCCTGCACGATGCCAACGAGGATCTCCATGAAATAAAACGGCACCGGAATTAGCCAGGAAAGCGAGGGCACTAAATGCGCCATCGATTCGAGCATGTTCTCACCGGCGTAGACGTTGCCGAAAAGCCGAAAGCTGAGCGAAATCGGCCGGAAGAGGATGGAGACGATTTCAAGCCAGCCGACCATGAAGAAAACAATGATCATCAAAATCTTGAGGACACCTTTTGATTCCCCTTTCGGTCCGAAGAGATGAAGGATGAAGCCGCCGACACCGTTCTCCTGTAGTGCCCAGACGATCCAGAGCGCGAAGAAAACCGCCGCCATCGCGAAGGTCATGTTGAGATCCGCATTCGCGCCGCGGAGGAGCGGACGATCGACGTGGAAGGAGTTCGTCGCGGGATCGACGTGGCCCCAGCCGATCGTGCCGACGCCCGGAATGAGTCCGAACCAGTTGAGGAAAAGAATAAAGATGAAAATCGTGGCGAAGAACCAAAACGTCTTCCGCACGAGATGGGAGCCGATCACGCTCTCGAGGAAGTTGTAGAGACCTTCCACGAGCCATTCCCAAAAGTTCTGCGCGCCGGTAGGCACCTGCTTGATGTTGCGCGTCGCGGCTTGCGCGAAAACGATAATGGCGAGCGCGACCCCCCAACTTACCATCATGGAGTTGGTGACGGTGAAACTTCCGATGGTGAAGAGCGGCGCGGCCTTGAGCGGAAGCGCCTGGTGTTTCTCCGCCGCCGGACTCGTGGCCACATTCGGCGCCGGTTCCTGCGCACGCCCACTCGTCGCGAAGCCGCTGAGGACGAAGAGTCCCGCGAGCGTCAGGAGCAAAGGGAGTAAACGAAAATAGCGCGGGAGCATGGGCGGCCTTGCGGAAAGCGGCGCTTCCGGTTCTCGGCGGGCAGCGCACTTTTCCGGACGAACGGAAGGGGCACGCTCCTCAAGGGCCGCTGACTCGCGCATACAGAAGAGCATGTTGCCAATGCTGACAAGCGACTTTGCGGAGTTTTTTTCGGGAGAAATACGGAGCCGCGAAAGCCTTTCGCGAGGCTTATTTTACCGGCACTCGCTCCACAAAACGTGGCGCCATCACCGGCTCGTCAGCGTTTGCGCGCGCTTCCACCTCATCGGCGATTTCCGCCGCCTCCTGGTAGTGCGCTTCCAGCAGGCCGATCTGCTTACCTTGTTCGAAATGGGTCGCCACCGATTCGCTCGCCAGCGCGCCCATCTCGACAAATGTACCCGGCGAGCGCGTCATCTTTCTCATCTCTCCCGCGAGCGCTTCGTAATCCCGCTCCTCCACCAACGCACCGCAGCGCCCGTCTTCGACCGCTTCGGGAATTCCGCCATGCCGCGTCGCCAGCACCGGCATGCCCGTGGCCATCGCTTCGAGGATGGAGTTCGGGATGCCCTCTTGATTTTCATCCTCCGGCATTTCGCTCGGATGGAGAAAAATGTGACAGCGATGATAGAGATCGAGCAGGTCCGGCTGCGAAAGAAAGCCAGTGAAATGGACATGCCCGCGAATCCCAAGCTCCGTGGCGAGCGCTTCAAGGGTCGGCTGCAACGGACCTTTCCCGGCGATGTATAGTTGTGCCCGCGGATTCGCCGCCTGGTAAATGGCGAAGGCTCGCAGACACGTCGTGAGCCCTTTTTTCGGGATCAACCGGCAGGCCTGGAGAAAATTCCACGCCCCATCGCGCGGCGCTTCGCGGCGCACCATCGGGAACTGCTGCAGCGGCACGCCCGTGCGGCTGATTCGAATCCGATCCGGCGGACAGCCCAATGAAATCAAGCGGCGCTCGAGCGAACGCGAGCGCGCGAGGATGAGCGGCGCGGCGTGAAAGACCTTCTTCAATTTCACGGCGTAATCCGGGTTTGCCGCTTTCAACATCACGTCGGCCCCATGAAAGGAAACAACGCAAGGCCGGCGCCAGCATTCGATAAACGGCAGCAAATGCACGCCGGTATGCCCGAAATAAATATGCATCAAGTCCGCCCCACGCCGTTCCAGCAAACGCGAGAGCGCCTGATATTCGCCGCGATAAACAATCGGTGGGCGGCGCTCGACAAATTTCATCCAACCGTGCCGCAGCGGATTCATCCGCGGCTTCGGGATCAACTCGATGTCATCAAACGGGAAGAGATCCTCATTCTGAAGCTTCTTCGTCATAACAAAAGTCCGCACCCCGCGCAGGGCTGTAACCTGCCGGTAGATGTGCAGCATTTCCGACTTCAGAAAGGTGGTGCAGTAACTTGCGACAACGAGCTTCGACATAAGGGGAGGTATTTGAGCGCTAAAAGGTGTGAACGTTGGCGGTGGTCACGGGATTTGTCTAACTGTATTCGTGCGCGATGGACTCCACGGCCCTCGCATAAAAAGATTCGGTCGGTTTGTCTAGACGCTTTTCGTTGAGCGATCTTTCCAGCGCGCATTTCAAACCGTCGATTCCCTCCCGTGCCTTCGCCGATACCGGGAGCACTTCCCGTTCCGGAAAGCGCTGGCGAAAGGCCACGAGATTTTCTTCCGCCCCGGGCAAATCCATCTTGTTCGCGACCACCCGCCACGGCCGTTCCGAGAGACGCGGATCGTAAAGATCGATTTCGCGACGGAGGTGCTGCAGATCCGAAATCGGACTCCGCCCTTCGCTCCCCGCCATATCGAGAACGAATAGGAGCAACCGACAGCGTGTGATATGTCGGAGAAAGGCGTGGCCGAGCCCAAGGTTTTCGCTCGCCCCTTCGATCAATCCGGGAATGTCCGCGACCGTCGCGCGCCGATAATCTGGAAAATCAACTACTCCGATCATCGGGTGCAGCGTGGTGAAAGGATAAGCTGCCACCTTCGGATGCGCCGCAGAGATTTGGCGCAAAAGCGTTGACTTGCCCGCGTTCGGATAACCGACCAAGCCGGCATCCGCGATCGTGCGCAGCTCGAGGAGAAAGCTTCCTTCTTCACCCTCTTCGCCCTCGGTGTATTGGCGCGGCGCACGATTACGGGAACTCTTGAAGTGCACGTTTCCCTTCCCGCCTTTCCCGCCGCGGCAGAGCACAAACTCATCGTTAGGCCGAATCAAATCCGCGAGGGGCTCATTGTGGCCCCCCTCTTTGGCCTCGCCGGAAAAACCACCACCGCCTGGGTCATCGCTCCCGGCTACAACCGGCATTTCCGAGACCACCGTTCCCACCGGCACCTTGACGATCTTTGGTGGTGCGCCGCGTCCGTGCATCTGCTTTCCCTGTCCATGCCCACCCTTTTTCGCCTTGATCAAAGGCTCGTAGAAAAGACTCGCGAGATTATCGGTATGCTCATCGGCACGGAGAATGACGTCTCCGCCTTTCCCGCCATCACCGCCGTCGGGACCACCGCGCGGGACAAACTTCTCCCGTCGAAAACTGACGCAGCCGCGGCCGCCATTCCCCGCTTTCGCCGTTACCCTGATCCGATCGACGAACATTGCCTAACCATACACGCCGAGGCGCAGAACAACAGCGCTCCTCACCTAACGACTTCGCCCAACGAATTGCGCATATCCGTCCGCGATCGCTACGACTTTCGGCAGACGAAAGGCAGGCACCTGCAACGTGCGCGCCGTGACTGCTATTTCCTCACGATCGATCGATAAAGCCGGAAGGTCTCCTCCGCGATCGCGGGCCAGCTAAAGGTCTCTTCGGCCCGCTTCCGTCCGGAGCGCCCAAACTGTTCCCGCAATTCCGGCTGCGCCATCAGCTCATTGATTCGCGCCGCCAGATCACGTGAAAATTTTCCCGGATCGATCGGCTCAAACGGACTCTCCTTCATCTGCTCGACCGGCACGAGAAATCCGGTCTTCCCATCCACCACCACTTCCTTGATTCCGCCGACCGCGCTCGCGACCACCGCCGTCTCACACGCCATCGCTTCGAGATTGATGATCCCAAACGGCTCGTAAATCGATGGACAACAAAAAACCGCCGCGTGACCGTAAAGTTCGATCACGGTCGGCTTGTCGACCATCTCCTCGATCCAGATCACGTCGCTTCGCTTCGCTTGCGCCTGCCGCACGGCTGCCTTCATCTCCGCCGCGATTTCCGGCGTGTCGGGCGCGCCCGCGCAAAGTACGATCTGAAAACCTGCGTCCATGAATTCGATCGCCCTCACGAGATGAACGATCCCCTTCTGCCGCGTGATCCGGCCGACAAAAAGCAGGAACGGCTTTGCCGGATCGATCCCGTGACGGACCAACGCATTGGTGGAATCGGTGCGACGATATTCTGCAAGGTCGATTCCGTTGTAGATCACGTGCAACCGCGACGGCCTGATCGCGAAAAGCCGTTCCAGATCCGCTTTCGTTTCATGGGACACAGCGATCACCGCGTCCGCCATTTCCAGCGCCGTCTTCTCAAGCCAGACAGTGAAATCGTAACCGCCGCCAAGTTGCTCACGCTTCCAAGGGCGCAACGGCTCGAGCGAATGCACCGTGATCGCAAGCGGCTTCCCGTAATTCAACTTCGCCAGAATCCCGCCAAAATGGCTGTACCAAGTATGGCAATGCACGAGATCCGCAGTGATGTCCGCAGTATTGAAATCGAGACAACGCTGGACGGCGCCAAAGACCGAGCGCAACCGCTTCGGGCAGGTGAACCCCGAGGTGTCGACCTCAAATCCCCGCACCGCCGGGTTCGTGCCTAACGAATCCTGATCGCCGAAGCAGCGCACCTCCACCTCCATCAGTTTCGCCAGCTCGCGCGAGAGGTAATCCACATGCACGCCTGCACCGCCGTAGATGTGCGGCGGGTATTCGTTAGTCAAGAAGAGCGCCTTCATCCTTTTGCATTCGAAGGCGACCGCACCGCTGCGCCGCTATTTTGCATTCACCAGCAACACGGGTGTGTGCGCGCGATGGCGCACCTGCGTGATCGTGCTGCCGTAGAGCAAGTCCTTCAAAAAGCGATGCCCATGCGTCGTCATCGCGATCAGATCGCAATTTTGCTCGGCGGCCGTCTGTAAAATTTTTTCCGCCGGTTCGCCTAACGCCAGCTCTGTCTCGACGGTGAGTCCTTGTCCGCGCAAATCGCTCGCGGCGCGCTCCAGATAAGCGCGGTCCTCCTTCATCTCTTCCGATTCCGCGAGCTGAAAACGATTGTAATTTCGCGCCACCCAGCCATCTGAGACATGGAGCAAAAGCAGCGTCGAGCCGTGCGTTTTTGCTAGCTTCGTAATGTGCGGAATCATCGCCCGATCGGTGATGCTGTTGTCGAGCGCGACGAGAATTTTCTGATACATCAGGCGCTTGCATTTTTAGGGCTTAAACCCCGAAGCGAAAAGCGATTAAATGGTCCGATGAATCGTCACCGCCCCGAACCAATTATTCTCGCCCTCGATATCGGCACCTCCTCAGTGCGGAGCGCGCTCTTCGACAAAAGGGCACAGCCGCTCCCGCACTCCAGTGCGAGCGAAAAATACCGCGTTCACCATTCCGTCGATCACGGCGCCGAACTCGCTCCCGCCGTCCTCTTGCGCTCCGCTAAGAAATGTCTGCAACGGACGCGACGCTGCCTAACGAAACACGCGACCCCCGCGATCGCCGGCTCCGGCTTCTGGCACAGCCTCCTCGGACTCGATCGTACGGGAAAACCGATTACGCCGGTCTACACCTGGGGCGATTCCCGCGGCGCTCCCGACGCCGCTCGGCTGCGCGACGAACTGGACGAGCGCGTCATCCAGGAACGCACCGGCTGCATGCTGCGCGCATCTTTCTGGCCCGCGAAACTGCTCTGGCTTCGCCGTACCAACCCGACAATTTTCCGGCGGGTGGCACGCTGGGTTTCGCCCGCGGAATGGATCTTCGACGAGATCTTTAGCGTCGGCGTCTGCAGTCATTCCATGGCCAGCGGAACCGGACTTTACAACTTCGCGGCGCGCGATTGGGACGAGGAAATGCTCGAGTTAACTGGCCTAACGAGTAAGCAACTCGGACCGTTGATCGATCGGGTCGAATCCGGAAAGGACGTCATCTTTCCGGCAATCGGCGACGGCGCAGCGAGCAACCTCGGGTCCGGCGCTTGCGCTCCGGGAGTCGTCGCGATCAACGTCGGCACGAGCGCAGCGGTCCGGACGATTCCCGATCGGGAGACGCCGTTGCCGTTCGGACTTTTCCGCTACGTCGTCGACCAGCGGCGCGCGCTCCTCGGCGGCGCGGTCAGCAACGCTGGCAACCTCCACGCCTGGTGTCTGCGCGAGCTGCGGCTTTCGCCTAACGACCGCAAAATCGAACAACTGCTGCGCACTTCCACGCCCGCCGCCTTGCGTCTCACCGTTCTGCCTTTCTGGGTGAGCGAACGCGCGCCAACCTGGCCGGAAGATCTCAACGGCGTCATCGTAGGCCTCAGCCAGGCCACCACCGCGGCCGATCTTCTCCGGGCCGCGACCGGCGCGGTCTGTCACCGGCTCGCGGAGATTTTTGAAGGTTTGGAAATCGCCACGGGGCCGGTCGCGAAGATCATTGTCTCAGGCGGCATTTTGCATTCGCCGGCCGCGCTGCAAATACTCGCCGACTCCTTAGGCCGCGATCTCGTGCCGACGGCCGATCAGGAAGCATCGATGCGGGGCGCGGCCGTGCATGCGCTGGAACAGCTTGGCCATAAAGTTCCAGCGCCAAAGTTTGCCCAGCCCATCCGGCACAATCGCACGATCGCTGAGCAGGTCCGCGAGGAGCGCCGTCGACAGCGTGAACTGGAGAAGCTTCTTCACTGCCAAGAGCCCCTGCCTTTATAAAGCGATCAAAACACAGACTCGTCATCCTGAAGGCAGCCAAGGACCTCAGCAAAGGGAAACAGCATCAAGCGGAGCACGTCCCTAGCGATCGAGCGCCTTCACCCAGCTCACAACGAGTGTATGCTTCCGCTTCTCGCCCGCGCGCTCGAAAATGAAAAGCAGGTTCGCAAGCATGCGCATGAAAATGAGCCGCGACGAAGCCGGCGCGAAATAACTCGACTGCGTCTTCAACCGCTGCTTGGCGAGAATCGCCTCGCAATCCGGCCGCGACAAAATCCGCCCGCCATGAAACGGATCGAACAAAATCCTCTCGTAGCGCGCGATGAAATGGCCCGGCAGATTAATCCCATTGATCTCCATGTTCGCCCGCCGGCCGATGATCATATAGAGCACCGCGAGCGAGATCGGAATCCCGAGGCGCGTCTCGATCACATCGTTGAGGAGCGAATTTTTTGGATCGTAATATTCCTCGGCATTGCCACGAAAACCGAGGTCTTCGGCCATGAAAGTCGTCAGCACCTGGAGCCGCTCGCGATTCGATTTCGCGCGCGCAACGAGCATGCGCAGGCGTCGTCCCCAAGCGTCGAGTTTACGGCGTATTTTCGCGATCGGCGCCTCTGCTTCGAAGCAGCGCGTTAGCAACCACCAAGCCGCTTCGATGTCGCCATTCTCGGGAAACAAATGCGCGAAAAGCAGCATCTCATCGTGGGCCTGCTCGGTGTCGATTTTTTCGAGCACTTCGCGCACGTGTTCGGTGACGGCCTCGTCATCGAGCGCGAGCAGATCGCGCAACGCCGCCACACTTTCACTGCCACTCTCGATCAACTGTTCCTTGAGGAGGCTGACCGTCGACGGATCGTTGTCGCGCAAGAGCCGCACGATCGCCTCCTTCTGGAACATGAAACTGTTGTACGATTTTCGCGCCACGCGTGCAAGAGCTTCACTCCGGCGCTAGCTGGTCCCGTCGTCCGATTTTTTTAAACCCGGCGCGCTCGGTCCGCATTCGTGTTCTTTGCCTTCGACCGCTCCCGCGTGGCGCGCTTCCGGTTCGGCTTCCTCGACGAGTGGCTCCATCGCCATCCTCACCCTCGGCAAACTTTCCGGATAACGGCTGCGCAAAAACTCGATCAAACCTTCGCGCACCTGACAGCGCAGATCGAAATTCTTTCCCGCGTTCAAGCTGCTGACGAGGGCGCGCACTTCGATCGTGTTCGGCTTCGTGTCGGTCACTTGGAGGCCGCAGACTTTCTGGTCCCAATTCTCGTTCTTTTCCACGAGCCGTTTCAGCTCTTCGCGCAGTTCGCCTAACGGGACCTGATAATCGAGATAAAGAAAAATTGTCCCCAGAATTTCGTCCGACTTCCGACTCCAGTTTTGGAACGGTTTTTCGATGAAATAAGTGATCGGCACAATTAGTCGCCGCAGGTCCCACGTTCGCACAGCAACAAACGTCAGCGTGATGTCTTCGATCCGGCCGAACTCGCCTTCAACGATCACGATATCATCGATCAAAATCGGCTGGCTGAGCGCGATCTGAATGCCGGCGAGCAGGTTGCCTAACGTTTTCTGCGCAGCGAAACCGAGGATGATCCCGGCGATCCCGGCAGAAGCGAGGATGCTCGTGCCCAGTTGCCGCACCGCATCGAACATCATGAGAATCGCGCCGAAGCCGACGACCACGACGACCGAAGTGATCAGCTTCCGGATGACCGAGACCTGCGTGTAAATGCGGCGCGCGGTGTAGTTGTCGGCCACGTCCATGCGGTGCTCGCGCAAGAGCGCCACCTGCACCGAGCGCACGCCGCGGATGATGAGAAACGCCAGACTAACGATGAGCAAAACGCCGAATCCCTTTTGCGTCAGCCAGGCCCATTTCTCCGGCAGGTTGAGCAAGGGCAAAAGCAGAATGACCGCGAGCAGAGGGACTGCGAGTCGGAGCGTTTGCCCGATCACGGGGACAAGGACATTATTGAGCACGCTGCCGGTGCTTTGCGCCCAATGACGGAGCTTTTTCTCGACCGCGCGGATCGCCTGGAAAATCAACCAGAGCACCGCGATGACGCGACCGGCGTAAAGAAGCGCGGTAAGAGCGTCGGCGAAAAAGAGGCGGCGAGAGCGCAGGGTGATGCCGCTCACGATTGGCATGAAGGCGAGAAAACCGCCGAGCACCCAGACGATGAGGGCGAGCGGTTTGCGGATGGCGGCCGCGGCAAGCTCCCACCACGATTGGCGCTGGTTCGATTCTATCTCGCCGGCCCGTCGCCTAACGAACCAGAGAAACCAACCGGTGAGCAGCGCGATGACGCCGAGCGAAGCGACGGAGGCGAGCAGCCGCATCCAAGTGACGCGATCGAAGACGCGCACCTGCAGAAAGTCGTTCTCACTTTCCTTCGCCAAACCGTCCAGCCAATGGCTGTAGGCGAGGCCGGCTTTGTACATTTTGCCGCGCTCCGCTTTGGCGCGTTGCGCGGATAAATCTGTGGCCGGCTCCGCGGTTGTCGTCGGAGAAGGTGAAGGCGCGGCGTTCGCAAGGAGTGGCGCAAAGACACAGCAAAGAAGGATCGTTAGGCGAATTTTCCGCCACTTCATCGTGCGCTTCCTTCGAGGATGATCGTGGCCATGCCGCTTTTGTCTGTATGGGTCAGGCTGATCCAAATTTTTTCGACGCCGCGTTCTTTCGCCATTTTTTCTGCGCCGCCGCTGAGGACGACAAATGGTTCGCCGCTCGCCCTTTTCTGCACATCGAGATCGCACCAGCCCATCGATTTACCGATGCCGGTGCCGAACGCTTTCGAAAGCGCCTCCTTCGCCGCGAAGCGCGCTGCGAGATGGCGCGCCGGAAATTTCATCGACTGCGAGTAGGCGATCTCCCCTTCCGTGAACACGCGATGAAGGAAGCGGTCGCCGAACCGTTCGATCGAATTCTCGATCCGGTCGCAATCGACCAAATCGATGCCAAGTCCGAGAATGCTCATCCGCGGTACCCTTGCATCAACGCGAGCATTTCGCGCACGGCCGTATCAATCCCGACGACGAGCGAGTGCGCGACGATCGAATGGCCGATGTTCAGTTCGACGAGGTTCGGGATTTCGCGGATGAGCGCGATGTTGCGGTAGTTGATGCCGTGACCGGCGTTCACTTGCAGGCCGCAATTCGCCGCGCGCATCGACGCTTCTTGCAGGCGTTCGAGTTCCTGGCGCTCGACCTTTTCGGTGAACGCGTTGGCGAGCGCACCGGTGTGCAACTCGATCATTTCCGCTTCGAGCTTCACCGCCGCGTTCACCTGCTCTACCGATGGGTCGATGAAAAGGCTGACGCGAATTCCGAGCGCGTGCAGTCGCTTGATCGTCAGCGCAAGTTCGCGTGAATGCCTAACGAGATCGAGGCCGCCTTCGGTCGTAATCTCTTCGCGTCTTTCCGGCACGAGGCAGACTTCGTCCGGCTGGAGGCGGAGCGCGAAGTCGAGAATCCCCGGCGTATTGCCCATCTCGAGGTTGAGCTTGGTCATGATGTTTTGGCGGAGCCGCTCGAGATCGCGATCCTGCATGTGGCGGCGATCCGAGCGCAGATGGGCGACGATCCCGCTCGCGCCCGCGCGTTCGCAGAGGCTGGCCGCCGTGACCGGATCGGGCTCGGCATTTTTCGAGTCGGGCATGGTCGCATAACGCGCCTGCCGCAAGGTGGCGACGTGATCGACGTTGACGCCGAGGTGTAAAGTTCCCATTAGGATTCAATAGGAACACAGACAGCGTCTCGCGCAAAAAACTCCGGAACTGCGGAACCTGAAAATCCGGGGAGGACGGGTTGTTAACCCGTCGTCGGAGACAGTCTGCCTCCGACTGGGTGCAGTGAGCGTTCGCGGATGATCCCGACAGTTTGCTCGGAGAAGACGTCTCCATTCAACGAATGAACTTTCCCAGAGCAAGCTCGTTCCCAATCCCTTCGCGCGGTTCGGCGCAGACTGCACCGAACGACGGGCTGACAGCCCGTCCTCCCCGGAGGAGAGCCGCCTATCCCGCTACTCGAGTACCTCGAACTGGCTCATCAACTTGAACATCTCGTAGCGCTCGTCGATTTCCTGAGTCGTTAGGCTGCGCATCCGATCCATGCTGAAGGCTTCGACGTTGAAACTCGCGAGCACGCTTCCGTAGATGAGCGCTTTGCGGAGTTGCGCGAAATCGATTTCGCCCTGGCTCTTGCCCGCGAGATAACCAGCGACGCCCCCGGCAAAAGTATCGCCCGCGCCCGTCGGATCGTGAATGTCTTCGAGCGGATAGGCGCCACAGCTGAAGAACTCCTCCGGCCCGAAAAGAAGCGCGCCGTGCTCACCTTTTTTTACCGCGACATATTTCGGTCCGCTCCGGCGAATGACGCGGCCAGCCCGAATCAAACTTGTCTCGCCGGTCATCTGGCGCGCCTCACTATCGTTGAGAATGAGGAGGTCGACCCGCGGGATGAGCGCGTCGAGATCTTTGCGCGTCGTCTCGATCCAAAGGTCCATCGTGTCGGCGATAACGAAGCGCGGGCGCTTCATCTGATCGAGCACGTGCGACTGCAGCGAAGGCGCGATGTTGGCGAGAAGAACGAAATCCGTTTCGCGAAAATTCTCCGGCAATTCCGGCTCGAAGGTCTCGAAAACATTGAGCGCGACGGACCGGGTTTCGCGCGTATTCATGTCCCACGCGTACTCGCCCGACCAGCGGAAGGTTTCGCCTTTCGCGCGCTGCACCCCGCTGGCGTCGATATCGTGCGATTTCCAAAACTCAAACTCCGATTCGGGGAAATCGCTGCCAACCACGCCAACGAGATGCACCGGTGTGAAAAAACTCGCGCCGAGCGCCGCGTAAGAAGCGGAGCCGCCGAGTTGATCGGAATGCTCTTCCACGGGGGTTTTGACGGTGTCGAGCGCGATCGAACCAACAACGAGTACGGACATGATTTATTTTGGAGTCTGGATTGCGAAGTTCGGAATGAGCAGGTGCTTCGCCGCTCGTGTGCCCGCGGCGATATTGGCGCTTTGTAGCAGTCCCGATACGATGACGACGCGCTTTGCGCCAGCGGCTAAGACTTGCGGAAGGTTTCCGAGATTGATTCCGCCGATGCAGAAAATCGGCAACTGGACCGAGTCGTGGACGCGACAGATGTCGTCGATTCCGATAGGCCGATAGTCAGGTTTTGTCGGCGTGGCGAAGAGCGGGCCGAAACCAATGTAGTCGGCGGCTTCCGCGACTGCGGCGGTGGCTTGGGCGAGGCCGTGAGTCGATTTGCCGATCCAGCAGCCTTCTCGCCCAACGATCGCGCGTGCGGCGGCAATCGGAAGATCGTCCTGACCAAGGTGGAGACCTTCCACCGGAACGTCGCGCGCGATTTCCGGGTGGTCGTTGATAATCAGCGGGACACCGGCCAGACTCGTTAGGCGATGCAGTTGCTGCGCCAGTTTGTGCAGCTCGTCCATACTCAAATTCTTGCCGCGGAGTTGAATGAGGTCGGCGCCGCCCTCGATCAGTTTTTTTGCGACATCTTTGGCGCGAAGGGTGGCGACGTAGCCGAGATCGAGGATGGCATAGAGCCGCGCCTCGCCTAACGACTTCATTGTCGCGAGCCCCCTTGCAACTTGTCATTCAATGCGGCGGGAATGGCGGGCTCGAAAAGCATCTGCTTTTTCACCGCGGATCTCCCTGCCAGCGGTCTTTCCTCGCTTACTCCACTCAATCGTGTAGCCGCCCGTTCGAGGTCCGCAATTCGAAGCTGTCGGAGTTCATCATTCGATCGACGAAGCCGGTGTCGTAGTTGCCGTTGCGGAAATCGGAGTTGCGCATGATCGCATTGTGAAACGGGATCGTCGTCTTGATCCCGGTGATGAGATACTCGCCAAGCGCGCGACGCATCCGCTCGATCGCCGATTCACGGGTTGCGCCGACCGCAATCAGTTTCGCGATCATGGAATCGTAATACGGCGGGACCGTGTACCCGGTGTAGGCATGCGAGTCGATCCTCACGCCCTTGCCACCGGGGGCGTAATAAAAATTGATCCGGCCGGGCGACGGTTGAAAATTCTTCGCCGGATCTTCCGCGTTGATGCGGCACTGGATGGCGTGAGAACGGGCGAGAGGCCGGGCAACGTGCGGCGAAAGTTTGTCGCCGGCGGCAATGTGAATCTGCTCCTTCACCAGATCGCAGCCGTAAACTTCCTCGGTAATGGTGTGCTCGACCTGGATGCGGGTGTTCATTTCGATGAAGTAAAACGCACCCTTCTCGTCGACGAGAAATTCCATCGTCCCGGCGTTCACATAATTGACCGATTGCGCGAGCTTGACCGCGGCCTGGCCCATCTTTCGGCGCATCGATGACGTGAGCAGCGGCGACGGACATTCCTCGATCACCTTCTGATTGCGGCGCTGGATCGAGCAATCGCGCTCGCCGAGGTGCACCGTGTTGCCCGTACCGTCGGCCATGATTTGGAACTCGATGTGATGCGGGTTCACGATCAGTTTCTCGATGTAGACCTCCGCGTTGCCAAAAGCTTTGTCCGCCTCGAGGCGCGCGCCGTGAAACCCTTTCACGAGGCTGACTTCGTTATGCGCGGCGCGCATCCCGCGACCGCCGCCGCCCGAGACGGCTTTGATCATCACCGGGTAGCCAATCTTTTTCGCAACCCGCTTCGCGTCGGCTTCCGACTCGACGATGCCATCGCTCCCGGGCGTCACCGGCACGCCGGCTTTGCGTGCGCAGGTGCGGGCGGAATTCTTGTCGCCCATCAGGCGCATCGCGGCGGCGCTCGGGCCGATGAATTTGATATTGCAGCTCTCGCAGACTTCCGCGAAGTGCGCGTTCTCGGCCAGAAATCCGTAGCCGGGATGGATCGCATCGACGTCGCCGACTTCGGCCGCGCTCATGATGCGATCGATCTTGAGATAGCTGTCAGTGCTCGGCGCCGAGCCGATACAGATCGATTCATCGGCCAGCTGAACGTGGAGCGAATCGACGTCCGCTTCGGAGTAAACCGCGAGAGTGCGGATGCCGAGTTCCTTGCAGGCGCGGATGACGCGGAGAGCGATCTCGCCGCGGTTTGCGATCAGGATTTTTTCGAACATGCGTGGCGCGAGCTTCCAGCTTGCGGGGTGCTCCGTGCGAGATGGGATCTCGCGCTACCGAAGTTTGAAAAGGGCTTGGCCGAACTGCACGGGCTTGCCGTTCTCCGCCACCACCTCGGCAATCGTGCCGCTCACTTCGGCTTTGATTTCGTTCATCACCTTCATCGCTTCGATGATGCAGACGACGGTTTCGGCGTTTACTTCCTGGCCGATATCAATGAAGGGTGGCGACTCCGGCGAAGCGGCGCGGTAAAAAGTCCCAACCATGGGCGAGGTAATTTCCTTACCCGCGGGCGCCGAGGAGGCGGCCGCGGGCGCGCCGGAAGCTTCAGGAGAAGCGGCGCCGGCCACTGCCGCCGAGGGCGCGAGGGCGGTCGCGGTTGAGGCGACGGGGAAGGCGGGCGGCGCGACGTAAACCGGATTGTCGTTCCCCTTCTCCAGTTTCAATTTGAAGCCGTCCTTCTCCATTTCGAAAACGGAGAGGTCATTTTTTTTCATCAAGTCGATGATGGCTTTGATGTCTTTT
>DASXPA010000139.1:0-6791 GCA_036493915.1 Chthoniobacterales bacterium | reverse complement strand
GGTGTCGCGACGCTCGATCCCAAATCGGTGAAAATGCGCATCAGCGGTCTTGGGCTGGTTCCGGCAAAGTTTGATCCCCAGACCAAGATCATTTCCTTCCAGATCAAGCAGCCGCTCCATGGCGACGCCTGCACGGTGATTCTGGAAGCGAAAGCCGGCAGGAAAAAAATCGAAGCGCGCTGGAGCTTTACCCTAAAGGAAGCGGCCGTGAAGGCGAAGGACGCGCCCGCCTCGGCGCAATCTCCCCAGAAAAAGTAGCACCGCCCGCTTGCGATATTCGTTGGGCAGCGGACGAAAGAGCGTCCCCCCAAAAAGTCTCTCGCCACAGCGCGGCGGCGTCGCATATAACCGGCCTATGAGTCTGAATCTTGAAGTCCTTTCGCACGCGGCCGACCAGGCTCGCGGTCTTTGCATCGACGCCGTCCACGCCTCGCAGTCGGGGCATCTGGGGTTGCCATTGGGCTGCGCCGAAATGGGTGCGGTCCTTTACGGTTACTCCCTTAAACACAACCCCGACGAGCCGCGCTGGATCGGACGCGATTACTTCATTCTTTCCGCCGGCCACGGCTCCATGTTCCTCTACGCCTGGCTCAACCTGAGCGGCTACGATCTCCCGATGTCGGAGATCAAACGCTTCCGCCAATTGCATAGCAAGACCCCGGGCCATCCCGAATTTTTCGAAACGCCGGGAGTGGAATGCACCACCGGTCCGTTAGGCCAGGGCGTCGCCAATGCGGTTGGCGTGGCGATGGCGGCGAAGATGGCCGCGGCGCGCTTTAACACCGACGAACACAAAATTTTCGACCAACATATCTTCTGCCTCGCCGGTGACGGCTGTTTGCAGGAAGGCGTTTCCGCCGAAGCCAGTTCCTTCGCAGGGCATTTCGGGCTCGATAATCTGATCCTCATCTACGACTGCAACGGCGTCACGCTCGACGCGATGGCGAAAGTGACCCAGAGCGAAGACACCGGAATGCGCTTCCGCGCCTACGGCTTCGACGTTCAGGAAGTGCAGGGCGACGACATGCAGGCCTTCCTCGACGCGCTCAACACCGCGAAAGAAAGCGACAACGGGAAACCGAAGATGATCATCGCCCACACCTTGATCGGGAAAGGCATTCCGGAAGTCGAGGGTACGAACAAGGCGCACGGAGAAGGCGGCGCAAAGTATGCCGACGCCGCACGCAAGGGACTCGGGCTGCCGGACGAGCATTACTACGTCTCCGATGAGGTACGCGATTATTTTTCCGAACACAAAAAGCATCTCATCGAGGAATACGGCAAATGGGAGAAGTCGTACCAAGCCTGGCGAAAAGCCAACTCCGAGAAAGCGCAAATGCTCGATGATGCGATCGAGAAAAAAGTGCCGGACGATTTGTTCGACAAGATTCCGGCGTTCCCTAGCGATGCCAAACTCGCCACCCGCAAAGCCGGCAGCGAAGTGCTCCAGCCGCTCGCGCAGGCGATGCCGTTTCTCCTCAGCGGCAGCGCCGATCTCCACGGCTCCACCCTTAACTACATCAAAGACGGCGGCGATTTCACCCGCGACCAATTGACCGGGCGCAACATCCACTTCGGCATCCGCGAACACGGCATGTGCGCGATCATGAACGGCATCGCCTATCACGGAATTTTCCGCGCCTCGGGCGCGACCTTTTTGGTCTTCACTGATTACTGCCGCGCTTCCATCCGCCTCGCCGCGCTCTCGCGCCTCCCGAACATCTACATCTTCACGCACGACTCGATCGCGGTCGGCGAAGATGGTCCGACCCACGAGCCGGTCGAGACCGTCACGAGCGTGCGCGTGATGCCGCAGATCGATGTCATCCGACCGGCCGATCCGGAGGAAACCGCAGGGGCGTTCGTCGCCGCCGCGCAACGCACGAATGGCCCGACGCTGCTTGCATTATCGCGGCAAAACCTCCCAACCCTGAACGACATCGACGTCAAAGTCCGGCGCGAAGGCGTCATCAAAGGTGGCTATATCGCGAAAAAGGAAACTGCGAAACTCGACCTCATCCTCATGTCCTGCGGGAGCGAATTGCAACACGCCCTCGCCGCCGCGAAAGAGTTGGGCGAGGGGACCCGGGTCGTCTCGATGCCATGCTTCGAGCGCTTCGCCCGCCAACCCGACAGCTATCGCGAGGAAGTCCTGCCTAACGAATGTAGGAAGCGTGTCGCGATCGAAGCCGGCGTGCCCCAAATCTGGTCGCAGTATGTCGGGCTCGACGGAAAAATCGTCGCCATCAACAACCGCTTCGGAATGAGCGGACCTGGCAACGAAGTCATGAAAGAACTCGGGATTGACGCCCAGCACGTGATCGACGCCGCGAAGTCGTTAGGCTGAGCTTGCAGACGCATTGCGGGAGTCCCGGCAATTGCCAGGACTCCCGCACCTTTCGATCCGCGCCCCCGCAGTCTTCTCAGATTGAGGTTCTCGTTAGGGCAGGGTGATTTTTAGCACTTCTCCCATACCAACTGGCGGCGGCCCGAAACCGACGTTCGAGACATAGAGCGCGCCGTCCGGACCGAGAGTCATGCCGGTCGGGAAGAAAAGGCCGGAGGCAATCTCCGTTTGCCTACCCAAGGGATCCACTCGTACCACCTTGCCCGTGAAAGGCGTCGGGTCACCCGCGGCCGTGGTCGTCTCCAGAACATACATTCGATCTCTTCCGTCGAATACGAGGCCAAGGACGGCGGTGACTCCCTGGAGGTCGACCTTTACCGTTCCGTTGGGATTGATCCTCAAGATTTTGGAAGAGCCCGGAACAACCGGGAATGTATTCAGATTTCCGACAAAGAAATTGCCATGATAGGCCAACGCCGTCGGCACGATGTGGCCCTGACTCGCAGAAATATCAGCGACCCGCGAGATTTGACCCGACGTCGTGATTTTATCCAACTCGCCATGATTTGGTTCTACGGAGTAGAGGTCGCCCCCGACGGCGATCAAGCTCCACCAGGTCCCATCGGGCTCAAAATCATCCGGGTTGGGATGCGCGACCGGATTAGCCATCAGGAACGCGCTTAGGTTTGCGATCATTTCGAGGGTCCCATCGGCATTGACCCGGAGCACGCTATTCGGCAGCGGCGGCACCTGCGACACACCATGCGAGCAGCCAGCGCCGCCGAGCAAGACATACAGAGTGTTGCCGATAAAGGCGACATCGGCGGCGCCGCTGATCAGGCTGCCACTGGCCGCGCTTGTCTGGCTGGACGGAAGATTATCCACGGCTGTCGTGACAACGCCGTTGGGACTGATCTTGGAAATGCGCGAGCCAGTGATGCTACCTGTGTAGGGACCAACATCAGCGGCCTGTTCGCAGCAGCCAATGGTCGAGTCCGAGCCGCCGGTTCCCCCTTCGGCAACATAGAGGTAGCCGTCCGGCCCAAACTTCAGTCCGCGCGGATTGTTTAGTCCCGTTGCGAAAACAGAGACTGTGGCGGACGCTGAAGTTCCGGCCCGGCCGGCTGCCTCTGCGGTTCGCGACAGCCCGAGGGCGAGCAGCAAGGCCGCGAGCAGCGTGGTGATACTTTTTCCAAACTGAGTGAGGTGATTTCGCATAGTTTTAGTTCCTTATTCTTTGTTTTGTTGTTTTACCGTCACCAGGTAATGCAACAAAACTGGGGTAAGGTTACGGGAAACGTTGCGAAAAAGTCTTGGCGTCGTTAGGCGTAAGCGAGGCGACGATTTTCCGGAAACGTGGATTGTCCTGAAGCGAATCCCAGGCGGGATCGAGATGCAGGTCGCCGTAGGATGGGCCACCGGGAATCCGGGCGAGCTGTTGTAACTGTGTGACGGCGAGGTCGCGTTCGCCCGTCCAAGCGTAAATCATGGCGAGAGCGTAGAGGGCATCGGCGCCTTCCAGCGCGTTCTGCGCGAGCGGGGAGAGCTCTTCGGCCCGGCGGCCTTCGCGCAACGCCTCTTCTTTTCGGCCAAGTTGGGCGTCGATCAGGCCGAGGACGCTGAGCGCCACTCCCACGTCCGGCTCCGCGTGGACGACTTCTTCCGCCTCGACGCGGGCCGCGACGAAAGCGGCCTTCGCGGCGGCGCCATCGCCCTTCAGTCGCGCGACGAGGCCTTCGCAAAAGGAGCGGCTGAGCCCGAGGGAGCCATTTTTGCCGATCTCAACGATGCGCTGGCCATCGAAAGCCCTGAGCGCGCCTTCGGCTGCAGGCACGTCGCGATTGTAATAGGCGAGCGAGAACCTAACGACGGAAAACTCATCCGTGGCGGCCGGGTTAGCGGCCAGGAGCCTGCTGAGAAGGGCGGTGAGGGGTCTCGTATCTCCACGCGCGTCCACGTCGATGAGACAGGCGCGAGAGATGCGGAGGTCGAGATTGTCCGGCTTCAGCGCGAGCGCGCGGTCGAAGGCCGCGCTGGCTTTCACATACTCGCGGCGCAGGGAACAGACGGAGGTCAGAACTTTCAGGGCCATCACATTGCGCGGGTCGAGCTCGACGGCGCGCTCCATCTCGCGCTCGGCTTCATCCCAGCGCCCCTGCCGCCGATCGATCAAACCCGCCACATAGGGAATGCGGGAGTCGTTAGGCAAAGTGCGGCGCGCCGCCTCCAGTTCGGCGTGCGCGCGGCTGTAATCGAGGTGACCCCAGTAGTCGTGGAGAGCAACAGCCAGATGGGTCTCACCCGAATCGGGCGCGAGTCGCAGGGCGGATTGCACCACGGCATCGGCCAGGGCGAGGCGGGGCGGGGTGTGTTCATAACTAAAGTAAAACCAGTCCGCCGCGGCGGCGAGTCTGCAGTAGGCGAGGAGGAAATTCGGATCGCTTTCGATCGCTTCGTGGAGGAATTCCATTCCTCGAAGAAGATCGGAGGAAGAGCCGATTTCCCAGGGAACATCAATCAACGCCGCGGCGCAGACGAAATCGTCGTAGGCGCGAAGATTTCTGGTCGGTTGCTGTGCGAGCGCGACCTTCTCACGGGGTGAGAGCTGCACGTGGAGCTCGTCGGCAATTTGCTCCGCGATCTCCGCCTGAGTGGCAAAGACGTCGGTGAGGCTGCGATCGTATTCCTGAGCCCAGACGTCCTGACTGGTGCGAGTATCGATAAGTCGGGTATTGAGGTGAATGCGGCCATTATTCAGGCGCACGCTCCCTTCGAGCACGTAGGAGACGCGGAGCGCTTCGCCAATCTGGCGGGCATTCTGTGAGCCGCGATATTGCATTACGCTGGTGCGCCCGATCACTTTCAGGTCGGCGACTTTGGCCAGTTTCGTGAGGATGTCGTCCTGGATGCCGTCGACAAAAGCGGTGTTCGCTTTGTCGCCATCGAGATTCTCAAAGGGCAGCACCGCGATGCCCGCGGGCGGGAGCGCCGGCGCGCGATTCCAAACGAGCAAGGCGATCGCGCCTAACAATGCTGTACCTAACGAGAGCAGTGCGACGCGGGTCGGATTGCGTCGAACCCATTTGCGGCTGCGCGAAAAAATTCCCGAGTGGCGCGCCAGAATCGGTTCGTGGCCCAGCCAGTGTTCGAGGTCTTCCGCGAGTGCCAGCGCAGAGGGATAACGACGCGTCGGATCTTTTTCCAAGCACTTCAGACAGATCGTTGTCAGGTCGCGATCGACTTTGGGATTCCAGAAATGCGGGTCGCGCGGCTCTGTCTCCAGAACCAGGCGGATCGTTTCGTAAGTCGTGCCGCCAGCGAAAGGCGGATGGCCGGTGAGCAGTTGGTAAAAGACCGCGCCAAGTCCATAAACATCGGTCGCGTTCGTGAGCCGGCGGCCATTTCCCGCGGCTTGTTCCGGCGCGATGAAGCTCGGCGTGCCCAGCACCTCGAGCGTGCGCGTGATCGTGCTCTCGTTTTCCACCAGGCGCGCGAGGCCGAAGTCGGCCAGATGCGGCTGGCCGTCGCCATCGAGCAAAACGTTTCCCGGTTTGATGTCGCGATGCAGAATGCCGCGCTCGTGCGCGTGCTGCACCGTGCGCGCGAGGCTCGCAATTATCTCCGCGGCGCGCTGCACGGAGAGCGGCTCCCGCCTAACGAGTTCGCCAAGCTGCCCGCCATCGATCAACTGCATGCTAAAGAAGCAGGCCCCGTCGCGCTCGCCGACTTCGTAAATCGGGACGATCCGCGGATGCTGCAGGCTCGCTGCCGCTTCCGCCTCGCGCCGAAAACGCTTCAGGTGCGATTCGCTCGCGCACGGCCCGCGGCCGATCACTTTCAGCGCGACGACGCGGTTGAGGCTTTTCTGGCGGGCGCGATAAACCACTCCCTGACCGCCGCGGCCGATTTCGCCCAGCAATTCGTAATCGCCAAAATCGGCCTCGCCTAACGAGTAAAGGTTGCCCTGGGCGAGAAGGTGCAGGCCCTCTTCGAGGAGACACGCGCTGCAAAAACCACCGGCGATGGCGGCGCCACATTTTTCGCAAAGAGGAGCGGCGGAGGGGAGAACTGCAGATTTCTTAGCGGGAATCATCGGGATTTGTTCGAACCGCCATTGGCTGGAGCGAGCGAGGCGACGATCGTGTCGAAGCGCGGATCGCCGCGGAGCGAATCCCAAGATGGGTCGAGACGCAGGTCGCCGTAGGATGGGCCCGCTGGAATTTTCACCAGCTTCTCGAGCTGCCCGAGCGCCAGGTCGCGTTCGCCGGTCCACGCACAAATCTTGGCAAAGCTATAAAGGACATCCGTGCCCTCGAGGGAGCTTTTTGCCACAGGCATAACCTCAACCGCCCGGCGGCCCTCGCGGAGCGCATCCTGGCTGCGTCCAAGTTGAGCATCGATCAGACCCAGGGCACAGAGAACAAGGCCATGATCGGGCTGTGCG
>DASXPA010000138.1:0-42438 GCA_036493915.1 Chthoniobacterales bacterium | reverse complement strand
ATTCTTCGCTTTAGCAGCTGGAGTTGGCATGATACCCTTCTGACAAGGGTCTCGAAGAGCTTCGCTGCACTAGTGCCACTGCGGTCGTCACGCGCTAGGCGCTCAAGCATTTTTTCGCGTGCTCTCTTGTCTCATGGATTACTTCGCGTCAGCACAGACTCCTTTGTATCGCCCCGAAGGATACTTAAAAATCGGGGCAAGTCGAAAGCCGCTGCTCTTGATTGTCTCCAGCGTTGGGGCCGCAATAATTCCGCCGCCGCTTATCGCAATAAATTTTCCGTCGATGTAAAGAATTCCGGAAAGTTCAAGCGTGCTCCTAGCTGCATCTTTGTAGCGAAGTTGGAATACCGGCGAACCGGCCGAATCGATCAGCTCAAATGCATCATCAGACCAATTCGCATCCCAATCTGGGGGGCGCCCATGGAGTTCGCCATCCTTTATGTAAATCGTCTCCCGCCCTGGTGTCCGTAAAATGACCACGTCTGCAAGTAGAACATCGTCATACTCGCTTAGTCGCAGCGTGACAGGAAGGCCCGACCAGATCGGAAACTGTATCGCGCGCTGCTTAAGCAACGCGCGATCAAGGGTAACCCTATTGGTTCCGATTAGTAGCCGTAGCTTATTTACAGATTCACGGAACCGAGGTCCGGTGATACGCTCATGTGCATCTGCAGATACGTTTGACCGGGGGTTCGTATCAGGCGCAGTATCTTTCTTCCATTCCCTGTCCTGCAGCCAACAAAAACCCCCGATGACGGCGAGCACGATTGCACCACAAGTTGTCCAAATTGCAAGGTCCCTCTGATGAACGACGCCAAAAAGGGCGGCTATAGCACCAAGAACGAACGCGAAAATACCGAGGGCGTAGGCGACTATCTCCATGCGGCTCCGTTTGTTTCGAGACCATGCGATTCGCTTACGGAGCTTGCGTTTGCATTTGGCATCGGTCTTGGCATCGGTGGCCTTATTTCTGCGCTTCTTTTCCACTAATGTTTACGTCGCCTGCCAACAGAATCCATGGAACTCCTCAATCCCGGAAGTTCACGAAATTGGTCGCCACGCCGAAGTCTTTGCTCTTCACGAAGGCGATCACTTCCTGTAACTCGTCGCGCTTCTTTCCGGTCACGCGAATCTGCCGTTCCTGCAGTTGATTCTGCACTTTGAAGCCGCCGCCTTTTATCGCGAGAATGATCTCCTTCGCTTTGTCTCCTTCGAGTCCCTGCCGGATTTTCAACTCCTGCCGCGCGTGCCCCATCGATGAGATCGCCGGCTCTTGCTGGTCGAGGTTGCGCAGATCGACGCTGCGCTTCGAGAGTTTACCGATCACGATCTCGCGCAGACCGCGCAGGTGCGAGGCGTCTTCGGCCGTGAGGACGATCTTGTCCTTTTCGTGGGCGATTTCGGCAACACTGCCTTTGAAATCGAAGCGCGTGGCCAGTTCTTTACGTGCCTGATTGAGCGCGTTGTCGATCTCTTGTTTGTCAATTTCGGAAACGATGTCGAAGGAAGGCATGGCGAGGTTTCAGGCAAAAGATCGCGCGCGAGTTGCGCGACGCGACCAGCTCAGGTCTCATTATCCCGTTCCCGCCCGCGCCGGCTAATGAATTTTTCCCGTTTTCGTTTGCTCTTTCTGTTCTGCGCGGGCGCACTTCTCCTGAGCAGTTGTCATCGCACGATTTCGCCCGCTGAACGGAAGGCGCGGACCGAGCTTCGGGGCGCCTTGCGCAAGCGGGCGTTTGCCGCGGCCATCCCGCTGGCCCGAGAGATCCTGCGCATGGCGCCAAAGGACAACGGCGCTTGGGCGCGACTGGCGGAGGCGGAAGCGGGCCTCGCGGATTGGAGCGGTCTGCGCCAAACGCTCGTCAACTGGTCGCGCGCCGTCTCCCATACTTCGGCAAAGTTTGATGAATACCGCGGCGACCTCGCGCGCACTGAAGGGCGGCGGGTGGAGGCGGTCGCAGCCTGGGAAAAGTCAGTCGCGCGCGGACGCGACAACGCGCGCGTCTTTACCAAGATCGCCCGAGTGGAAGAGACAAACGCGCATTGGGCGGAAGCCGCCGCCGCCTGGAAGAAGAGGCTGAAATTGGAACCGAGCGTCGACGCCTTCCTGCATTGCGCGCGCTGTTCCCGTCATCTCCACCGGTGGGATGAGACGCAGGCCTGTTTGCAACGCGCGACGCAACTCGCGCCCGACGATCCGCTCGTCAGGCAAGCGAACGAGCGATTCGCGCGCCTGGACAAGTTCCTCGCGGAAGTGCGCGATCTCGACCGCGCGTTAATGGCTGCGCCTAACGATGCCGAACTCCTGGCCGATCGGGCCCTGCTTTTCCTGCGCGCGCGAGAGGCCGAGCTGGCCCTCGACGATGCGCAGGCAGCGCGGCATCTCTCGGGAAATGCGATTCGCCCGAAACTCTTCGCCGCCCTCGCCCTCCGCGCGCTCGGTCGCGGCAAGGACGCGGATCGCTTCGGTCTCCGAAAAGGGACTCGACTCGATACTTTGGCGTCGGAATTTCTGGAGACGCTGCATCGCCTCGATGCCGAGATCGCGACGGAGCCGAAAAGCGCGGAGCTGTGGGTTAATCGTGCGTGGCAGTTGAATGAAAATGATCAGCCACAATGGGCACTGGCCGATGCCAAGACGGCCAGCAAATTAAACCTCGCATCGGCCGGCGCCTGTGCGGAAGCGAGTTATGCCCTAGCCAAGCTCGGGCGCACCGGGGAAGCCTACGAACAAATCAAGCGGGCGACCGCCCTCGACCCAAATTTTTCGACGGCGTGGCAATACCGCGGCGAATTGGAGATGCGCCAGATCGATTATTTCGCCGCGATCGGCTCGCTCAGTCATGCGCTTGCGATCAATCAAACCGCCGCCGCTCTGACGAAGCGGGAGGAATGTTATCGCAGGCTCGGATTGCTCGCAAAAGCGGAGGATGATCACAAGGCGCTGGAGCGATTTCGCGCTCCGGAGGCGGCGCCCTAACGAACCAGATCGACGTTGATGTTTCCGTCGCCGGTGCGCAAGCCTAACGACAGCGGAGGATTTGGCGCCGTCGCGCCGGTCAGCTTCTGGCCAGCACCGGAGTCGATTGGAGAAAGGTGAAAGTCATTATGGATGCGGCCGTTTGTCGTTTGGGCGTCGACTTGGAAACGCGCTTCCGCGGGAAGCAGCACAGCGATTCTCCCGTGTCCCAAGGTGTAGCCGAAGCGCGCGGGCAGATTTTCCCACCACTGAAAGAAGGCTTCGAAGACGCCATTGACCGAGTGCCCCCGCACCCGCGCGAAACAGTTCCAAGCGGTCACGCGACCGTTCGTTAGGCTGATGTCTGCACTACCGCCGCGCAATCCCGAAAGAATGATCTCGCCATCCCTAAGCCGGAGATGGAGGTGCGATGGCTCCGGGACGTTGAGTGAGTAATCGACCGTCCCGGAGCGGTCGGCGAGGAAACCGCGCGGGCGCGGGATGATGGTGCGAATCGCGAGCCCGGTCGGCTGTGACTTGGTCTCGATCCGAATCCCGCGCAAACGCCGTTGCGTGTAAGCCTGGCGCAATGCCACCAGGCGAACCCGCGGCTCATACCAGCCGTAAACGTGAATCGAGCCGCCGCCATTCTCGAGCGTGATCGCACCATCGAGCGGCAAGGGGAAAAACTGCTCCGTCTGCGCCTGGAGCGGGTCACTCCGTTGCGCGCAGGAAACAAGGAGCGCGCTGGCGAAGAAGAGAGTGAGGAGGCGGTGCAAGCACTCACTCGTAACTCAGGCGCCCCGCGTGGCAACCCGGAGATTTGAGCGACTTTTCGCCCGAGGGATAGGTCCTACGGGACACATAAGTCGTATAAGACCTATGTCTCCCCCAGAGAAACTCCTCCCGCCGCACGGTAATTATCGCGAGCTCCTCTCCTATCAGAAGTCCAGATCATTTTTCGATCTCACCTTTTATTTTACGAAGCGCTTCCTCCAAAGAGGCAACCGCACAGTCGACCAAATGCGCCAGGCGGCGCGCTCGGGAAAGCAGAACATCCTTGAAGGTTCCAAAGCTTCCGGCACTTCCAAGGAAACCGAGCTCAAGCTGACCAACGTCGCCCGCGCGAGCCTCGAGGAACTTCTCGGCGACTACGAAGATTATCTCCGCACCGGCAACTTCCCGATCTGGTCAAAAATTCCCGCGAAGCCCTCTACATTTGACGCCTCGGCTGTAAGTCCCCTCAGTCCTATGAGACCTATCGGCCGCTCATCGAGACGCGGCCGTCGAACATTGTTGCCAACATCGCGATCTGCCTGATTCATCAGGCCAACTACCTCCTCGACCGACAAATCCGCCGCTTCGAACAAGATTTCCTCAAAGAAGATGGCCTCCGCGAACGCATGACCCGCGCCCGACTGCAAAGCCGCGCCACCCGCGAGCGACCCGCCGCTTGACGATCCTCAGCGGCGATGGTCGCATAGGAGTGCGCCTTGCGCACCGCATGTCTAATCCTTCGCCAAATCAAAAGCCGCCCGCCATTCTTTCCCTCGTCGGCAACACTCCGCTGGTCGAAATCACGCGGATGGATACCGGCCCCTGCCAGCTTTTCGTAAAGCTGGAGAATCAAAATCCGACCGGATCGATCAAAGATCGCGTTGCGCTGGCGATGATCGAGGCGGCCGAACGGGAAGGAAAACTCAAGCCCGGCGGCACTGTGATCGAAGCCACCGCCGGCAACACCGGCCTCGGCCTTGCGTTGATCGCGGGCGCGAAAGGTTATCGCATCATCCTCATTATCCCGGACAAGATGTCGCAGGAGAAGATCGCCCATGTCCGCGCCCTTGGGGCGGAAGTTCGCCTAACGAGAAGCGACGTGACCCGCGGACATCCGGAGTATTACCAGGACGTGGCGGCACGCCTAACGAAAGAAATTTCAGGCGCATTTTACGTCAACCAATTCGGCAACCCGGCCAATCCCCTCGCCCACGAAACCGGCACCGGCCCGGAAATCTGGGAGCAGATGCAGCACGATCTCGATGCCGTTGTCGTCGGCGTCGGCTCCGGCGGCACGCTCACCGGCCTCGGCCGCTTTTTCAAAAAAGTGCAGCCTGACATTGAAATGGTCCTGGCCGACCCCACAGGTTCGATTCTCTACGAGTGGGTCAAGACCGGCAAGTTGCATGAAGCCGGCAGCTGGACGGTCGAAGGCATCGGCGAGGATTTCATTCCCGACATCGCCGACATGTCGCTCGTCAAAGACGCTTACGAGATCGACGACGCTGAGAGCTTCGCCGTCGCGCGCGACCTTTTGCGAAAAGAAGGAATCCTCGCCGGCTCCTCCACCGGCACCTTGCTCGGCGGCGCGCTTCGCTACTGCCGTGCGCAAACGGAGAAGAAGCGCGTCGTCACCTTCGTCTGCGACACCGGGAACAAATATCTCTCGAAGATGTACAACGATTTTTGGATGGCCGAGCAGGGCTTCGTCGAGCGCCCGGCAAAGGGAGATCTACGCGACCTCATCTCGCACCGCTACGAGAAAGGAGAAGTCATTTCCGTCGGGCCTAACGACACCTTGCTGACCGCTTTCAAGCGCATGCGCTCGGCTGATGTTTCGCAACTGCCTGTCCTCAATGGCGACGGCCGCGCCGTCGGCATTCTCGACGAATCCGACCTGCTCGTGAAAGTCCATCGCGAGCCGGCGAAATTTAACGATCTCGTCAGCGCCGCCATGACCGATCGGCTCGAAACTCTCTCACCTGCGGCCAACATCTCCGATTTGTTAGGCGTGTTCGATCGCGGCCGCGTCGCCATCGTCATGGAGGGAGACGAGTTTCTCGGCCTCATCACGCGCACCGACCTGCTCTCCTATCTGCGGCTGCAGATGTCGAAGTGAGCCGCGGATTACACTGATAACACGGATGGGAAAAGACAGGCGTAAATCCGCTGGCGGCGCCGCTTCTTCCATCCGTGTGACCCGCGAAATCCGCGGTCAAAGTTTCTCTCTTATGAGCAAAAAGCATCACCTCGCCAGGAGAGTCCTGGCCGGCACGAAGGCTACGATTACGCGCGCTCTTCGCTCTAGTAACTAGCGGAGGCTGGTGAACGTCTTGACCAAAGTAAGATCGAAGGTCGCATCGACCTTGGCGCCGCCGGACGCGGAATCGTCGATATGTACCTTGCCGGCGAGATGGTCGGGCCTGTTCGTTGTGAGCGTAAACGCCTCCCCGTCGGTCCCGCCCGAATACTGCACGAGTTCGTGATTCAACCGAACAGCGTATCCAAGATGACTGGCATCGCTGAAATCGACCATCGTACCGTCTTCCAACGCGCTCTCGGCGTCGGAAAACGTCTTGGCCGCTTTGATCTTGGCCCCGATATCAACACTCGACAGATAAAGCCGCAGAACAGTCTTGCTCGGATCCATCTCATCCGGTCCGCGGACCAGAAACCCATATTTCACCGTCCCCTTGGCAGCTTTGAAGCTGATCGTTCCGCTCGCACTATTGCCCGCCAGCGCGACGGTCGACGTGGCTAGCCATAGCGTTGACACAACAAGAATATTTCGCAGTGCAATCATTTCAACAGTGTGAATCGCCTGTTCTAATGCTCAAGAACCATCTAGAGCGGCGCGGGGTGATTGCACGACTCAGGCGCCGACTCCCGGGCACCTCCCCCGGCGAGATGGCCGGGCTTGTTCGTCGTCAGCTTGAACACCGCCGGAATACTCCACGCGCCCGCCATTCGACCGGATCTCGTATCCAGATGCGGGCATTTCCGTCATCATCTGGTTATTCCTCGTCTTCACCGGAGGAGTCAGGCACGTCTGCTTTCCCCTGAATGAGATTAAGATAATCCCGGTACAAGAAGGGCACCTTGTATCTCGGTGAGTTTCTCGCGCCGAGGACCTCGAAAAAGCCGATCTCGACTAAGCGCTGCGCTCGATCCGTTGCCTTCTCCAGAGCAACATTCCAGAGGTCTGAAAGAGTGACGACTGTTTGCTCAGTCTCTCGCCCTCCAGTCCTTGCTTCCCTTCCCGTCGTCCTCTTCACCATCCGACTGGATGGCGGTGCAGTGCGGGTGCCAACGGCGATCATGTCGACGTTACGCGTTAGAGGAACCGCGTTTTCGTTTCTTGCGATGATGGTACTTATGACGTGATCCGCTCGCTAATGATCAGCCGCGCCGCCGTCGATCGCGAAGCCGCTTCCTCCGACTCCTGAGCGGCGGCTCTCTGCCTCCGCCGTTAGACAATCGGACGCGCTCGGCTAGAGTGTAACCCGCTGGCATTGGCCAGCCTTCTTTATCTTTATGGCACTCACCGAAACGGAAATTCAGCGACAAAAGGAAATTCAGCAGGCCGAAGAGCTGCTCTTTACTGGCAAACAAGAGCTCGGCTTCGCGAAAGGACTTTTCCTCGGAGATTTCGTTGCTGACTGGGCGATGCCCTATCCGAAAATCAGCGACGCGCAGCAAGCGCTCCTCGATCGCGCCCTCACCGAAGTACGACAATTTCTCGACCAATACCTCGACCCCGTGGCGATCGATCGCAACGCCGACATCCCGCGCGAAGTGATCGACGGCCTCGGCCGGGTCGGAGTTCTCGGCATGACCGCGCCGGAGGAAGTCGGCGGCCGCGGCTTTTTGCAAATGATGTATTGCAAGGTGCTCGAGGAGATCGGCCGCCGGTGCGCCTCCACTTCGGTTTTCACGAACGCGCATCATTCCATCGGCATCCGTGCGCTCCTTCTTTTCGGAACCAGGGAGCAGAAGGAAAAATGGCTGCCTCGCCTGATGAATGGCGATCAGCTGGCCGCCTTTGCCCTCACCGAAGAGCAGGCCGGGTCCGACGCCGCCAACGTTCAGATGCAGGCCACGCCGAGCGACGACGGCTCCGATTACACTCTCAATGGCGAAAAACGCTACATCACGAACGCCTCTATCTCGCAGGTCCTCACGGTGATGGCGCGGACGCCGATTCCGGGCAAGGAAGGCAAAACGGCGATCACCGCGTTCCTTGTCACGCCCGACATGGAAGGCTTTGAAATGATCGAGCCGCGCATGCCGAAGCTCGGCATCCGGGGCACAGCGACCGGTCGCTTCCGTCTTAACAACGTCCGCGTGCCGAAGGAGAATATTCTTGGTCCGTTAGGCAAAGGTCTCCGCGTCGCGCTGACCGTGCTCGATTTTGGCCGCACTACCTTTGGCGCCTGTTGCACCGGCGGCGCCAAGACCTGCCTGCGTCTGGCGATCGAGCACGCGAACACGCGCAAGCAGTTCCAGAAAAAGCTCGGCGACTTCGACCTTGTGAAGAAGAAGATCGCTCGTATGGCGGCCGACGTTTACGCGATGGAAGCGATGACGCAGGTGACGGCATCGCTCATCGATCGGGGCTTCGAGGATTACATGCTCGAGACGGCGATGCTCAAGGTCTTCACCACCGAACGCCTCTGGGACGCGGTCAACGATTGCTTCCAAATCCACGGCGGCTCCGCTTATTTCGACGATTCCCCGTTAGGCCGAATGCTCCGCGACGCGCGCATCAACCAGATCGGCGAAGGGAGCAACGAAGTGCTCACCTCGTTCATCGCGCTGGTCGGGATGCGCGGACCTGGGATGGAATTCAAGGAACTCCACGACACGATGCTCAGGCCGTGGCGGGGAGACCTCGGCAAAGCCTGGGGCGCGGGCATGAAACGGTTGACCTCCGCCGTCAGAGTGCCCGAAGTGCCGGTGCGCCACCATTCGCTCAAGACCTATGCGAGCCAGCTCGCTCGCCTTGTCTGGCGTTTCAACTTTGCCGTCAACAAAGCACTCATCACCTACCGTGAGCCGGTCATGGACATGCAGCTCGTGCAGGAGCGGATTGCGATCGCAGCGATGGAACTCTTCGCCGTCACCTGCGTCTTGAGTCGCTGGGATTCCGAGCTGCAAGCGGTTGCCGGCAATGGCAAGGCCGCCACGGCCGACCATGTCGCTGCCGACCTTTTCGTCCGGCGCGCCATGCGCAAAATCAAAGAAGTGCTCCGCGATCTCGGTGACAACGACGACGCCGCCATGTTCACGACCGCGAATGCGGTTCTCGGGAAACCACAGAGGTCGGACAAAAACGGCGCTTAACGAGAAGTCTCGGTTTCTCTCGGGCGATCGCATTTTGCCTTGTCAGAGCGGCTGCGCTCGCCGCAGATTCCTTTGTGCCTAACGACGGGGAGCACCGGCTATGAGCGAGGAACTGCAGCGAGAATATGCGCTCAGGTTTGAGGCGACAGCCGATTATCGGCGGCGGGTTTGGTCGATTCTCACACGCGGATTTTTCCAGCGCTGGATCGCGCCGGAGTCGACGGTGCTCGATCTTGGCTGCGGCTGGGGCGAGTTCATCAATCAAATCCAGGCTGGCCGGAAATACGCAATGGATTTGAATCCCGAAGCGGAACACAAAGTCGCTCCGGGAGTCACGGTCTTGATGCAGGACTGCTCGCAGCGTTGGACGATCGAACGCGCGCAGCTCGATGTTGTCTTCACGAGCAATTTCTTCGAGCATTTGCCTTCGAAAGATAGCCTGCGCTGCACACTCGCTGAGGCATTTCGCTGTCTCAAACCCGGTGGCCGCATCATTTGCCTCGGGCCGAACATCAAATATCTGCCAGGAAGCTACTGGGATTTCTGGGATCATCATCTCGCGCTAACCGAGCTTTCGCTCAAGGAAGGATTGGAGTTGGCCGGATTTCGGATTGAATGGATGCGCGCCAAATTTCTTCCTTACAGCATGTCACAGGGATTCAACCCGCCCCTCGTGATGCTGCGAGCTTTTCTGAAATTGCCGCTGCTGTGGCCGATCTTTGGTAAGCAGTTTCTCGTCATCGCGGCCAAGGCGGAGCGATCAGGATGAAAGTGTTGCTTACCGGAGCCTGCGGCTTTGTCGGTTACACGATCGCGACCGGACTGCGTCAGCGCTCGAGTGGAATCGATGTTATCGGAATCGATAATCTGATCCGGCCGGGAAGCGAACGAAACCGTTCCGCACTCGCGGCGCACGGGATCGCGTTCCATCACGGCGATATCCGCAATGCGAGTGACATCGATAGCCTGCCGGGGTGCGATTTTGTGATCGATGCCGCTGCCAACCCGAGCGTCCTCGCTGGCGTCGATGGCCTGACGAATAGCCGGCAGGTGCTCGAACACAACCTCAGCGGAACAATTAACCTGCTGGAGTACTGCAAACGTCACCGGGCGGGATTTATTCTCCTGAGTACCAGTCGCGTCTATTCGATTTCCGCCCTTCGAGAGATTCCGCTCGAAGTGGCGCACGGCGCCTTTCGTCCATCCGCCTTCACGATTCCTGGCCTAACCACCAATGGAATCACAGAAAGCTTTTCGACCGAACCGCCTTTGTCGCTTTACGGAGTTTCCAAACTAGCTTCCGAGTATCTCGCGCTGGAATACAGCAGCGCCTTCGATTTTCCGGTCTGGATCAACCGCTGCGGCGTGTTGGCCGGCGCAGGACAGTTTGGGAAGGCCGATCAGGGAATCTTCTCCTTTTGGATTCACAGTTATCGTGCGCGGCGGCCGCTGAAATTCCTCGGCTTCGGCGGGGAGGGGCATCAGGTACGCGACTGCCTGCATCCGCGTGATCTGGTCCCGGTAATTCTCGCGCAGCTCGACACGACCTCGGGGAGCGGCCTTTGCAATCTAGGAGGCGGCACGGCCAACAGCATGTCGCTTTCTCAGCTTAGCGATTGGTGTGTGACACGCTTCGGCTGTCATTCGATCGCGGAATCGGGGGAGGAGCGACCGTTCGATCTCCCATGGCTCGCGCTCGATTCCTCGCGTGCGACAGAGCGTTGGCGATGGAAGCCCCAAACGTGCCTCGAGCAGATTCTTGAGGAAATCGCGCAGCACGCCGAACGGCATCCCAACTGGCTCGATCTCACGGGCTGAAACGCCGCACCTCTGGCACGGATCACGCTTCGCAATCAGACGTGTTCCAGACCAAAGCAGCCGAGCACCCCACCGCAGGTCTTCACGAAGAGCCAGCCTCGACGGCGCCCGCGTTGACCCTTCTCTCGGTCATCATCCCGGCGCGTAACGAAGCGAGCTGCATCGCCTCCACGGTCGAGCATTTGCGTCTCGAATTGCAATTGCACGACGTGCCACACGAGATCGTAGTCGTGGATGACGCCAGTACGGACCAAACCTGGTCGACTCTGACCCGGCTCCAGCAAAAAATCCCCGAACTGATCACGGTGAAGAATCAGAGCCTGCACGGATTCGGTCGAGCCGTTAGCTGCGGCTTTGATCGGATGCACGGTGACGCCGTTGTCATCATGATGGCAGACGAATCAGACGATTGTCGCGACGTTGTTCGCTATTGGAACCTCCTGAACGACGGCTACGAATGTGTCTTCGGCAGCCGCTTCCTTCGCGGCGGCGGAGTGATCGACTACCCGCGGTTGAAACTGATCGTAAATCGCTGCGCGAATCTTTTCCTTCGGAATCTCTTTCGTTTCCAGCTGAACGACACGACAAACGCCTTCAAAGCCTACCGCCGTACCGTAATAGACGGCTGCCGGCCGCTTGTCTCGCCGCATTTCAATCTCACGGTGGAGTTACCGTTGAAGGCGATCACGCGCGGTTACTCATGGGTGAGCGTGCCGATCACCTGGCGCAATCGCCGCCACGGGCAGTCAAATTTGCGGATCAAAGAAATGGGCAGCCGGTACCTTTTCATCTGCCTCTACGTTTTGCTCGAGAAGTGGCTGAGTGGTGGTGACTATCGGAAGAACACGACCTTCACTGCCTGACGAGACCAGGATCGTTAGTTCTGAATGATCAGCGCCGCTGAATTTAGCCCGGATTTCTCCTCCCCTTCGGCGCCGATCCTCGATCCCTCCGTCTCAGCAGGAGGAAATGAACTGCGGAACACGGTCACCGTCGCTGCGATTACGCTGCTTGTCCTGCTGATTGGATTCTGGCCGGCATTCGATCAAGCGGGCGGTCCGATGGATGAAGGAATGATTCTGGTTTATCCCGAGCTGATTGCACACGGGAAAGTGCCTTATCGGGATTTCGAAACCTTCTACGGTCCAGGCAATCCCGCTCTGCTCGCGGGAACATTTGCAGTCTTCGGAACGAACATCTTTGTCGAACGCAGCGTCGGTATGCTCTATCGCGTTGCGATTCTCCTGGCGATTTTCGCCGTTGTTCGACCGAAAGGAAAAACGCTCGCGGTCGGTTGCATGTTCCTTAGCGGTTGTCTCATTCTTGGGACCGGGTTGCCTGCTTACGCCTGGCTGGGCGCGATGGCCTGCGCGCTTTGGTCGCTTTGGTTAGGCAGCAGATCGGCATCAAATCTGCGCTGCTTCTTGGCCGGATTGTTCGCCGGGCTGGCACTCGTCTTCCGCGTCGATGTCGGGCCTGCCGTCATTCTTTCCGCTTTGCCCCTGTTTCACGGCATGACGTGGTCACGCAGGCGGCTATACTTTCTTGGAGGCGCGATTGGGCTGCTCCCTCTCGGGATCCTTCTTCTCGTCGTCGGCTGGCAGCCCATTATCAGTAATCTCTTTCTCATGCCTGTGATTGCCTGTAACCCCGGCCGGCGGGTTCCACTTTTCGCGGCTCAGCCAGATGTCCTATATCTGTTTTTTGCCCACCTGCTCGCGGTAGTTATTAACCTCGCCGCCGGCTGCATTGCGATCCGCACATCCGGACGCCGAGTAGGAAACGGCTTGCTTCTCGCGGTCGCGTTGTTCGGGATCGGCCTTACCCCTCAGGCCAGCCAACGTCTCGATTCATTGCATTTGCTCTTCGCCGCGTTTCTCTCTCTGGCAATTCTACCGCTCTCTCTAGTTATCCTATACTCTCATCTCCGCGATCGTCCGGTTGCGAAAACGGAGATGTGGCTTGTGATGGTCTTGGTTGTCGCCGTTCTTCAGGCGATCGCCCCCGAACTCACTATCATGGTAAGATCAGCCTTCGCCGCCGGATTTCAGCCCAACTCAAGGGCGACCTTCACCGAGCTCGATGGTCGTTCGTTCCCGTTTCAGTCACCTGGAATGGCGGCAACGGTCGACCAAATGCTGAAAAAACTGGATTCACTCTCGACGCCCGGTGAACGGCTCTTTGTCGGCCCGGGCGACCTTCGTCGCACAAACTACAACGACACCTACCTCTACCACCTGCTGCCGAAGCTCACCCCTGCCAGTTATTTTCTTGAGATGAATCCATTCTCCGCCAATCGTCCCGGCTCGCGTCTCGCCGCCGATATCGCGACTGCTGATTGGCTCGTTCTCGACCGAGCGTGGGATTCGTGGAGTGAGCCGAACCATTCGATGGACTATGGCTCCAACGCGCCCAACCTCGTCGTGCAAAAACAATTCACGCTCTGCGGGCGATTTGGTAGTTATCTCCTTTTCCACCGCAAAGGTTAGTCGAGGGAGCCGTCGCAAACAGGGCCGGCAGCTGGCCCGCTTCTAGCTGCACATCAACTATGCCCTGCGCCGTCTCGGAACGCTCCGCGCCCGATCAGCTGGATTGGGCCGGCAAGCGGCTGCTCATTTTCATCGTCGCCTACAACGCGGAAAAAACGATCGAGAAAGTTCTCCGCCGCATCCCATCAGCTTTTCACAACGATCACGTCGAAGTTCTCATCATCGACGATTTCTCGCGGGATAAGACCTTCGAGAGCAGCCTGCGGGTCCAACAGGAGCAAATGCCGCTCGCGATCACTGTTCTGCGCACCCCCGAAAACCAAGGCTACGGAGGTAATCAAAAGCTTGGCTACCGCTATGCGATCGATCACGGCTTCGATTTTGTCGCGCTCATCCACGGCGATGGTCAGTACGCGCCGGAGAAATTACCTGACCTTCTGGCGCCGCTTTTACGAGGCGAAGCGGACGCGGTTTTCGGCTCCCGGATGATTGACAAGCGCGCGGCCCGCGCGGGCGGGATGCCGCTTTACAAATGGGTCGGCAACCAAATCCTGACTTACTTCGAGAACCAAATGCTCGGCACTGAGCTATGGGAGTTTCATTCGGGCTATCGGCTCTATGCAACCCAAGGCCTGGCTCAGGTTCCCTTTGAAAAAAATACGAATGATTTCCACTTCGATTCGGAGATCATCGTTCAGCTCGTCCTGAAGAAGCTGCGCATCGTCGAGCTTCCGATCCCGACCTATTACGGAGACGAGATCTGTTACGTTAATGGACTAAAATACGCGTGGGACATCTGCAAAACGATGCTGCGCGTGCAATTCCACAAGGCCAACCTGCTCTTCGATCGCCGGTTTGATCTCGGCACGCCGGAGCAGACCTACGACCTCAAGCTCGATTTCCCGTCCTCACACACCGCAGCGATCAAAGCCGCACGTCCTGGCGGTCATCTCCTCGATGTCGGCTGCGGCCAGGGTTATGTCGCAAGAGAGCTAGTCGCCAAGGGTTGCCGAGTCACCGGCATGGATCAGTACGTGCCGGAGGTTTCTCCATGCCCGGGGCAGATAGATTTCATTCGCTGGAATCTCGATCGGACAGAATTTCCCGTAAACATTTCCGAGTTCGATCAGATCCTTCTTCTCGACATCATCGAGCATCTGAAGCAACCGGAGGATTTCATGGATGAATTGCGCTTCGCCGCCGCCTGCAAGCGTCCGGAGATTATCATTACGACCGCTAACATCGGTTTCCTGGTCACCCGACTGATGTTGCTTTTTGGTCAATTCAACTATGGCAAGAAAGGCATCCTCGACGCGACTCATACGCGCCTCTTCACTTTTCGATCGCTCCAGGCTCTGCTGGAGCAATCGGGTTTCAAAGTGATCGAGGTCCGGGGAATTCCGGCGCCGTTTCCGAAGGCCCTGGGGCTCAATTTCGTGTCGCGCCTGCTTCTGTCGGCCAACCAGTCACTCATTCGGTTGAGCAAAGGACTGTTCTCCTATCAGATCTTTATACGAGCCGAGGCCAAACCGACGGTGCAAAACCTTCTCGGCGAGACGATCGATTCGAGTCGGCGGCGCCGCGACTCGATTCTCAAGTTCGCCGCTTGAGTTAGATTTATTTCAGGATACGCAGGGCGTGGAGCAAGCCGCCCGTTACCAATTCGTAGAGGTTGTGCTGGACGAAGAAAATCTGGTACTGGCGTAAGTCGAAAGCGCACAGCAAGGCGACAATACCTCCAAGAGAAATTTCCTGCCGCCATCGGATTGAGCGGACCCAATCCATTACCGCCAGGACCGCGAGATAACGCAGAGGCATGTCCCACATGTTGGCGTAACGCAGGTTCATCCCGTAGCGCACATTGCACATTACGACGTAGGAGCCGGCCATGAAGAGAACGAGAAAAAGCGCCTGCTTCTCTGCGACGCGCAATTTGAAAATTGCACCACAGGCGAGCAAAAAGATGATCGGACTCACTAGGAGCAAATCGACCAGATAACGATACCAAGGGCCGTCCCCGGTCGCGATCGCATAGGGGAGGACCGAAGCCTTGCTTACCAGTAGTCGATAGACCTCGTAGAATGTGTCCGCGCCCCCACAGAGAAAGACCAGAGTCACAACACCGGCGAGCGGACCCAAAACGGTAACGCCGAGAAGGGAACGAGTGACAACCCCAAACCGCAACCAGTAGTTCGCCACCAGGAGAGTCAGCAGAGCGACATAGGCGAATAGCGCATTCTCTTTCGTCAGAACCATGACGGCGAGGGCGACGCCGTAGGCCGCCAACCAGCGCAGCCGATCAGGCCGCTGCAAGTTCTCCCAAAGCAGCCAAAGCGAAAGCGTCGCCCAGAAGGCAAAGACGCCGTCGATCAAAGCATGCTGCGACATGTGGATCTGCGTCGGCGCAAAAGCCATCAGAGATGTCACGCTGATTCCCATCGTCGCGCCGCCTAGGCGCCAGGCAAAGACACAGCTCAAAAGCAGAAGCAGCATGCTGAAAATGCTCGAGGCAAGGTGAAGGGAAGTCAGCGAGTCCGTATCAAATATGAGATGGCAGAGATATCCTGAATAGACATAGACAAAGCGCGTCGGTGGCAGGATTGCCCCAGGTAGACGAGTTTGCAGGACCAGATAACGTTCTGCGAAGTAAGGATAACTTGTCAGCCCATAACGGGTGAGGTCATCGACATAACCCCGATAGAGATTTTCATCGTAGCCGATTCCGTCGAATCCCGGGTTTGGATGGATCGCAGAGAGTGATCGCAGCGGTGCTCCGTGACCAGCGAAGAGCATGGGCGGGAGACGAAGGAAGATACCGACCGCGAGGATGAGCCCCAAGCCGAGGAACATCCAGGATTTGCGATTGTTCACGGGAACTGAAGTCCGGGAGGTCGCGAGATCCTCCAGTTCGAGAGAGGTCTGCGTGGCATTGGCACTCATGGAAGAGGTGGAATATTGGAAGCGATCGCGATGCGATCCGCCAGAGTGCGAAATTCAGGTTGGCTTGGATCAAGGGCAAGCGCGCGCGTGATCGCCGTATCCGCTGCGAGGAGGTTACCCGCCCGAAACTGCGCCTCCGCCAGGAGGTAGAACGTCTTCCCGCCACTTTGATTTCCTTCCAGCACGCGGTCAAAACATGCCGCTGCGATTTTCCATCGATTTTCCTTCAAGGCGATCACGCCGAGATTATTCCAGGCGCCGGAATGCTGAGGATCGAGCCGGAGTGTCGACTCATAAAACTGTTTTGCGCCGGCGAGGTCCCCTTCGGCAAAGTGCAGATTGCCCTCGGCGAAATTGGTTCCCGCGTTAAAGCGCGAGTAGCCGTAAGCGCGATCGAGTTTCTGACGAGCGACGGGCAAGTTGCCGTTGGCAAGCGCACGGATGCCGGCGTTGTAGGTGTCGAGCGACCAGAGCGTCGGATCTTTTTGCGGCAGTGAGACAAACCCAATCGCGCCAAGAAGGAGCGCAAGATAGAGAGCGACCGAGCGAAGGCGGCCGGCGCTAACGTGTTGCCAGAGCTCCCACACTCCAAAAGCGCCAAACAAGAGAAGCCCCGGTACGGCCGCAAGCCGATAACGCTCCGTCACAAACACGGGCAGGAGCGACGCCAGGTGTAGGAGGAGGGCGGCTGCAATCCAACGGGCACCAGGGAAATCCCTGCAGGCGATGAGCGCGCCGGCCAGCCCGAGCGCGGCAATGATCCCGAAACCGATCCCCGGGAAAATGATCCTCTCCTCCCGTAATGCGGTGATAATACTGAGGTCGTCGTATTGAAAGCCGTTCCAAAAGTTTTTGGTTTTTATCGCAAGCAATCTCAGCCATGCGTCGGGATGTTGTCGGATCCACGCGGCTGCCTGAGCCGACCAGAAGGCTGAAACTTCAGAGCGCTTAAGGGGTCGGCCAACCCTCTTTTCGGCGGTGGTGATGGAATCCCGCAGCATCGCTTCCTGACCCGCATGGAGGCCCGGCGGGAAGCGCGGGTAACCGGTGGCGACAGGATTATTCCCGATCCAAAAATTGACCCCGCTATGCGCGGAGAGAAACACGGGATCGCGTGCCACGAAACAGTTGTGCAGCCATGCCGGCGACGTTCCGACGAGGACACCGCCGGCAATGAGCGCGCTGCCGATGAATCGCCGCGAAGGCGGCGCCGGCCGCTTTAAGAAGATCGCCGCGACAAGAAGCGGAACGAGAAAGAGAACCGTCGCGATGCCCATGGCCGTAAAGCCGATCAACCCGCCAAGCAAAGCTAGGCGCAAGTAAGTCGGCGCTTGGTTTCGCTTCACGACCTGCCAAATGACGAACCAAAAGATGAAGACTAGCCACGACGTTGGCATGAGGATGACCGAATACGCTTCCGCTGGTTGAAAGAACGCCCACCCGATGGCTGCGAGCAGACCGATAATCTGAGCCCCTTGTAGCCGGGGGCGTTGACCCCGGCCGCGCAGATCTTGCGGTGTGGCCATGCCGAGGTCAGCGCCCCCGGCTACAACGCCAGCATGCGCCTCCGGCGCGCTGGCCGAGCCGAAGACGGCGCCGCTGATTCTATAGAGCAACACCGCCGTGCCCCCCTCGAGCGCTGCTTGCACCAAACCCGGAATGAACGGGCTGTAGCCGGCGATCTTGTAAAACGCGGCGAGCAGATAGGCGTAGAGCGGGAGCCCATAGAACGCCATGTGCGTCGTCCATTCCCCGCGCAGGATGCGAAGCGCCCAGTCGTTGTAAAAGCGCATGTCGCCCGCGTCGGGGAGAAGGAATTGCGAATCGGTCAGGCGCACCAGCACGACGAGCCGAAGCAGGAAGACGCCTAGGAAAATGAGCGCGCTGAGCGGAAGATTGCGGACCGCGAGGCGCTTCCTGGTCGGGTTGATTAGCGGAGCCACCGCTTTTCGAAGAAGCAGGCTGGATGCTAACCCCCGATTTTTCTCTCCTCGGACGCGGCTCAGTTCCGCAGCGCCCTGCACTCAGCAGGGGAAGCGAGGGGGTCTGTGGATTTTCAACAATTCAGGCCGATTGGCATTAACACTGCTCCAAAAGTAAGGCAATCCGCTCTGGAACTGCGGACGCAAACAAACAAACCAAAGAAAGCAATAATATGTTAAATAAGTTCAGCAAAAAACGCGGGGGCTTCACCCTCGTGGAAATCATGATCGTAGTCGCGATCATCGCCTTGTTGGCGGCCATCGCGGTTCCAGGGTTCCTGCGGGCCCGGAAGCGCTCCCAAGCCAGCCGGGTGATCAACGATCTCCGTTTGATCGACGCCGCCGTCGACCAATACGCGATCGAAACCAACAAAGCGACCGGTGCGGCCGTCAATACGGACGACTGGACAAACTACCTGAAGAAAGGTTCCGCGCTCTATAATACGGGTGCGGACCTCTTCGGCCATGACTACGGCCCGCAAGTTGTCGATTCGCTGCCGGGCGTGCCGAGTGCCACATACGACACCTTGTCGGACGTCGCCGGTTCGGACTTCTTCTCTCCATATCCGATCGCACCGTAGTCGTCATCCGTGATTCATCTACCTGCCATCCCGGAGGCGTGCCGGGGTGGCAGGCAATGAGTCAGCGGCAGACCGGTGACGCTCAACGCCATGGCTGGAGAGGAATCTCAGACGACTCTCACAGGAGAAAAAACGGCGAGCCGATTCTGCACCTATCTGCAACGAGATTGGTGTCGCGTCCTTTTCCTTCTCCTCATTGCTTTTGTCATTCATGCCCCGTCTCTCTCTGGTGAGCTCATCTGGGACGATAACTATCTCGCGCACGACAATCCGCTGATTAAGAGCCCGCTTTTTATCTTCGAGGTTTTTCGGCATCATCTCTTTCTCGACTCGCTCTCGGCGCATTACAGGCCGGTACAGAATCTTTCTTTCATCTTCGATTACTTCCTCTGGAACGACGATACCTTTGGCTTTCACCTAACGAACATAACACTGCATGCGGTGAGTGGAGTCTTACTCTACTTTCTGCTCCGGCGGCTTTTCGCTTCCTTGTTTGCGACGCAGCTGGGAAGTTCGGTTCGCTCGACTGCCGCATTTTTGGTCGCTCTGCTTTGGACAGTGCATCCGGTCCATAGCGCCGCCATCGATTATATCTCGGGGCGCGCGGATAGCCTTGCCTTTCTCTTTGCCGTGGGAGGATGGCTTCTCTTTCTCCGTGCCGGAGAGACGGTATCTCGCCGGCTTCGTTGGGTGCTCTCTGCATCGGCCGCCGGCGCCGTTCTGCTCGCGCTCTGCTCGCGGGAGACGGCACTGCTCTGGCTCTTGATCTTTCTCCTGCACACGCTGGCTTTTTCTTCGAACATGGGTCGGCGGAGGAAAACTGTGACCTTGGTCACCTGTCTCAGTCTTGTCGCCATTTACGGTTTTTTGCATCAATTGCCAGAGCATCGCCCGGAGAGCGGCGCCGCGCCGGGCTGGCCAGCGCCGGTTCGTGCGGTGTTAATGTTGCGCGCGCTCGGCGACTACGGACGGCTGATGGTTTTCCCGATGAATCTCCACATGGAACGGACGGTGGTGGATATGAGTAACTATGGCAATCGGATGAGTTGGCAGGAATCTGCCGGGACGGAGTATCTCTCCATCTTCGGATTGCTCGTCTGCGCGCTGCTCGTCGCCGGTTGTTGCAGGGGCGGGATAGGCCGTCGGGCTCGTATCTTCGGTGCGGCCTGGTTCGTCGTGGGCTTTCTCCCTATATCAAACCTTTTCGACCTCAATGCCACCGTCGCGGAACATTGGCTCTATTTGCCGAGTGTAGGGCTCCTGATCTTTGCTGCCGGTGTCGCTCTCGATTTTCCGGCCAGCTCTCGCCGCGTCCTCGCCTCTGGGGCCTGTCTGGCCGCGGTCGCACTCAGTCTGCGCAGTGCGGAGAGGAGCGGTGATTGGATAACGCCTGAGCATTTCTATCTGCAAACCCTCGCCGCGGGAGGCACAAGCTCGCGTGTGAGTCTCAATCTCGGTCAGCTGTACGCCGAACGCGGCGAGTTTGCGCGCGCCGAAGCCACCTTTCGCAAAGTCCTGGCAGCGGATCCCGATTATCCCATCGCGCAGAATAATCTCGGCAACGCCCTCTTTCACCAAGGAAAGAAAAAGGAAGCGGAACTCTTCTTTGCTGCGGCCGCGAAAGCCGCGCCGCACGAACGCAAAGATTATCCGCGCACCTGGATCGCGGCGTTAAATCTCGCCGGCCTCCACAAAGAGCAGAAGGACGCGTCCGGCGCGCTCGCGATCATCGACAAAGCGCGCGCCGACTATCCGCGCGTCTGGGAAGTCGTCAGCTTCGAATCAGAGCTGCTCCGCAGCACGCGCGGACCCGATGCGGCGATTCCGCTGGTGGAGAACTTTCGGCGGGATAATTGGTGGAGTTATCCGGCGTCGTTCGCGCTCGGGCAGCTTTACGCGGAGAAGGGCGATGTCGCGAAAGCGGAAGAGGCTCTGCGCCGCGCCAGCCTACTTGACGTGCACGAAGTGGAAGCGCTTAACCGCATCGCGCAATTGCGGATGCGCCAGAACCGGCTGGCCGAAGCCTGCGCCACGCAACGCCGCGCCGTCGCCCGGCAGCCGGATCGGCCGCGCGAATATCTTTTCCTTTCCAAGATTCTCGAAAAAATGGGGCGCACTGCGGAAGCGGAGGAAGCGGTCGCGACTGTCGCGCGGCTGAAAAATTCCGCCCGCAATTTCACTCCTGGCGTCGCGAATTGACACCGCGGGCCGCGCCATCAAGACTTGGCCGGCATTTTGCCGAAAAGATGGCCGCGAAAATCCTGACCGACAAAGAAGTCGACCTTCGGCCGCTCCTCGACAAAACCTGCGCCGTGATCGGCTTCGGCACTCAAGGGCGGGCGCATGCCCTGAACCTGCGCGACAGCGGCGTGGCGGTGGTCGTCGGCCTGCCGTCGAAGAGTCGCTCGCGATCGGCCGTGCGCGACGCCGGGCTGCGCCTAACGAACACGACAAACGCGGTTCGGCGCGCGGATGTGATTGTCTTCGCGGTGCCGGACACCAAAATGGGCAAGATCTTTCGAGAGGAAATCACGCCCGCGCTACGTCCGGGGCAGTTGCTGCTTTTCATTCATGGGTTTGCGATTCATTGCCGGCAAGTCATACCGCCTAACGACATCGATGTCGCGATGGTGGCACCGAAAGGCCTCGGCTCGATGGTGCGTGCGCAGTTTGTCGAAGGCAAAGGCGTGCCCTGCGTTTTCGCGATTCAACAGGATGCGACCGGTCGGGCCCGAGCCCTCGCGCTCGCTTACGCGAAAGCGATCGGCGGCGGGCGCGCCGGCATTATCGCGACGACGTTCGCGGAGGAGACCGAAGCCGACATGTTCGCCGAACAAGCGGTCCTATGTGGCGGCATGAGCGCACTCATTCAGGCCGGATTTGAGACGTTAGTGAAGGCCGGTTATCAACCCGAGATGGCGTATTTCGAATGTCTGCACGAGCTGAAATTCATCGTTGATCTGGTCCATCGCGCCGGCATCGCTGGAATGCGCGAAAGAATTTCCGAGACGGCAAAATGGGGCGATGTCTCGGTTGGTCCGAAGATCATCGACAAGAATGTGCGCAAGCAGATGGAAGCAACGTTGCGCAGAATCCAGAATGGCAGCTTTGCCAAAGAGTGGCTGCGCGAAACCGCGACCGGACGGAAGTGTTATCGGCAGCTGCTCGAGCGAGGAAAAAATCAGCCGATCGAAAGAGTCGGTGAACGTCTGCGCGCTCTCATGCCCTGGCTTGCGGAAAAGCCTTAGCCGGGTCCGAAAGACGACAGCTGGGGAGGGCGGAGCTCCTGCGACGCCGAGGGATTGAAAGCCCGGCATCGCCCTCTTCGCGGGCTGCGTTACGGCGCGAAGCTCATCCCTCCGGGAATGGCGAAAACACGTCCCCAAGCTATTCTTCCCAGAGAAAATGCTGCAGCCGCAATTGGGTGAGGCGCGTCTTCGCCTCATCACTGCGCATGCCGCCTGCGGCCGCGAGTTTACTGTAAACTGCCACCGCGCCTTTCCAGTCACTCGCCGCTTCGAGCAACTGCGCGGCGTTGAAGCCGGCTTTGTAAAACCAGAAAAATTCATGTTGCCGCGCCGGTTCCGCCCCTTCCTCGATCACGCTGTAGTAAGTCGTTAGCGCAGCGGCTTTCTCGTTTAGCTTCTCGAGCGCTTTGCCCTTCTTGAATTCCGCCTGATTCCGCCAATGCGCCGGGACGCCGGGATCATTTACCAACTGCTCGTAACACTCGATCGCGCGCCGGTAATTCTGCGGATCGGTCGCGCCCATCTCGTAAAGGACATCGCCCTTGCCGCAGAGCGCCTCGCGTCGATCGGGAGGCGACGCGTTATTCTTCAGGACTTCATCGTAGATCCCGAGCGCGTCGCTGTTTTTCCCGAGGCGCCGCTCGATCGCGGCCTGTTCGTTGCGCGCCGCCCATTTCAGAGCGCCGTTTAATTTTCCCACCTCATCGAAGAGCGCGAGGGCGTGATCGAGCGACTCCGCGCCCATGCTTGACATGGCTGAGCGGCCGGCGAAGAAGAGCGCCTTCTCCACCAGGGGCGTATTCGGATTTTGCTGGGCGAGCAATTCGAATTGCGTTTGCGCGTTCGCGAAATCCTGGAGACGAAAATAGGCTTCGCCCAATTTCATCCGCACCTCCGCTGCGAAAGGTGAACTCCGGTGCTGCTGCATAAAATTGTTTGCCGCCGCGATCACTTGCGATTCGTTAGGCGAAGGCGTCGCGTCTTCCAGCCAAACGTTGAGATAATCCGCGCGTTCGAGAGCTGTCGGCGTCGGATGGCTCTTCCGCGCGCGGGCCAGATCCTGCCGCGCCGTCTCGAGATCGGGTTTGCGTTCGTGAAATGCCAGCTCTGCGAGAGCGACCCACGCTTCTGCGACGCGCGGATTGTTCGGGAAATCGTGGATGAACTTCTCGAACGAGGCGGTCGCTTCGGGCTTGCCTTTCGCAGCTTGTTCGATGCCCGCTTCGAGGAGCAGCTCTCCCTGCAGCGGTTGTTTCGTCGGATCGTTGCTGATCTGCTGATAGTCACTCGCAAATTCCTGTGGCCGATCGAGCCGCAGCCAGCAGAGCGCAGCGTTGAAGAGCGCGGCGCCGTCTGGGTCAGATGCGCTCTTGGCGATGCTCTCGAAAATTGGCGCCGCTTTCTCCAGCTGGCCGGCGTGATAATCAGCGGCTGCGATCAGCCAATCCGCCTCCCGGGGAAAATCGGTCGCGGTATTCAGCCGGCGCGCCTCGTCCGCCGCGGCGATCGCGTCCCCCCATTTTTCCTTCGCGAAAAGCAACCGTGCGCGCTCGAGCTGCGCTTCGCCTAACGATGGCAACTGGATCGATTCCCCGTGCAGCTGCGAGAGCGTGGCGATGGCGGCATCGCTATCGCCGGCACGCAACTGACTGCGCGCCAGATACCATTGTGCAAATGCCCGGCGCGGCTGCGCGCGGTCGCGGACCCAGCGTTCTAGTTCGTTAGGCGAGGGCTTGTCCTCCGCCTGGTAAAGCGTGTCCAATTTCGCGAAGAGAACCGGCAAAGCCGGATCAGACGGGTGATGATCGATGAAATCCTCGAGGACGTCGTCGCCCTGTGCCGGCGTCTTCGACTGCAGATGCGCGTCGGCGATTCCAAGCAGCGTCGCGATTAAGAGCGGGTGCGGAATTCCTTCGGTGCGATGCAAAAGAACCGACCAAACTCTAATTGCCCGATCGTAATCGCCCCGAGCGAATTGGACGCGCCCGAGAAGAAAGCGTCGTTCGTTGCGATCACCGCTCTGGATCGGTTTCGTCTCCTGGAGGACGCGATTGGCGCCGGCGATGTCGCCGCCACCGATGAGAAGGTTCGAGGTGCCTAACGACGCTCGGATACCCCAGCGCGGGTTGCTGCGGAGCTGCGTGAGGAGCCGCAGAGCCTCTGCGCGCTGGTCGAGAGCGCGCAGACATTGTGCTTCGCCAAAGATGGCGTCAGCGCGGAGCGGCTCTTCCGCTTCCGCAGCAACTTGTTGGTACGCGGGTTGCGCTTCCGTCCAACGCTCGAGCGCGGCGAAGGCTTGAGCGCGCCAGAAGAGCGCTTCCGGGCTTTTCGTTAGGCTCATTTCCAGTGCTTTGGCAGGTTGGCCCGATTGGACGAAGGCTTCGGCTAATTTTGTCTGCGCAACCGCTGCCACCGCCGGGGCGGGATGCTCGCCGAGCAGCTGCTGTAGACGCACGACCGCGACTTCGGGGACACCGTCCGCGAGCGGCCGGAGCGCATCGTCGAGGGTCATTGCGCCTAACGAGTTCGCAAGTAAAACTGCAAGAAGTGCGAACGCCGGCTTCGCTTTGTTGAAAATCGTCATCCGGCGATGAAGACCTGTCATTTTGAGCGCAGCGAAAAATCTCACGATTGGACCTCGAGCTGACTCGCAAGAGCCCTCGCTCCGCTCGAGATGACGGGTTGCGGGGGCCACGCGGAAATGCCTAACAACGGCCGCAAGTGTTCCCCGGTATAGCTTCCGTCTGTTTGCGCGATTTTTTCCGGCGGACCCTGCGCGACAATCTTGCCGCCACCTTCGCCGCCTTCCGGCCCGAGATCGATCACCCAATCGGCACATTTGATCATCTCCAGGTTGTGCTCGATCACGACGAGCGTATTGCCGGAGTCGCGCAACTTCATCAGAACCTGAAGCAACTTCTCGATATCGGCAAAGTGCAACCCGGTCGTCGGTTCGTCGAGGATGTAGAGGGTGCGGCCGGTCGCTTTTTTCGCCAGCTCGGTCGCCAGTTTAACGCGTTGCGCTTCGCCGCCGGAGAGCGTGGTGCCCGCCTGGCCGAGGCGCAGGTAGCCGAGCCCGACATCCTGAAGCGTGGTCAGTTTATCCGCAACCTTCGGGACGTTGCGAAAAAAGCGCGCCGCTTCATCGACCGTCATGGCAAGAATGTCGGCGATGTTTTTTCCTTTGTAGGTGATCTCGAGGGTCTCGCGATTGTAACGCTTCCCCTGGCAGACTTCGCAGATGGCGTAGGCATCGGCGAGGAAATGCATCTCGATTTTAATGAGGCCGTCGCCCTGGCAATTTTCGCAGCGACCGCCTTTAACGTTGAAGCTGAAACGCCCCCCCCCGTAGCCGCGGATGCGCGACGCGGGCAGCTGGCTGAAGAGTTCGCGGATTGGCGTGAACGCGCCGGTATAGGTGACGGGATTCGAACGCGGGGTGCGGCCGATCGCGCTCTGGTCGATGATGATCGCCTTGTCGATTTGGTCGAGGCCGAGGAGGGCGCGGTGCTCGCCGGGCCTGTCTTTCGAGTTGTAGAAATGGCGGAAGAGCGCGCGCCGCAGAATGTCGTCCACGAGAGTGGATTTGCCGCTGCCGGAGACGCCGGTGACGCAGGTAAAACAGCCTAACGGAAAGGCGACGGTGAGATTTTTTAGGTTGTTCTCGCGCACGCCGACGATGGTGAGCCAGCCATCGAGGGAAGAGTTGAGAGTTGAGAGTTGGGTGTTGAGAGTCCGAGGCACAACGCGCTGCCGCGGGATGCTGATGCGCGAACGGCCGGAAAGATAGGCGGCGGTAGGGGAGTTTTTCGCGTCGAGGATTTCTTCGAGCGTTCCTTCGGCGACAATCTCGCCGCCGCGCGGGCCAGCGCCGGGGCCGAGATCGAGAATGTGATCGGCGGCGCGGATCGTTTCTTCATCGTGCTCGACGACGATGACGGAATTCCCGAGGTCGCGCAGGCGTCGCAGTGTGCCGATGAGGCGCGCGTTGTCGCGCTGATGCAGACCAATGCTCGGCTCATCGAGAACATAGAGAACGCCGGCGAGTCCCGCTCCGATCTGCGTGGCGAGCCGGATGCGTTGCGCTTCGCCACCGGAAAGGGTGCCGCTTTCGCGGTTGAGGGTGAGATACTCAAGTCCGACTTCGAGAAGGAAATTGAGGCGTGACGAAACCTCGTGAACGACTTCGGAGACGATCGTGCGCTGATTCTCCGGCAAATCGATTTGCCTAACGAATCGAGCGGCTTCCGCGACCGTAAGGTCACAAAATTGATGAACATTCAACTCACGGCCGATCTGATCCTTGATCGTGACGGCGAGGATCTCGGGTTTAAGCCGGGCGCCGTGGCAGCCGGAACAGGTCGCCCGATTCATGAATCCTCGGATGCGTGTGCGGGTGAACTCGCTCTCGGTTTCTTCGTAGAGGCGCTGCAATTGCGGGACCAAACCCTCGAACGGCCGCGCGGTTTTCGCTGTGGCGCGGCTGCTCCCATTGCCGCCGCCGAAGCTCATCGTGATCGGCTGGTTGCCGGTGCCGAAGAGGAGCGCTTCCTTGAAATTCTCGGGCAGGTCGGCGTAGGGAATGTTGTCGGCGACGTTGAAATGCCTAACGAGCGCGTTTTGCAGCCCGCGGTAGTAGGCTTTCATCCGTTTCGTCCCGCGACGCCAGGGAACGACCGCGCCTTCGGCGAGCGATTTCGCTGTGTCAGTGACCATCAACTCGGGATCGAGAACCGGCTGGGTTCCGAGTCCGTGGCAGGCGGGGCAGGCGCCAAGATGGCTGTTGAAGGAGAAATGTTTTGGAGTGAGCTGGCCTAACGAAAAGTCGGTGTCGGGGTTGCCGTAGTCGGTGGAGTAACGGACTTCGTTCCATCCTGGCGTGATCGAGCATTGGAGTGATGGACCACTGTTCTTTTCCTTGCTCCATTTCTCCATCCCTCCATTCCCGCGCTCTTCCCGCAGGACGACGAGCTTGTTCCCCCCCCATTTGAGAGCCGTCTCGACCGAGTCGGCGAGGCGCGAGCGAATGCCTTCCCGCACCACGAGGCGATCGACTACCGCTTCGATTGTGTGCCGCTTTTCCTTCTTCAGCCGGATCGGTTCCGGCCGGCTGAGCTCGATGATTTCGCCATCCACGCGGATCCGGACGAAGCCTTCGCGTTTCACTTTCTCCACGACGTCGCGGAATTCACCCACATCGCCGCGGACGAGCGGCGCGAGCAAAACGATTTTCGTATTCGGCGGGTAGGCGAGAATTTGATCGACGATCTGCTGCGCCGTTTGCCGGAAAATCGGCTGACCGGTGAGGGGATCGTGCGGTTGGCCAACGGCGGAAAAGAGGACCCGCAGGTAGTCGTAAATTTCCGTGGTCGTGGCGATGATCGAGCGTGGATTCGTTCCCGCGGTGCGCTGTTCGATGGCGATCGCCGGGGAGAGTCCTTCGATAAAGTCGACCTCCGGTTTTTCCATTTGATCGAGGAATTGCCGGGCGTAAGCGGAGAGGCTTTCGACGTAGCGGCGCTGGCCTTCGGCGTAGAGCGTATCGAAAGCGAGCGACGACTTTCCGGAGCCGCTCATGCCGGTGATGACGACCAGCTTTTCCCTCGGAATCTGGACATGGAGATTCTTGAGATTATGCTGGCGCGCGCCACTGATCTTGATAGTTTTGGCAGGCATCGGATCGGATTTCTCGAACCTATAAGTCAAGCACAGCCGTCTTTATTCTCCAGCGATTTCGCCCAATATGACCGACATCAGCTCCAGCATTCCGCAGGAAGAAATCGCGCAGTTGCAGAAGAAATTCAGCGAGATCAAGCACTCGATAAATAACGCGCTCGCGGTCATGATGGCGCTTTCGGAAATGTCCCAGCGGCGTCCGGATTACGCGGAAAAACTGGCCACGACGGTGCTGGCGAAAGCGCCGCAAATTGTGACAAGTCTGCAGGAGTTTACGCAGGTCTTGAACGAAAAGGCCGGGCAAAAACCGGAAGCCTAGCGACAGGATCGGGCGACGCCGACTCGACAATCCGCGCCGCATATCCGTGTCATCCTGAGCGTAGCGAACGACCTCGCGGATCACGCTTGGCATTCATTTCGTCAGTGATCGCCCGGTTAATTCGCCGGGCCCTTCGCTGCGCTCAGGATGACACGACAGTGAGCTGAGTTCCTCCGCGAGCGCCATTATTTGCTTCGCAATCTCGAGGGGGGCCTCCGGTCGCGTTAACCGGCCGATGTTCTCCGACCACTCGCGCCAGACGCGCGCGTCGTCGGCGAAAACCCGCTCGACCGCGGCGATGATGGCATCGGGAGTAGTCGCAATGACACCCGCGCCGGTCGTCTCGAGGAGTCGCGCGTTACCTGCCTCCTGACCCGGCACCACCTGGTTAATGATCATCGGGCAGCGCGCCGCGATCGCTTCCTGCACGGTCGCGCCGCCGGCTTTGCTGATCAGGAGGTGGCTCTCGAGCATGAGTCGCGGCAGTTGATCACTCCAGCCGACGATCTCAAATTTCCGCCCGGCCGTCCGCACCACGGCTTCGACCGCACGGCGGAGGCGCTGGTCGTGGCCTACCGTCACGGTCAGCCGCGAGTCAGTTATTTTCGCGAGACGGTTGATGATTTCCGGCACGACGACCCGGCCGGGATTGAGCATGTAAAGGAGGCGCCGGCCGTACTCGGGCGAAGGCGGCTGGCGCAGTTGACCGAGCCGCGCGAAAAGCGGCGCGACCGGAAAACCGGTCACGCGCACCTGCTCGTTAGGCACGCCCTTTGTCTTTAGCACGGCCGCCGTCTGTTCGTTAGGCACGAAAAAATAATCCGCTGCGACCCGAAACCAGATCGTGTTCACGGTGATCGAATCGGTGATGTAAACGACGCGCCGAAACGGCGCCGGCGCGTCCCCCACGATCTCGGCGAGAAGATGCGGATAGGCCGGATACACAGAAACGACGACGTCGGGCCGAAAGCGTTCCAGCAGCTGCTTGAGCCGACGCCTCAGTTGAAAAAGCAGCGGAAATCTTCGGTTCACCCCATCGCGCCGATCGATTCGCTCGTACATCTGCAACCAAAGCCGCGGCGTGCGATTGATCATGGTGAGATAACCGCCGCGCGCCCAGTCATTCACGAGTCCGTAGGTCTCGGCGAAAAGATCGTGTCGTTCCACCGCCGCCTCCCGGCCGGTCGCGGCCAGCCCCGCCTCGATTCCGCGCGCGGCCGCATTGTGCCCTTCGCCAAAGCCAGCCGTAAGGATGAGGATGCGTTTCGGCATTCGTTAGGCTGCCTGGCGAGACTTTAATGGCATTCCGGAGACGGCAAAGTAAACTTCTCGTGACGATGAAAAAGCTACGCCTGCTCGGCCGGGTCTCGCGCCGGCTCGTCTGGGAAACCGCCACCGACGAGACGATGGGCCTTTCCGCTCAGATGGCTTACCAGATGCTTTTCACGCTCGCGCCCGGGCTCTTGTTTCTCTGGCATTTGCTCACTCTTTTCGGCACTGACCCGGCGAAGTTGCATAGCATGCTTGCCGTCGTGAGGGCTTTTCTTCCACCCGATCCGAAGGTGCAGGAAATTCTCGATACGATCGTCGCCAACGTCATCGTCACCGGGAGCAACGGTGCGCTCGCCACCGCCGGCATCATTCTCGGGATTTATCTCGGCACGCTTTTTATCTCCACCATCTCGCGTGCGCTCAGTCACACCCACGGCGTGCGCGAAGATCGCAATTGGTGGTCGAAATACATCATCTCTTTTCTTCTCCTTTTCTGGTTTGGTATCACCATTCTCATCGCCTTTAATGTCACCGTCTTTGGGGAGACGCTGGCGGGAATTGCCGAGGTGAATTTTCAATTGCGCATCCCGCTGCAGGAATGGGTCGCAGCCCTCAATCTCCCGCTCACCGCGATCGCGCTCGTCATTCTCGCCCTCGCCCTTTATCTTCTCACGCCGGAGAATTATCTCACCATTCGCCAGGCTCTCCCGGGCGCGATTTTTTTCTCCATCGGCTGGGTGGCGGTGACGAAGCTGTTTCAGTTCTACGTCGGGCATTACGATCGCTACAACCCGACCTACCTCGCGCTCGCGTCGATCATCATGCTCCTTACTTGGATGTATCTCACCTGCCTCCTCCTTCTCTTGGGAGGAAAGTTGAACGCCATTCTGCGCCGCGAAAGCGAACGAGCGGCGCAGCGCAACGCACCTGCCAACGAGCCGCAACCGGCCTGAAAACTCGTCGCCCTTTGAGTCGACCGCGCTCCATCACAGCCTGGCAGGTCGCGCTCTGCCTGCTTTTGCTCTTCGGTGCGTTTGTTGGGCCTGCGCGTCCCGAACCGTTAACGGAGGAACAGAAGCGCCAGCTTTTTCTGAGAGCACGGGAGCGCATGCGCACCATCCCGTCCGCGACTCCGGAAAAATCGGCCACCCCACCACACAAACCGAAACCGGCAAAACATCGACCAAAGAAGAAGAAAAAAGCGGAAACGCAAAGCGGGAGAGGGGAGCCCGAGGAAACGCCGAACCGACCTGCCGCCGAAGAAACGCCGTCACCTCGAGCGCAGCGGGTCGAATCCGCGCCACCGCGCCCTGTCGGAATGATACCCATCTCGACGCCAACGGCAACCGCCGCGGCACCGGCACAAGTTGTCGTGAAAAAATCCGGCTACCAAAAACCGCGCGGGTTTTCCCTTCTGCCGTTTCACCTTTTCGGTCGCCATTACAACTACCTCACTCGCTCCGTGCGCAACCAAATCGATCGTGCGCCCGTCGTCCGCGAGCGCTGGCGTTTTATCATCGTGCACAACAGCGGCACCCGGCAGGGCAACGCGCGCATCTTCGATTACTACCATCGTCATGTCCGCCGCATGCCCAACGGACTTGCCTACCACTTTGTCATCGGCAACGGCACCTCCTCCGGCGACGGCGAAATCGAAGTCGGGAACCGCTGGACCCGGCAGATCAACGGTGGTCATGTGCACAGCGATTACCTCAATAATATTTCGTTAGGCATTTGCCTCGTCGGCGATTTCAACCGCGATCAGCCCACCCGCGCCCAACTCGGCGCCTGCGAAGAGTTGATCAACTACCTGCGCGCGCGCTGCGGGAAGATCGATGGCCAAAACATCCCGGTCCGTCCGCACAAGGTGATGAACCCGCCACGCTGGCCGACCGACTGCCCCGGCGACGATTTTCCCTATCGCTGGTTTCGGCAATTTCGGTAGCCATGAACTCAGAGACAAATGTCGCGGCAAACCTGCGTGGAAAAAATTCCCGCCGCGCTCATCCTAACGTCCGCTCCAGAATTTCTCCCACGAGCGCGGGATTCGCCCGGCCGTGCGACAACTTCATTACCTGACCCTTGAGAAAGTTAATTGAAGCCCGATTGCCCGCGCGGAAATCCGCGACCGGCTTCGGATGCGTCGCGATAACCTGATCGCAAAACGCCTCGATCGCCGCCGCATCGCTCAGTTGCTCCATCCCTTTTCGACGCACAATCGCACCCGCCGTCTCGCCGCTCGCAAACATTTCGGCGAAGACTTCCTTCCCCTGCTTCCCGCTAATTTTCCCGCTTTCGATCAGCTCGACCAGTTCTTCCAGCGCCTCCGGTTCGAGAGGACAATCGTCAGTCGTTAGGCTGGAATTCGTTAGGGCGCTGAGCAAATCGTTCAGGATCCAGTTCGCAATCGTTTTGCCGCGCGCATGATTTTTCGCCGCGCGCTCAAAGTAACCGGCGAGGGCAGGATCACTCGTCAATACACCCGCGTCGTAACCGCTAACCCCATACACCTGCTGAAAACGGGTGCGCTTCGCCTGCGGCAACTCCGGGGCGCGCGCGCGTACTTCCTGCAGCAAGTCCGCTGTGCGCACCGGCAACAAATCCGGCTCGGGAAAGTAGCGATAATCGTGCTCCATCTCCTTGCGGCGCATGAGAAAAGTCTTCTCCGCTGCCTCATTCCAACCTCGCGTCTCCTGCTCAAGTTGTTCACCGCGCTCCAGCGCCTCGCCTTGCCGCGCTACTTCATAGGCGAGCGCGCGCCGCACGCCGCTGATCGAATTCATATTCTTGATCTCGATCTTCGCGCCTAACGAATCCTGACCTTCGGGCCGCAGTGAAATGTTGCAGTCGCAACGCAGTTGTCCTTTTTCCATGTCGGCGTCGCTCACCCCACCGTAGATCAGGATCTGTTGCAACGCGGTAAGAAAGGCGAAGGCCTCTTCCGGAGAGTGGATCTCCGGTCGGGTCACAATCTCCATCAGCGGCGTCCCGGCGCGATTGAAATCGATCCCGGTGTTCGACTCAAAATGAAAGCTTTTCGCCACATCCTCTTCGAGATGAATCCGCACCAGCCGCACCTCCTTCTCCGGCGTCGCGATTCGATCTCGCGCATTCTTCGGATAAGCGGAAGCGGGCAGGGTGACATGACCATCCGTGCAGATCGGCAAATCGTATTGCGAGATTTGGTAGTTTTTCGGCATGTCCGGATAGAAGTAATTTTTCCGATCGAATTTGCAGACCGGCGCAATCTCGCAATCGAGCATTAGGCCCGCTAGTGTCGTTAGGCGCAACGCTTCATGATTCATTGTCGGAAGCGCCCCCGGCAGCCCGAGACAAGTCGGGCAGGTGAGCGAATTCGGAGGCGCGCCAAATGCCACCGCGCAGCCGCAAAACATCTTTGAGCGCGTCTTCAACTGCACATGCACCTCCAGACCTATCGTCGTTAGGCAAGTCATTGGCGCGTTCCCCGCTGCAGCGCGTAATCAAGCGCCTTTTGCAGATCAAACCGATGCACCTCCGCTGCGAGAGTCGGATCGTTTAGAGCGTTTATTACCTTCGGATTTTGTAGAAGGTCGAGGAAACGCTGCTGCTCAATTAGATCGGTGATCCCAGGATCGTCGCGCAACGCCCTGATCTTCGGATTGCGCGCCAGTTGCTGGGAGCCGGGAAAGGCGAGGAAGCGCTCGGCGCTTCGCGGATTGGAAACGACCGCGCCGAGCTTGCCGAGCGCCGAGTAAGTGGTGGCCGGGACGATATCCACGCTCTTCACGACCTCGCCTAGCGAGCCTAATTCGATCGAATTCTTGAGCTTGGCGAGCGAGGCTACGAGCGGCGGAGGCTCCGCAGCTCTTGCGACCCCGACTGTTCGGAGGGTCGACTGCGCCGGCGGCGGTTGGCTGTCGTGATGGATTTCGGCGTTTGCGACCGCGCCGATCGAACGCACCCCAACCACGATCAACCAAACACTGAACAGTCCAAAAAAAATTCCGAGGATGGCGCCGCTCAAACCGTAGAGCAGCCGAACCAGCCCCGCTCGCTGGTGGCCGGTGCGTTTGAAAAGAATCGCGCCCACACTCGTAATAACGGCGTAGACGACGAAGGCGGAAACCGCTCCGGCCACGACCGAAAGAAGAAAGTCCGGCGCTCGAATAAAAGTCCGCAGCACCGGCAAAAGGAACCGACCGGCAAAGATGGCCGTCGCATAAGCGGCGGCGAGGGCAAGCAGCCGAATCAGTTGCCTAACGAGTCCAAGCCTCCACCCGCGCACCGTTTCGAAGGCGATAAGAATGAGCGCGAAGGAAACGAAGATCGTTTGCCAAAGCGACGAGCCGGCGGCCATGACTCTAACTTTCGAGCAAGAGAGCGCGCTGGCGCAACGCGTGATCGCAAAGGGTAAGCGCCGTCATGGCTTCGACGATCGGCACGGCGCGCGGCAGAACGCAGGGGTCGTGACGCCCGCGCGCCGCCAGCGTCGTTTCCTGACCACCGGTCGTGACCGTCTTTTGCGCACGCGCGATCGTTGCGGTTGGCTTAAAGGCGACACGGAAGACGATGTTCTCGCCATTGCTGATTCCGCCCTGGATGCCGCCAGAAAAGTTCGTCGTCGTCCGGACTTTGCCACCGCGCATTTCAAAAGCGTCGTTGTGCTCCGAACCTTTCATCGTCGCGCCGGCAAAGCCGGAACCGATTTCGAAACCTTTGCTCGCGGGCAGGCTAAGCATGGCCTTGGCGAGATCGGCTTCCAACTTATCGAAAACCGGCTCGCCCAATCCCGCGGGCGCGCCGCGAGTCACGCACTCGATAATTCCGCCTAACGAATCGCCTTCGCTGCGCGCCGTTTCGATTGCCCGCAGCATCTTATTCGCCGCCACCGCATCGGGACATCGCACCGGATTCGCCTCCACCTGTTTTCGAGTGACTGCGGAAGGATCGACCGTTGCAGAGATGTCATATGCGTGAGTCACGTATGCCATGATCTCCAGGGCAGGGTGTAGTTTTGCCAGCAGGCGGCGCGCGACAGCGCCAGCGGCGACGCGCCCGATCGTTTCGCGCGCGGAGGCGCGGCCGCCGCCCTGCCAGTTGCGGATGCCATACTTGGCTTCGTAGGCGAAATCGGCATGCGAAGGGCGAAAAGCTTCCTTCATTTCCTCGTAGGCTTCCGGCCGGACATCCTCATTGCGGACGAGGATCGCGATGGGCGTGCCTAATGTTTTCCCGTCAAACAATCCGGAGAGAATTTCGCACCGATCTGCTTCCCGACGTTGCGAAGTGATCTGGCTTTGGCCGGGGCGGCGTCGATCGAGTTCGCTTTGAATATCGTTAGGGGAAAGGGCGAGGCGCGGCGGGCAGCCATCGATAACGACGCCGATACTGCCGCCGTGCGATTCACCGAAAGTGGTGATGCGAAAAAGTTGGCCGAAGCTGCTGCCCATGGAGGTGCCACGCTAATGCGAGTCGCGCGCGAGTGAAAGCTAATGGCGGGGTCGGATTTCGGGAGGACAGGCTGTCAGGCCGTCGGTCGGAGGTGTTGCCTCCAAACTCGCGCGTGGAGTTAAGGGTGGGAAACTGCTATGAGATTGGAGCGGAAAGTGCGCGCAGCGCTGCAGGAGATTTCCGCAATGTTCATCCGCGCGGATGCCGACAGACGGCCGGTATCGACGGGCTGACAGCCCGTCCTCCCCGGAGAAACCTCCTTCCGCTATTTTGTCATCCTGAGCGGAGCGAAGGACCTGGCGAGTTCTGATTGGTGTTGGTCATGCGAATGATTGGGCACTTGAACGGTTTATGACTCTTGGCTGACCGACCGATGCCCGTGAGATCCTTCGCTCTTCTCAGGCTGACAACCTCTGAATCGCTCAGATCGCGGCGAGCGCGGCCCGTAAGTCGTCGCGGAGATCTTCCACGTCCTCCACGCCGACCGACAGCCTAACGAGCGATTCCGTGATGCCGAGAGCGATGCGTTGCTCTTCCGGAATGGCGCCGTGGGTCATGATCGGCGGATAATTCACCAGGCTCTCAACCCCGCCGAGGCTCTCGGCGAGCGAGAAAAGATGCGTGTTTTCGAGGAACCGACGCGTGCCGCCGAGGTCGGTGTCGAGGATCACGGTGATCATGCCGCCGTAGTTGCCGCGCATCTGGCGCCGCGCCAGTTCGTGCTGCGGATGACTCGTTAGGCCAGGATAGCTCACCCGGCAAACCTGCGATTTTTCCTCCAGCCAGTTGGCCAGAGTAAGCGCGTTCTCGCAATGGCGTTCCATGCGCAAAGCGAGCGTTTTCAAACCGCGCATCGCGAGGAAACTATCGAACGGTCCCGCGATCGCACCGACGGAATTTTGCAGAAACTGCATCTGATCACCGAGCTCCTTGTTCTCGCCCACGACCGCGACGCCGCCGACCATGTCGGAGTGGCCGTTAAGATATTTGGTCGCGGAATGCACCACCAAATCAAAGCCAAGCTCGAGCGGGCGTTGGATCCACGGGCTGGCGAAAGTATTGTCGGAAACCGAGATCGCGTTGTGCTGGCGCGCGATCTGCGCGACGGCTTCAAGATCGATCAGCTTGAGCAAGGGGTTGCTTGGCGTTTCCACCCAGACCATGCGGGTGTTTGGCCGCATCGCTTTTTCCAGGTCTTCCGCATTCGTCAGGTCGACGAAACTGAAATCGAGATTAGCCGAGCGCCGCCGCACTTTTTCGAAAAGGCGGTAGGTGCCGCCGTAGAGGTCGTCGCTCGCGACGATGTGCGAGCCGCTCTCGATTGTCTCGAGCACGGTCGCGATCGCCGCAGATCCGGAGGCGAAGGCCCAACCGCGCGAGCCGCTCTCGAGATCGGCAACGCAACGTTCGTAGGCGCTACGCGTTGGATTGATCGAGCGCGCGTAGTCGTAGCCTTTGTGTCGGCCGGGACTTTCCTGGACGTAGGTCGAGGTCTGATAAATCGGAGTCATGACGGCGCCGGTCGTGGGATCGGGCGATTGGCCGGCGTGGATGACGCGAGTGGCGAGAGCGTGTTTTTTCATGAGAGAAGGGGAAGGTCCACGCCTGCTGCAGCCCTGCAACCGCAGGCAATGTGGTCGAAGGTCCCGTCCGTAGCGAATCATTTGCGGCAATTTCGTCGTCAACGCGACTCCAGCCAGGAGCGGGCTGTTTTCGCCTCGGCATTACCGAAAAAGTGCACCCGATGATCCGCCCCATAGGATCAGCCTTAGGGAACCCGGGGCGGCCGAAGGCGAGCTTGGAATTGAGTCGCTCGACAATCTTTGTAAAGACGCAAACGCTGCGCTAACCAACGCCGGATACAAACTATGGATTTTCTGGGACCGCTTGGACGTAGCATTCAGAAACCTCGGAACTCGAAACTCGGGCCCTGCGGGCGCTGTTTAGCACATATCTAGACTTTTCCGGATTAGATGCCATCCGTTTAAAAATTTTCCTCAGAAGCGACATTTGGAAAAGAATAACGGACTCGGGTTTTCGAGAAAGCAGTCATATCACCAAGAATGCGACGATCACATGGACTGAGGCTTCGCTGCTCAACCTGATTATTCGACGGATTCTTAACAATCCGGAAATTCGGACGCTCTACGAAGCGGATGAACATGAAATTCTCGCTGACTACGCTGCTCAGGAGAGGTTTTTTTATCGAGTATTTCCGGACAAGGTCGATAAGGGCCAACGGAAAGCGAACACCTTCGACTGGATGCTGAGTCGGACCGGCGATGCGTTGGGCATTGCTGCGCCCCGAGAATTGATTCATCTATTGACATCGCTCCAAGAGGTTCAGCTCTCGAAATACGACGTTGGCGCGGCCGAGCCGCCGGATGAATATCTCTTCGATCGAAGCTGCTTCAAAGAGGCCATGCTTCAAGTGTCTCGGGTTCGTGTGGAACAAACGATCTACGCAGAGTATCCTGATATGAAATTGTGGATTCGATTAATCCCTTGAGATCCGGGATCACAAGGCACGATCGATCATTCAAAATTCCGCGCGCCGCTCTTAGCTACATCCCTGGCTCGTGCCGCATTCGGTGCAAACGCCGCAAGCGCCGGCACGGATCACTTTGTCGCTCCCGCAATGCGAGCAGGTGGTTTCCATGAACATGTTGCCGAGCGCTTCGGTGACGCGTTCGGCATGAGTGCGTCCATTCGCGGAAGCCATCGGGCTACCTTCGTTAGGCGCATGCTGGGTGATAACATCGATGAGCTCTTTCTCTCCCGTCCGAGAAAGATCGGCGACGGGACGGTTGACCGCTTTCTTTTCCATGTCGGCGATCTCTTTTAACGGCAGCTCGGGATGCCCACGGTGCGGCGAGGTCGCTTCCTTGTAACCTTTGATGAACTGGCAGCCGAGCCAGCGGAAGACGTAATCAGTGATGCTGCTGGCGTTGCGGATATCGGGGTTTTTCGTGAACCCGCTCGGCTCGAAACGCTGATAGGCAAATTTCTTCACCAGGCTCTCGAGCGGAACGCCGTATTGTAGCGCCATCGAAGTGAGCGTAGCGACGGTGTCCATGAGGCCGCCAATGGTGCTGCCTTCCTTCGACATTTGAATGAATAACTCGCCTGGCTGGCCATCTTCGTAGAGGCCGACGGTGATGTAGCCTTCGTGGCCCGCGATCTCGAATTTGTGCGTGATCGACATGCGCGTATCGGACATGCGATGGCGCGTTGGTTGATCGACCTGGCCGCGCAATCCCGCGATCTCCTGGTCGAGCTCGACGATGCGCCGCGCGAGAGTTTCGCGATCAGCATCGGGCTGATTCGCGCCTTCTTCGAGCGCGCCCATGTCTTTGGTCTTACGCGTGTTCAGGGGCGCGGAGCGTTTCGAGCCGTCGCGATAAATGGCGATGGCTTTGAGACCGAGCCGCCAGCCTTCGATGTAGGTGTTCATGATTTCCTCGACCGTCGCCGAGTCGGGCATGTTGACGGTTTTGGAAATCGCGCCGCTTAAGAAAGGCTGGGCCGCCGCCATCATCCGCAGATGACCCATGTAGCCTAACGAGCGTTTTCCTTTGTAAGGCTTGAAAGCGCAATCGAAAATCGGGAGGTGCTCGGGCTTTAATCCTGAAGTGATCGGCGTGCCGTCGCTATCCGTTACGTCCTCGATCGTATCGAAGGCGTCGATGTGCGCGATGATGCGTTCGATCTCCTCCGAGTTATAGCCCAGTTTCTCAAGCGCAGGACTTACGGTTTGATTGACGATTTTTAACATGCCGCCACCAGCGAGCAGCTTGTACTTCACGAGCGCAATATCGGGCTCGATCCCGGTCGTGTCGCAATCCATGAGAAAGCTGATCGTGCCGGTCGGTGCCAAGACCGTGACCTGCGCGTTGCGGTAACCATGCTTCTCTCCGAGCTCCACGGCGCGATCCCATACCTTGGCGGCTTCCTTCTTTAGATAAGCAAACTCGTCGTTGTCGGGGATCTCGCGCACGGCCGTGCGATGCTGCTCGACGACGTCGCGCATGGAGGCGACGTTGTCCTTCGCGACCGGCTTGGGCACACCGCTGGCGCGCGCGTCGCGATAACCGGGGAACGGTCCCATCGCCGCCGCCATTCGCGCGCTCTCGCCATAGGCTTCACCCGTCATGATCGCGGTGATGGCGCCGCAAAGGGCTCGGCCTTCGACGCTGTCATAGCCATAGCCATAACTCATGATGAGTGAGCCAAGGTTGGCATAGCCGAGACCCAGGGTGCGAAAGATGTGGCTGTTCTCCGCGATCTCTTTGATCGGGTAACTCGCGTTATCAACAATGATCTCCTGCGCGGTGATGAAGACCCGCACGGCCGCTTTGAAACGCTCGACATCGAAGGCGCCCGCTTCGGTCTTGAACTTCATCAAGTTGAGCGATGCGAGATTGCAGGCGGTGTCATCGAGGAAAAGATATTCGCTGCAAGGATTGGTGGAATTCTGCCGGCCGGTGCCTTTGCAGGTGTGCCATTTGTGAATCGTGGTGTCGAACTGCATCCCGGGATCGCCGCAGACGTGCGTCCCTTGGGCGATCTTTTTCAGGAGAGCGCGCGCTTCTTTGCGCTCGCAGGGCGACCCGTCGCGCACGCGGCGCGTCCACCATTCGCGATTTTCGATCGCCGCGTTCATGAAATCGTCGCTCACCCGCACGCTCAGGTTTTCGTTCTGGTACATGACCGACCCGTAGGCGTCGCCGTTGTAGCTGCCATCGTAGCCCTGCTCGATCAGCGCCCAGGCTTTCTTCTCTTCCTTCTGTTTGGCATCGATGAACTCCTCTATGTCGGGGTGCCAATCCTTGAGCGTGTTCATCTTCGCCGCGCGCCGCGTCTTCCCACCGCTTTTCACGACGTTGGCGACCTGATCGTAGACCTTGAGGAAGGAAAGCGGGCCGCTCGGTTTGCCGCCGCCGCTGAGTTTCTCACGCGTGCTACGCAGCGACGACAAATCGCTTCCGGTGCCGCTGCCGTATTTGAAAAGCATCGCCTCGCTCGTCGCCAAGCGCATGATGTCTTCCATCGTGTCGTCGACTGACTGGATGAAGCAGGCGCTGCCCTGCGGATACTCGTATTGGGTCGCGGCCCGCTCCGCTTCGCCGGTCTGGCGATTGAAGAAGTAGTTGCCGATGCCTGCGTCTTTCCCGATGCCGTACTGGTGATAAAGCCCGACGTTAAACCAGACGGGGCTGTTAAAAGCGCCATGCTGGTTGAGGCAGAGCCAGGTGAGTTCGTTGAAGAAAATTTCCGCCGCTTTGGCGTCAGCGAAATAGCCGTCGGCGATGCCGCAATCGGTGATCGTGCGGGTGACGCGATGAATCAGTTGCCGGACAGATGTTTCGCGGCCGCCTTTCTCCGGATCGGTGCCATTGCTGATGTCGCCGTAGAAATATTTCGAGACTGCGATCTTGGTCGCGAGCGGGCTCCAACTTTTCGGCACCTCGATGTCTTCCTGTTTGAAGATCACCTTCCCGCTGTCGTCAGTGATCTCCGCCGTCCGGCGTTCCCATTCCATTTCGTCAAAGGGCGAGACCGTTTTGTCACTGAAGACCCGCTCGAAACGCAAACCGCGATTCTTTTTGCGAGCCGTGCGCCGGCGGCGGGCGAGGGATTTTCGTTCTTTGACGAGCGTGGAGGGTTGCAGGCCGGGTTTGAGTTGGATCATTGGCAGAAGGGCGGCGGTTAAAGTTGTGAACGGCGGTGAATTAACCTCTGAACGCTCCCGTGAATATCGTGTGAACAGGGCCTAACAACACGATATAGGGGACGGCTTCAGCGGAAGCCACAACATGCGGCTCGCTTGCGACCCCGATCAAGAAAAAAAACATTACATTTTTTCACAATTGGATTTTGTCAGCGCGAACGCCTTCGCAGCCAATTTCTTGCCGCACCGGCAGAGAAATTTCCACAAATTAACTTGATGAAACGTCGGATAAAAATTCGCCCGACACCATCGACAAAAGATTGCAAAATCGCCGGCGGCCCGGATAATGCGAATCGCCGCGGCGCCCGAGGCTGCCGATCGAAATGGAAGGGTGGCTGAGCCCGGTTTAAGGCACTCGACTCGAAATCGAACGTGGGGTAAAACTCACCGTGGGTTCGAATCCCACCCCTTCCGCCACTTTCTGGTTTCCCCTATGAAATCGCGTTGAAATCGCAGAACGGAGAGGCTGGCTAAGAACACAACTTAGAACAGAAACGCCAACGACGTTGATCGTGGGGCCCTGAAAAGAGGCAGAGTGCTGGAACGCGAATCGGTGGACTTCACGCGACTGCGAAGGTCGCTCGGACCACGCGTTCAGACTGTTCGGCCAATTTTTCACCGATTTTCGAAGCGCTGTCGTCGGTGTCATTCTCCTGGGCAAACACGTCAGGAAGGTAGACTCTCTTAATTCCTCAATCGAAATGAATCGTGTCGGCGCGGCTGAGGATGGTGCCGGGATATCAGCCGTTTCTCCAGCGGTGGGATTGTTCATATTCTTACCTACAATAATTGACCGCGAAATGGGGATTCTTGCTAGCGTCAAAGTAGCGCTTCCTCTTGATCCAAATGAAACCGTCGCCCTTGGAGATTACCGCCAAGTCGATTTCCCTACCGACGGTTTCCGACTCAATCGAAACCCGCCGCTTGAACGACGTGAGGTTGACCAACGATTCGGCCATTGCTGCCAGTTCGTCTTGCGGAAGTGCGCCGACCGCACTCATGATCGGCGCAATATGCCTTTTTTTGGCTGTGAGAATTAAGAAGCTGAGCCAGCCCCTTGGACCACCCCCGGAATGCCAACTCGAAGCGCCGCGATTTGGCCTCCCTTTTGGGAAGGGCTTCATTAGGTATCCTCTTAAATATCTCGTCGGAAATTAGGAGCAGCAAGCGACTGACGCTGGCGATGATTATGTTCTTAATGTGGATCAACCCCGGTTGGGAACGTATCGACCATCTCCCTTTGGGCGAAGGGAAGGAGTGCCGCGTAGCCATTTGGTTGATTTGGGCGATTTCCACGATTTTCCATTTCAGGGATCCTTCCACCAAGGTCTCCACTACAAGCGACACTACGGACGGAAATACCTCTTGCTCTCCGAAACCAGCAATTCGGGAAAGAGCGCCCTCTCTTGCTCCAGCCAAGAAATGAACCCGTCCGCGTATTTTCTTAGTGTTCCGTGCTCCGCTTTATCAAGTTGGCGGTGTCGCTCTTTAATAACCGATTCCCACGGGACACCCATGAACTCAGAACTGCCGCAAACCATGATCCCGACCGGCCGGTATTTCGATAGCCGTCAAAAGGTTATTCACCGCGTTATAGATTTTTTGCACGCCAGGCGTCTGAAGCGTGACCGCGCTATCGGCCGCCAGAACGACCGCATTCTTGTTGGGAATGGCGATCTCAACGGTCTCGCCCGAGATGCTACCGATGACGATTTGGCCAGCCAAGGGGTTTTGCGCGGTCACTCCAAACTTCTAAGCTAAGGGACTGCGAGGCGACACAGAAGTCTCAGAGAGCTTTGGAAATCCATTTCTGCGGCCAGAGAATATTCGCTAAATTGTTCTTGCGGCGATGCTAACCGCTCATTAAAAG
>DASXPA010000137.1:0-75991 GCA_036493915.1 Chthoniobacterales bacterium | reverse complement strand
TACCGCGAAAGTGACCATTGTGAGTTGCGAATAAAAAAGTTAATACCGTTAAATATCGTGTCAACGCAGGCACTTAGCCGTGCGCTACGAACCCGACGCGGCGGTTTGCGATTAGCCCATTATTGCACCGTAACCAATGTGCCGACCGGGATTTCTGCGAAGAGTTTACGCGCGGCATCCGACGGCAGGCGGATGCAGCCATGCGAAGCTGGATAATTCGGCACGACTCCAGCGTGCATTCCGAAATCGAGGCAACTGAGACGCATGAAGTATGGCATCTCGACTTTATAAATCGTAGAACGATGGTTCCGCTCTTTATCGGTGATTACAAACTTGCCGGTGCGCGTCGAGTAGCCTCGCCGGCCAGTCGAGCATTCCGTATAGAATATTGACACGCCATTTTTAACGAGAGCGGCGCGTTGCGAAGCGAGAGAAATTTCAATGCGAAGCTGATCCGGTGAGGGACCGCCGCCGAGAAGGATTTGTGTGCATCGCCATTGTCCCGTCTCGGCGGCAATATAGAGCGCGAGCATCTTGTCGCGCTTGGTGGCGCGTTTCCGGTCGGCGCCCTTGTTAAGCAAGGCGCGCAGATAACCTTCCTGACCGAGTCCCGCAGCAAGCATTAGCACAGTGACATCCTTGTCCTCTTGGATGTAGCCGCGGAGGGATTTTGACGGAAGCAGCGCCAGAAAATCTTTATCACAGCGCGCCGGAAGAACTGTGTTCGGATCCGCGCCGCAGGTCAGAAGCATATTGAACAGAGAGGCGTTGTTCTTAACAATTGCATAGGCGAGGAGCGGCACGTCTGTGCCGTCGGGCGTGGGAGGTGCCGTATGCTTGCCGAGAAGCAGCCGAATCTGGTCCTTGTTTCCCGCGAGCAGAGCCGCATCAAGCGCGCGGCGCGTACTGCTTACCCATTGCGGCATTTGTGGCAAACGTTCTGTGACAGTCTTGATGATCTCTGAGTTGCCCCCGTCGAGGGCCATTCCCAGAAGGTCCCGACCATCTTTGCTGCGTGCTTCCACATGAAGATTGGCCGAGCGTCCTAGAAATGTCTGAAACATCTTAAGATTCCCGTGCATAGCCGCTGCCATTAGCGGCGTGAAGCCGTTTCGGTCAGCAAGATCAACAAGCGCGCCGGCATCGAGGAGTCGCCGGGACGTTTTCCAGTCCTGCTGCGACGCCGCGATCAGCAATGGCGTCCGTCCTTGCGCGTCGCGGCCGTTTGGATCGACATGTTCAGCGAGGCACAAGTCGATCAGCGACGCGCGGCCAATGGTCACACCCCGAACCAGTTGGCCGGGTGAGATGGCGATGCGCGCAGGGGGCTCAGGTGCAATTGCTGTTGCCCAGAGGAATATCAAAAATATAACGCCAGCCTGAAAGACGATTCGCCTGCTGGATGCGCACATATGCAAAGGCCGGTAGAAAATTATATACCCCTTGTTTAGCAGTTTAAAAGGGATTGGATTGAACTGCGAACACAACTTTGCGCAAGCCGGAACTGGACGCGCCCAGTTGAACATTGCATGTTCAATGCTGTCCAAGTTCGAACCAATGCGTTTGTCCATTTTAATCTTGTGTGCTGCAATCAGTACATCGTTTGCGGCGCCACCGGAGGCCGTCCCGACGCCTACTGTTCCCGCGGCAGCGGCAGACGCGGGCAAGGATGTGGTTCATCAATTGAACAACGCGTTCGCGAAGGTCTTCGAAATCGTGGCGCCGAGTGTTGTTATTATTGAGATTTCAAAGAAAAACGACGCCGGCGAGAGCTCGCCATTTGACGACCTGTTCTTCCAAGGGCCGCCTGACGAAAATAATCAGCAACGAAATCCAAGTGAATCCCGGCCGATCCAGAGCGAAGGCTCCGGTTTCATCGTTCGGCCAGACGGCTATATCTTCACGAACTTTCACGTGGTAGAGGGGGCCGATAAAATCGACGTGAGGACGCGAGATGGCCGCGATTTTCCGGCTAAGGTTGTGGGCACCGATGAAAAAACCGATATCGCGGTCATTAAAATCGAGGCAAAAGATTTCCCGGTCGTCCAGCTCGGCGATAGCGACGCAGTGCGGGTGGGCCAGTTTGCCTTCGCGATCGGCGCGCCGTTCAAGCTGGATTACACTTTTACCTACGGTGTAATAAGCGGCAAAGGCCGTAACAAATTGCTCGCCACGGGCGGTTACGCTATCTCGGATTATTTGCAGACCGACGCGTCGATTAACCCCGGCAACAGTGGCGGCCCGCTCTGCGACATTGACGGCAAAGTCGTCGGCATGAACACCCTCATCAACGGGCTCAACCGCGGCCTCGGCTTCGCCATTCCGAGCAACCTCGTGAACGAAATCGGGCAGCAATTGATCGCCGGCCAAAAGATCGTCAGGCCATGGCTCGGCATTCGCATCGAAACGTTGGGCGACGATTCTTCGATTCGTGATTTGTTTAAAGGCATCAATAAGGGCGTCGTCGTGCGCACGATCGAAGCCGACGCGCCCGCCTATAAGACTGACCTGCGGCCGTTCGACGTCATCACCACCGTCGATGGCGAACCGGTCGCGACCGATTCGCAGTTGCAGCACGCGATTTTGAAAAAGAAGGTCGGGCAAAAAGTTGTTCTCGGCGTTTGGCGCAAAGGTCAGACGCTGCAGATCCCAATCACGACCGGCGAGTTGCCGAAGGAGGTCGGCCAGCCCGCCGCGCTGCAATCGCCGCCCACGCCCGCGCCGCGCGAGGAAGATATCAACAAATTTGGCCTCCAGGTGCAGGACCTTTCCAAGGAAGTTGCGACCCGCTTGAAACTCAGCGTGCAAAAAGGCGTCATCGTTACCGATGTGGCCGACGGGAGTATCGCCGCCTCACAGGATATCCAGCGGGAAGACGTGATCACGGAAGTGGACGGCAAACCGGTGACGAATGTCGCCACCTTCCGCGCGGCGCTCAGCCATGCCGATCCGCAGCGCGGGATTTTGCTTTATCTCGATCGCAAAGGCAGCCGCACTTTCGCGGTGCTCAAAGCCGGCAGCTAAGCATGTGATGTGCTTTTCCGGAGGCGGTAGCAGAGGCACCTTGCCTGCGGGGCCAGCGGGCATCTTCCCGGAGAAGCAGGGTTTCGGAAAGGAGACGGTAGGACCACCTGGCAGGATGACCGATCGCCTCACATACGGCCCGCCTGTGCGACATCGATGAGAGTTCTTCTGGCGACGCTGCTTGTCTGGCTGGCGTCGGTCGCGATCGCGACGGCGGGTTGGCGCCTCGTCAGCTCGCATCGCGAGAACTCGCCTAACGAACTCGTCGAGCACCGCGAAGCGGTCGCGGAAAATTCCGCATCGGGCGCGCGCGCAACGTTGTGCATTGCGCTTTTCAGTTTTGATACAGCTACCATTCGCGTGATCGATCAACCGCACGAACCGCGCTCGGATCTGGCAACCGTCATGGAGCGGACGGATGCGCTCGCAGGCGTGAACGGCGGCTACTTCGACCCCCAGGATGCACCCGTTGGTTTGCTCGTGAGCAGCGGCAAGAAAATTGCCAGCCGCAGTACCGCGAAGCTGCTTAGTGGCGTTCTCTGGGCTTCCGCGACGCGGGTGGAGATCGTGCGAGCGAAGCATTTCTCGATGAACGGCAAAACCTGGGACGCACTGCAGTGTGGACCACTTCTGGTCGAGCAGGCGAAGCCGGTACCTGGGTTGAACGACACCCGTGCGGCGCGGCGGACGTTCGCGGCGGTGGATGGCCACGGCCACGCCGCGGTGGGCGTTTCTTCCAGCGTATCTCTGGCCGATCTCGGAGAAATCTTGAGCCTAACGAACGTGAGCGGTTCGAAAAAATTTGTCCGCGCGCTCAATCTCGACGGCGGTTCTTCGAGCGCCTTCTGGATCGCTGGCAACTCCGAGATGTTCGAACAGAAAACGGTGCGCGATTTTGTAGGCATCTTTCCGCGCGCCGGTCGTTAGGGGGCTAAGGAGAGCCGTTCGTCGCATGCAGCGCCAGAGACGCTGCGAAATGACGACAACTTTGTTTGAGAGCGCTCCAAGGCTTGACGAGCGCGCGCGCCGCGCCAAAGGTCGGGGCCGATGCGGACCTTCGGCGGCTTTTTCTCACAGACTTCCCAATTCTTCGGCGAAGTGCGCGGGGAGGAAGTTCACGTGCTCACACGGGCACCCTGGCTCGAGCTCGAACCGACCGGAGAAGTGCGTTCGTTAGGCGAGCTGCAAATTGGGCTCCCGGTCGCCCCGAGTAAGATCATCGCTGTCGGATTGAATTACGCCGATCACATCAAGGAAATGCAGCGCACCGAGATCGGTTCGCCGCTCGTTTGGTTCAAAGCACCGAGCTCACTGCTCGCGCACGAAGGCACGATTGAGATCGCTTTTCCCGAGCACAAAACCGATTTCGAAACCGAGCTCGCGATCGTTATTGGCCGGCGCGCGAAGAATATTGCCGAGAAAGACGCGCACGATTTTGTCTTCGGTTACACCGTCGGGCTCGACATCAGCGATCGCGATTTGCAGAAGGCGGAGAAACAATTCTCGCGCTGTAAATCTTTCGACACCTACACGCCGGTCGGGCCGTTCCTTTACACGGACGGGGACGTGAGCGACCTGCCCATTTCGTTGCGGCAAAATGGCGAAATCCGGCAGCAGGCGCGCACCGGGCAGATGATTTATTCCATCGCCCGCATCGTCTCTTTTGCGAGTGAATCGCTCAGCTTGGAACCGGGCGATTTGATTCTTACGGGCACGCCTTCCGGGGTCGGCCCGATTCGCGCGGGGGATCTGCTGGAAGCGGCGGTGGGCGATTGGCCGCCCTTGCGCAACCGCGTCGCGGCGGCTACGCCCGCCGCAAAATAATCTTGCGTCGGATGCAATTTGCTGTGTCTCCTTACATCCTACCCAAAATGGGGATGCGAATGAAAAATGAAGTCTCAATGAACGTCGCGGCCGCCCAACGAAAAACTTACTCGACGCCCGCGCGCTTCTTTTGGGATAACCAAGCCACCAACATCGCCGGAGATGCTTCGTCGATTCAATCACCCTGCTTAATATGAAAAAATCGCTAATCGTTAGTCTGTGCTCCGTCGCCTTTACGCTCAGCGCTTGGGCACAAGATCCCGCCGCCTCTCCCGCGACCAGCCCTGGCTTGACTAGTCCGGCTGATAACGCTGCATCACCCGCTCTCTCCACCGCACCGGAAACGACCATGACCGCGCCGGCCGCTCCCGCCGCCGCGGCACCAGCCACGACCACCGCGCCGGCCGTACCGCCTGCACCGGGCACCGCGCCGGCCACCGGGATGTCACCGGCGGCAGCCGGCACTTCACCCGCTGCGGTTACTTCACCCGCTGCGGTTACTTCACCTGCTGCTGTCACAGCCAGTGTCGCACCGGAGGCCAGCCCCGCCGCTCCAACGGAGCCGACACAGAGCTCGAATTTCTTCATTCGAAACTTCAGGGCAGGCGGGCCGATTATGTGGCCGATCCTGATCGTCTCCATCGTCGCCTTATTTGTGGTCATCGATCGCTGCTTCTGGTGGGGTTTCCGCTGGTTTCGCCGCGACCCGAAACGGATCGAAAAGGTCTTCACCGCCCTCGAGGCCGGGGACGTGAACGAAGCCTCGAAACTGGCACGCGGCACGCGCGACCCGGTTTTGCGCATGATCTGGAACGGCTTGAATCATCAGCACTCGTCGCTCCAAGGGGCACTGCAAGTAGCGGCCGGGATCGAGATCAAACGTGCGGGCCATTTCCTCGTGGTGATGGACACGCTGGTCACCCTCGCGCCGTTACTTGGTCTGTTGGGCACGATCACCGGCCTGATGAAATCGTTCAGCCTGTTGGGGAGCGAAGAGCTCGCCGTTCAAGCCGTCACCGGAGGTATCGCGGAAGCGCTCATCGCGACCGCGTGCGGTCTTGGCATCGCGATTTTCGCGCTGGTTCCGTTTAATTACTTCTCGTCTCGAGTGTCTAACTTAGAGTTCGAACTGCAAACGGCAGCGACGAATCTTGAGGTTATGCTGGGAGCTCAAAGCGCAAAGGAGGTAACCATTGCCGGGCAAGCACAGAGCTCCGCCCATGGATCGTCCCTCTAAAGGATAAGAAGGCCGCTAATGCATGTAAGCTCACCAATTCCGCACCACAAAGCACGGATTGAGATCATTCCGTTGATCGACATCATGTTCTTCCTCCTGGCCAGCTTCATGATGGTGAGCCTGAGCCAGGTGCACGTGAAAGGCATAAAGCTGAATCTTCCTACGGGGATCAGTGGTCAGACCCAGTCGAGGCGTGAGTACGTGGCTCTCTCGGTGGATAAGGACGGCGATATTTACTATGACAAACTAAAGGTGGATCCGAACGAGGTTTATCAAAGGTTGCTCAACGTGCATCGAATCAGCCCAGGGGCCAAGATTTTCATTCGTGGCGATCGCGATGCCTACCACGGCGACATCCTCCGATTGATCGAGCAGGTGCGGGCAGCTGGATTCTATAAGATCGCCTTTGAAGTGAAGAGCCCATCGTTGCCCACCCAAGCTACCCCCTAGCTCAAGAGTTATGGCCAAGCCAGTATTCTACAAACCGCGTCCAAGGTGGCAATTCCTTGGTTCCCTCGCGGCCGCCATCGCAATCGAAGCTGCCGCTGTTGGCTTGGCCAGCCTTCATCCACGGGAGGCAGCTCCCGAAGAGATCACCCTGCCGCAGGCACCGATTGACGCCGTCATCACCGAGTTACCTCCAGAGTCGACGCCGCCACCCGAAGAAGAACCGCCTCCGCCGCCTCCACCGCCAGACGAACCAACTGAATTCACAATTCAAGAGCCAACTCCTCCCCCGCGCCCGAAGACTGCCCCACCGCCGAAGCCGAGACCCAAGGTCTCCGAGAATAGAGGCACGACCTATTCGGGGACGGTTAACTATTCGTCGGCTAGATCTAACTGGGTCAGTGCGCCGCACCCTGTTTACCCTTACGAAGCGCGGCGCTCCCACGCGACCGGCAGCGGCAAATTCCTTATCAGCTTCGATGACAGTGGCAATGCCACGGATGTCTCAGTCATGCAGAGCACTGGAAGCCCGATTCTCGACCAGACTTCCATTAACACGTTCCATCGCTGGCGTTGCAAGCCGGGCATTTATCACAAGGTCGCTGTGCCGATTACCTACACGATGCAAGGCGCCCAGCTTTAGACGAAACCTGATGTTATGAGAGTCAATTCGCCAGTGCCAAAAAAAAGAGCCCGCATCGAAATCATTCCGCTAATCGATATCATGTTCTTTCTTCTCGCCAGTTTCATGATGGTGAGCCTGAGCCAGGTCCACATGAAAGGTATCCGCGTGAACCTGCCCGCGATCGTCCCACCGACTCAGCCGACGGCGACGCCCGATCCGCGGGATCATCTCAGTTTGTTTATCGATGCCGACGGCATCGTCCACTTCGATAAGGAAGTGGTGACGGACGGTGACGTGATGCCGCGTCTGCTCGCGCTCTACAAGGGGAATCCCAATGTGAAGATCTTCATTAGTGCAGACAGAGAAGCGCTCCACGGTGAGGTGATGAAGTTGCTCGATCGCGTGCGGTCGGCAGGCATCGAGAAAGTCGCCTACGAAATTAAAATAAAGCATGGCGCCGCGGCTGGCGCGCCGGGTGCGCCCGCGCCGCAGGGGCCTCCGCCGCCACCTTCCCCGTAGCCTCGCGCGCGTTTCCCCGGGTCGTTAGGCGATGTTCCAACGCTGAACATCGCCTAAATTTTTTTTCGGGCGCGGTGTCTCTCCTGGAGGAAGGAAAGTCCGGAGATGACACGAGCCCAACTGGCGCGCTCTGGCCCATCTTCGCCGGGCTGATTGGGGCATTCACGATCGAGCTCGCCGCCCTCGCCGTGGGCTTCCTGCGAAAGGTGCCCCCACCCCCGCCCCTGCAACTCTTGGACCAGCGCAAGCCAGCCTAACGAATGCGCCGCGGCCCGCTTATCCCTACGAGGCGCGCCGGGAGCACCAGATCGAGAAGCAGTTGTGGCAACTGGGGCGGGAGCGGCCACTTCCTTCTCCGCTTCAACCCGAACGGCACCGTCGGCGAAGTCGCGGTCGATTGCAGCACGGGCCGCGCCGTGCTCGATCAGATCTCCGCCAACACGTTTCGCCGTTGGCGCTCCCACCCGGGCGCGTGCCGAACGCTCATGCTGCCGTTCACCTTTACTCTTGGAGGTGCGCAGCTTTAAGGAGGTACTCGCGGAGCTGCGCCACGGCGGCGCCGCGATGGCTGAGCGCGTTCTTTTCTGCGGCGGACATTTCCGCGAACGTTTTCTCGAACCCAACGGGCTGAAAGATCGGATCATAGCCGAAACCGGCCGCTCCCCGTTCCGTGACGACGATTTTCCCTTCGATCGAGCCTTCGAAACTGGCTCGCACTTTCCCCGCCTGCGCGAGGACGAGCACGCAGCGAAAACGAGCGCGGCGCGAAACCGGGGACGCCGCGAGGGCGGCGAGCAATTTCTGCCGGTTCTCGGCGTCGGTCGCTTTTTCCCCGGCGTAGCGCGCCGAGCGGACGCCAGGCGCCCCGCCTAACGAATCGACCTCGAGCCCGGAATCATCCGCCACGACCAGACCGGGCCAGACGCGCGCGAGCGCGAGTGCTTTGATTCGCGCGTTCTCGAGAAAAGTCGCACCATCCTCGACGATCTCTGGATGAGAGATCAAATCCTCGAGCGCAAACTCCGGCCCGAGCAGTTCCCGAAACTCCCGCATCTTATTGGCGTTATGGGTGGCGAGCTGCAGGCGAATCACGGGATTAAGGAAGAGAAATTTGGAAACCAGAAAATATCGTTGTCGTTCGGCATCCTTTCTCGTTCTCCTTCCTAGTTTCTGGTTTCCGAATTCTTTTCGCCGCGCCGTTTTGAAATTTCCCGCTTTGAAAGCCCGGCCTCGCCCTTGCGGGCTGCGTTACGGCCTGCTTTCCTGATTCGCCAACTTCCTCCTCTGCATGAGCGACCGCCGCAAACCGTATCCTTTCGACCTGATCGAGCCGAAATGGCAAACGCTCTGGGAGGAGCGCCGTCTCTTCCACGCCCCTAATCCCGGCGAGCCCGGCTTCGATCCCGCGAGACCAAAATATTATGTCCTCGACATGTTCCCCTACCCGAGCGGCGCGGGCCTTCATGTCGGCCATCCCGAAGGCTACACCGCGACCGACATCGTCGCGCGCTACAGACGCTTCCGCGGCTGCAATGTTCTTCACCCGATGGGCTGGGACGCCTTCGGTTTGCCGGCCGAGCAATACGCCATCCGCACCGGCCAGCATCCGGAAATCACGACGCGCGAAAACATCGCCCACTTCAAGAAGCAGCTAAAGCGGATTGGCTTTTCCTACGATTGGGAGCGCGAGATTACGACGAGCGATCCCGCGTACTTTCGCTGGACGCAATGGATCTTCCTTCAGATCTACAACAGCTGGTTTAATCCGGAGACGCGCCGGGCCGAACCGATCGCAACTTACTCCGGCCCCGATCCGAACAGCGTGCGGCTCGCCTACGTCGCCGAGGTGCCGGTAAACTGGTGCCCGGAGCTCGGCACCGTCCTTGCCAATGAAGAAGTGATCGACGGGAAGAGCGAAGTGGGCGGGTTTCCAGTCGTTAGGCGACCGATGCGCCAATGGATGTTGCGCATCACCGCTTTTGCCGAGCGTCTCATCGATGAACTCGAGCCGCTCGATTGGCCGGAAGGAATCAAGCTTTTGCAACGGAACTGGATCGGGAAAAGCGAAGGTGCCGAAGTGCAATTTGAGATCGCCGGGAAGGACGAGACCATCGCTGTTTTCACGACGCGGCCAGACACGCTCTACGGCGCGACCTACATGGTGCTGGCGCCGGAAAATCCGCTGGTCGATCGCCTAACGACTAATGAACAGCGTGAGGCGGTGGCCAATTATCGCGCGCAGGTTTCGGCCAAGTCGGATCTCGAAAGGACCGATCTGGCGAAGGAAAAAACCGGCGTCTTCAGCGGAGCCTACGCCACGAATCCCGCGAGCGGCGAGCAAGTTCCCATCTGGATCGCCGATTACGTCCTCATGGGTTACGGAACCGGCGCGATCATGGGCGTGCCGGCGCACGACTTCAGAGACTATGAGTTCGCGCTGAAATACGAGCTACCGATTCTCGAAGTCATCGCTGGGGACGAAACAAGGACAGATGAAATTCTTGTAAACGGCGTTCGGACGGGAATTGAACTGAGGCTCGACGGCGTCGCGATCCATTCGCCGCTCATTGACGGTCTGCCGACGGCTGACGCAAAGAGAAAGATCATCGTTTGGCTGGAAGAACAGGGCCACGGCCATCGCACCATCAACTACAAACTGCGCGACTGGCTTTTCTCGCGTCAGCGTTATTGGGGCGAGCCTTTCCCGGTCGTTTGGCGCGAGGGCAGACACGAAGCCATCCCTGACTCGGAGTTGCCGCTGGTCCCGCCGCCGCTCGACGATTTCAAACCGACTGGAACCGGCGAGCCGCCACTGGCCCGCGCACACGACTGGGTCCGATATTCGGAAGCAGCGACCCGCGAGCTGAACACCATGCCGCAATGGGCCGGGTCGTGTTGGTATTACCTGCGCTTTTGCGATCCGCGGAACACGGAGCGTTTTGTCGGGAAAGAAGCGGAGCGCTACTGGATGAACGTCGACCTTTACGTCGGCGGGACCGAGCACGCCGTGCTTCACCTTCTTTACGCGCGTTTCTGGCACAAGGTGCTCTTCGATCTCGGACACCTGTCGACGAACGAGCCGTTCCAGCGACTGGTGAACCAGGGTATCATTCTCGGCGAAGACGGCCGCAAAATGTCGAAGCGCTGGGGCAATGTGATTGATCCGCTTGACGTCATCGCCGATTACGGCGCCGATGCGTTTCGCTGTTACGAGATGTTCATGGGGCCGCTCGAGCAGATGAAACCCTGGAGCATGACCGGGGTCGAAGGCGTCTCGCGCTTTCTCGCACGGGTATGGCGCCTTGTGATGGAGGAAAACCAGGCAGGCGAATGGGTATTCGCGCCGGCCGTCGCCGAGATCGAGCCGACCCGCGCGCAACTCAAAGTGATCCACGCCGCGATCAAAAAAGTGACCCAGGACATCGAAGCGCTTTCGTTCAACACCGCGATCGCGCAGATGATGATCTTTGTGAACGCCTTTACCACCGCGGAGGCGGTGCCGGTGACGGCCTTACGGACGTTGCTGGTGTTACTCAATCCCTTCGCGCCTCATCTTTCCTCGGAGCTTTGGGAGACGTTGGCCAGTCGTTTTCCGATCGCGCCTAACGAGATCACCGATCAACCCTGGCCCGAGTATCAGGCGGAGTTTCTCATCGAGCATGAAATCGAGATCGCGCTGCAAGTGAACGGTAAAGTGCGCGACCGCATCACGGTGGCGAACGATGCCAGCAGCGAGGAACTGGAAAAAATCGCGCGCGCCAACGAGCGGGTGCGCGAATTCACTGCGAACCAGACCATCCGCAAGGTCGTCGTGATTCCGCAAAAGCTCGTCAATGTTGTCGTAAACTGAGACAAAAGCCTTTCATATGTGGAAAGAATTCAAAGAATTCGCGATCAAGGGCAACGCCGTGGATCTCGCGGTCGGCGTAATCATCGGCGCGGCTTTCGGGGCGATCGTGAATTCGCTCGTCAAGGACATCATCATGCCGCCGATCAGCCTGCTCACCGGCGGGCTCGATTTCACCCAGAAGTTTATTGTGCTCAAAGCCGGCGTCGACGGGAGAACGAATTTCGCGACGCCCGATCTGGCGGTGGCCGACAAGGCGATCACCTGGAATTATGGCAACTTCGTCACGCTTTCGATCAACTTCCTTGTCGTCGCACTGGCCATCTTCCTTCTCGTGCGTCTGCTCCATCGCTTGAAACAGCCGACGCCCGATGCGCCGCCGGAAGTAAAGGATTGCCCGGCTTGCACGATGACCATTCCGATCAAGGCGACCCGTTGTCCGCATTGCACGACGGAGCTCTCTGGCGCTGCTCTCTAGACGTTCTGCGAAACGCGAGGGTGGCGCGGCCTTGCCTGAGGACGTCGATGCCCGCGTTTCGGAGAGCGAAATGTCTACAGCGAGAAAATGCGCCGCGGCGTACACAGCCACACCCTACCCTCGCCGTCGTCCTTCCAAACGACGCCGCCCGCCCACGGCGAAAAAGCCGGCAGAATCCAACACCGTTCCTGTTGAACGAAGGCCGGAAATTTCAGCCGCAAACCCGCGCCGTCGGTGATGCTGGCCGCCGGATGATGATGCCCGATGATCTGCACGCGGCCCGGCTCTTTGCCATCGCAGTGGCCATGTTGAAAAACAAAACCAAGCGTCTCCCAGCGCGGTAAAAACTTGATCGTCCGCGCCGCATGCCGGTCGTGATTCCCGGCAAGCGCGATGACTTCGCAGCGTTGCCGAAGCCGGCCGAGCAACTCCGCCGCCGCGCTCGCCGAAGCCCGATCATGCACCAGATCGCCGACGATGATCAGCTGGCGCGGCTGATATTCATCCAGCAACTCGGTCAGGCGCGCCTCGATTGAAGTCATCCCCCAGAGCGGCACGAGCCGGCCGGCGGCGCGCTGGCTCAGCTCGTAGCCGAAGTGTAGATCGGCCACCGCGAGCCAGCGTTCCTGCTCGTGAAAAAGCGCCAGACGCCCATCCAGCAAGACGTTAGGTGCGACGAGAACCTGGCTGGCGGCGAGGGTTGGCATGGCGCGTGCGGCGGAAATTATAACTTGCTTCAGTGCCCTTCAACCGATAAGCAGGCGACTTACGCCTCCATGCAGAAAATCCCTAGCCTCATCCTCGTAGGCACGCTCGCCCTCCTCGGGGGCGGCTGCGCCTCGCAGATGCAGACCACCAGCACGATCTCGCCGCCGAAGCGCATCTGCAAAGTCCGCACCACGGCCTACACCCGGGGTGAAGCGGGCGGCCGCCGGAATGCCATCGGCGCCCGCCTCTCGGGCAGGAACGTCAAAAGCGCGGCGGCCGATTGGTCGCGTTGGCCGCTCGGGACGAAGTTTCGCATCGTCGGCAGCGACGAAGTCTTCCAGATCGACGACTACGGCAGCGCTCTCGTCGGCACCGGCACGATCGATCTTTATAAAAAGAACCGCCTGCAGATGAACAAATGGGGCGTCCGCCAGGTCGATATCGACGTCCTCGCATGGGGCTCGACCGAAGAGAGCCTGAAGGTGCTCGCCCCGCGCTCGCATAATCGTAAGGTTCGCGCCATGATTCTCGCCCTCGAGCAGCGGCCAAACGACCTCACGGTCCGACCCTTTTAGGTTCGACCTCGCTGCGCCCGCTCGACTTTCTTTTGACAGGGGCGAGGCCCATCGCACCTTCCGCGGATGACAATCTTCGTCGTCGGCGGCGCGGGCTACATCGGAAGTATCTGCGTCGAACTGCTCCTCAACGAAGGCCACGACGTCATCGTCTTCGATAACTTGAGCGAGGGCCATCGTGCCGCGGTCGACGAGCGGGCGGCGTTCGTCGGAGGCGACCTCTCTCGCCGCGAGGAAATCACCGGCGCCCTCAGCGAAACGAAACCGGAAGGAGTGATGCATTTTGCCGCCAACGCCCTCGTCGGCGAGTCGATGAAGAACCCTTCGAAATATTTTCACAACAACGTCGCCGCCGGATTGAACCTGCTCGACGCCATGCTCGAGACTGGCGTGCCGCGACTCGTTTTTTCCTCGACCTGCGCCACCTTCGGGCCTCCAGAGCGCATTCCGATCGACGAAACCCTCCCGCAACGGCCGATCAATCCCTACGGAGAATCGAAGCTCATCTTCGAGAAAATTCTCCGCTGGTACGATGAGATCCACGGCTTGAAATTCGTCGCCCTGCGTTACTTCAACGCCGCCGGCGCGACAGCAAAGTTCGGCGAAGACCATCGCCAAGAGACACATCTCATCCCCAACGTTCTCAAGGTCGCCCTCGGCAAAAAGCCGCACGTCGAGATTTACGGCACCGACTACGACACGACGGATGGTACCTGTATCAGAGATTACATTCACATCCTCGATCTCGCCCGCGCCCACATCCTATCGCTCGGCGCGCGCGAGAGCGCCTGCTACAATCTTGGCACCGGCGGCGGCTCGAGCGTGCGCGAAGTCGTCGAGGCTTGTCGCGAAGTCACCCGCGAAAAAATCCCCGTAGTCGAGAAACCGCGCCGGCCCGGCGACCCGCCGCGTTTGATCGCCGCCTCAGAAAAAATCAAACTCGAACTCGGCTGGAAACCCCAATTTCAAGACCTGCGCGCGATCATCGAGAGCGCTTGGAAGTGGCACCAGGAGTTCCCCAACGGCTACGGCGACTGACCTCGTGGCACGAGCTTCCAGCTCGCGTGGCTTGAATCTCGCAAACTGGGATTCGCGCCACCAAACAAGAGCGCCCGCGGACTCACGTCCCGCGGGCGCTTGTAAGTTAGCAGTCTAACGACTGTAATCCGCTAAGGGTTCGGATTCGTGGTGGTCGTCGTGGTGGTTTTCTTTTCGTAGTAGGAGATCGGCTTTTCCAGCGTCACTTTCGTGACGATCATGCGATCGCCTTCCTTCGTGTAGGTGTAATGCACCGGCATGTCCGGTTTTAGCATCGACCACTCCACATCATGACCTTCCGGATCGACCAAGGTCGTCTGTTTAGTATAGTAATACTTCACCGGCTCCGCATTTGTTTCGCTGCGGAAGGTGATGAAGTCCGAGCCGGGCGTGTAAGCTGTGATCGTGCCCGTCCCGTCCATCGTGCTCACGCTCGTGCTCGTCGCGTCGGTGCCCGCCGTCGTGGTCGTGGTGGTGCTTGACTCCTGCGCCACGGCGGTCCCGAGCGCGAGAGCGCCGGCCGCGCCCGCGGCCAATAATTTGATGAATGTGTTTTGTTTCATGTTTGTCCTTTGGTTTGGTTAAACGGATCGTCTCCGTCGTGTTACAATCCGACCGTTCCAGCTTCTCGTTTATTCAATCGTGTCTCTTATTCGTGTTCCCCGATCGCTTCGGCCGCCTCGTTAGGAGGTTTCCCACAGAGTCTTTGCAACGACGATGAAACCGCTCCCAGGCTTCCGCGATTTCCTCCCCGACGACTGCGCCTTTCGTAACGCCATCTTCACCCGCTGGCGCGAGACCTGTCGGCGCTACGGCTTCATCGAATGGGACGGCCCTGTGCTCGAGCCAACGCAGCTTTACCAAAAGAAAAGCGGCCCGGAAATCGTCGGCCAGCTCTTCAATTTTATCGATAAAGGCGAGCGCGCCGTCGCGATGCGACCTGAGTTGACGCCGACCCTCGCGCGCGTCGTCGCGGCGCACGAGCGCGACTTCAAAAAACCGCTTAAGTGGTTCTCCATCCCGCAATGTTTCCGTTACGAGAAACAACAGCGCGGACGGCTCCGCGAACATTTCCAACTCAACTGCGATCTTATCGGCGACGACTCGTTAGGCGCGGATGTTGAGCTGGTGGCGCTCGCGATCGATCTTCTCCGCGGTTTCGGTTTCACCGCGAACGACTTCGTCGTTAGGCTTAGCGATCGCACCTTCTGGACCGAACTCCTGCGCGCACACAATGTGCCGGACGAACGCTGGACCGAACTTCTCCAGGTCATCGACAAGAGCGAGCGCGAGCCGCGGGAGAAGGCGGCGGAAAAGCTCGGCGCGCTCGCTGAATCTGTTTTTGAAATCCTCGATGGCGGCGGCCACAGCGAAAAGCTCGAGCAAGTTGTGCAGCAACTCGATCAGCGCGGTCTCGCTGATTTTGCGAAAATCGACCTCTCAATCGTGCGTGGCCTCGCCTACTACACCGGCGTCGTGTTCGAAGTCTTCGACCGCAAAGGCGAGCTCCGCGCGATCGCCGGCGGCGGCCGTTACGACAACCTCATCGGACAGTTAAGCGATGGCACCGTCTCACTTCCGGCCGCCGGCTTCGCCATGGGCGATGTGGTTCTAGGAGAGTTGATCAAAAATGTCGCCGCCGCTTTCGAGCAACTTACCGAACTCGTTAGGCAGGAAAGCGCGCTCGACCTTTACCTCATCATCGCGAAGGAGGAACGCCGTCCAGAAGCGCTCCGCATCCTGCAACAATTGCGCAACGCCAAGTGGCGCGTCGATTATGCGATCCCACCCGCCAAGGTGGGCAAACAATTCCAAACCGCCGAAGCACTCGGCGCCAAAGCCACGCTCCTCTTCGGGGACGAATGGCCCCAGGTTAAAATCAAGATCCTTTCAACGCGCGAAGAAGTCCTCGTGCCTAACGAGCAATTGCTTCCGCGTCTCCAGCAAACTTTGTCATCCTGAGCAGAGCGAAGGACCTCGCACGCTTCGTGCGATCTTCCTTCGCCCACCCGCTTGCGACTTTCCGTCCATCGCCCAAACTGACGGTTCGCCTCATGTATCGCACTCACCATTGCAACGCCCTCCGCGCGGCCAATATCGGCGACCAGGTTAAACTCGCCGGCTGGGTGCATTCGCGGCGCGATCACGGCGGTGTCATTTTCATCGACCTGCGCGATCGCGAAGGGCTGACCCAGGTCGTCTTCCGCCCGGAAGAGAATGCCGAGGTCGCCGCCGAAGCGCATCATCTCCGCGATGAAGATGTCATTCAAGTGGATGGCCGCGTCGCCCCGCGCCTCGCTGGCACGGAAAATCCGAAGCTCGCTACCGGCGACATCGAAGTCCTGCCCGCGCGCCTAACGATTTTGAACCGCGCCGATGTTCTCCCCTTCCCGCTCGACGCAGAGGTCTCAAACGAAGACCTCCGCCTGACCCATCGCTACTTCGACCTGCGCCGTCCACAGCTCGCGCGCAATCTGCGCATCCGCCATCGCGTGGCGAAAGCGACCCGCGATTACCTCGACGACCAGGGTTTTGTGGAAATTGAGACACCGATTCTCTCGAAGAGCACGCCCGAAGGCGCGCGCGATTTTCTTGTCCCGAGCCGCGTTTTTCCGGGCCGCTTTTACGCGCTCCCACAGGCGCCCCAGCAATACAAACAGCTCCTCATGGTCGGCGGGGTGGAGAAATATTTCCAGATCGCGAAGTGTTTTCGCGACGAAGATCTGCGCGCCGATCGCCAGCCGGAATTCACGCAGATCGACATCGAAGCTTCATTCGTCAGGCCGGATGACATTTACGCGCTCACCGAAGGGATGCTCGCGGCGATCTTCAAAGCCGCGCGCGACATCGACATCCCGACCCCTTTTTCGCGTCTGACTTATCCCGAAGCGGTTGGAACTTTCGGAAGCGATAAACCCGATCGGCGTTTCGGGATGCAGCTGGTCGATTTCACTGAAGACTTTCGCGCGAGCGGCTTCAAACTTTTCCGCAGCGTCATCGAAAGCGGCGGCGTGGTGAAAGCAATCAACGCCAAGGGATTTGCCGGCATCACGATCGGTCAGGCGGACGAGATGACGGCAATCGCGAAAAACTTTGGCGCGAAAGGACTCGCCTTCATCAAGATCGAAAACGGCGATTGGAAGTCGCCGATCGTGAAGTTCTTCTCCGAGGCGGAAAAGCAGGCGCTGCAAACGAAGCTCGCGCTCGAAGAAGGCGACCTCATTTTCTTTGGCTCTGACAAATGGGAGATCGCTTGCGAGGTCCTCGGCCGGCTGCGCCTGCGCGTTGCGGAGATTCAAGACCTGACAAAAAACTCGGAGACGCTCGACTTCCTCTGGGTGACCGATTTCCCCCTTCTGCAACTCGATGCGGCGGAGAATAAGTGGAACGCCGTCCATCATCCGTTTACGCGTCCGCATGCCGACGACTTGCCTTTGCTCGAAGAGAAGCGATACGGCGAAATGCGCGCCGAAGCCTACGATGTCGTCCTCAACGGCGTCGAGATTGGCGGCGGCAGCATCCGGATTCACGAGCCGGAGTTGCAGGCGAAAATGTTCGCCGTTCTCGGGATTAATGAGGAGCAGCAGCAATCGCAGTTTGGACATCTGCTGCGCGCCTTTCGGTTAGGCGCACCGCCGCATGGGGGGATCGCGTTCGGCCTCGACCGACTTGTCATGCTCATTTGTGGCGAGCAATCGATTCGCGAGGTGATGGCGTTTCCGAAAAACAACCGCGCTCAGGACCTGATGTCGCAATCGCCCAGCGACGTCGAACCGAAGCAGTTGCGAGAGCTCGGGATCAAGTTGGCGGACGAGAGAAAATGAACGAAGGACTTCACCCCGAACAGGTCAAGGTGCTGCGCAAGAATGACACTGGCGAATTTTCCGCTCGAGGAGTTCCCCGTTCGCTTCCGTGACGATCGATATCTCGCGCAGATGGAGAATGCATGGCGTGAAGTGCAGTGCCCTAACGAATCGTCGTGGTGCTTCAGAATTTAAAGGCGAAGAAAACGGCGCCGATAATGAGTGCGTAGGAGACGAGGTAGTTCCATTTCACGGGCGACCGGAAGAGCGCGTAGGCGACGATCGTGAAGACGACGAGCGTAATGCATTCCTGTAAAATCTTGAGCTGCGGGACAGTCCACTCGTAGGAGCCGATGCGGTTTGCTGGCACCTGGAAGAGGTATTCGAAAAACGCCAGCCCCCAGCTCGCGAGGATAACCACCCAGAGCGCCTCCTTGCGAAACTTGAGATGCCCATACCACGCCAGGTTCATGAAAGTATTCGAGATCGTCAGGAGGATGATTGTTTTCATGCGGAGAGATCGTGGACCTCCCACGGCACGTAAAGTGGTTTGCTGACTCTACCGCGTTTCGGCGCTGCTCGCCGACACGCCGTATCATGCGTCGGAAGAAGCGAATTTCCTCCGACCGATACTACCGGGTCGGTCGAGGTGCCGCTGGAGAGCAACCTCCCGGCGGTAAGGCCAATGGGAGCAATCCGGCGAGCATCGCTGTCGCGGGTAAGCCTAAGGAGTCTCGGTTGGCCGAAGCGCAGCGATCAAATGCTTTGGATCAGCAGGAGCAGGGCGAGTGCGACAAGTGTCGCCAGCTTGATAGTCAGGAAGGGCCTGGTTGTAATCGTATTCATGGCTTTCGAGAATGGGATGCGTGATTCGGTCCTTTTGGATTCAAGATATTTTGACAAAGCATTGTTTGTCGCGCGGCAATGACTTCCAACGCTACGTGAGGCGCACTCGAATAAGGACACCTCTTTTGGTGCTGCAGTCGCCGAGCAGGACGTCGAAAGAGATGTGCTGCGAACCTCAGGGCGAGTGAGCCCACGGTCCGCGATTTTCTTGAATCCAAATCCGAGGCTCGCTGCATCCATTCATTAGAACCATGGAAACCACCTACCCGACACCACCGCCTGTGAATGCTCCTGCTCTCACTAACGTCCGGACTTGGAACGCCCTTTGCCACGCCAGCGCGCTGCTCGGCGTCTTTCTGCATTTCCCGGGTCACATTCTCGGACCGCTGATCGTCTGGCTGGCAAAGCGCGACGATTCGCCTGAGATCGATGCGCACGGTAAGGAAGCCCTCAATTTCCAGATCTCGATGCTCATCTACGAAGTTGTCGCCGCGGTCTTTTGCCTGATCCTGATCGGCTTCGTTTTTCTCGCAATCCTCTGGGTTCTGAACGCTGTCTTCGTCATCATCGCCGCCATCGAGGCGAGCGACGGAAAGTTCTATCGCTACCCGATGACGATCCGATTCATTCAGTAACGCGATACCGTCAGAAAACGTTTCCACCGGATCACTTGATGAGCGCGTATTGCGACGTGTTTTCGACAGAATCGAGCGCTTTGACTCGGGTTCCAGGTAGATCAATGATCGTCCTCATTCCGTCGTCATGCGATGGTGATGTCGCGCAGTCAACGATCGCTACAATCCGCGATTGAAGAGCAGGTCTTGGATTTGCGGCGCGCCCGAGGTGGGTCTGCTAACGACGCTGATCTCGCCGTATTCGCCGATCACCACGGGATCACTTTTCGGTCCTTGATGAATTTGCCGGTGAGGTCGTGCGGCGCTTCGGCCCCGAGCCAGACGATGTCGGAGGCACCTTCGCCGACCGAGCGGGTGGCGCCCGCGCCGCCCATGTCGGTCCGGACCCAGCCGGGGCAGATGCTGTTGACTGCGCATCGCGGCACAGCAGCGGCAAGCTGTGAAGTGACGCCATTCAACGCCGTCTTCGAGACGCAATAAGCGGGGGCCCAACCGTCCGCGCCCCCACCGAGCTGACCGCCACCACTGGAGACGTTGACGATGCGCGGTGTGGCGCTCTTCTCCAGCAGCGGGATGAAAGCTTGCGCGACCAGCCACGGCCCGAGCGTGTTCGTGCGCAGGGTCTTTTCAAAAATTTCCGGCGTGATAGTGAGCGCCCGCTTGTCGTCATCGAGGCAAATGCCCGCGTTGTTGATTAGCAGGTCGAGGCGATCCGCATGATGCAAGAACTCCTCGGCCGCCCGGCGGATGCTCTCGCCGTTCGCGACGTCGATCTCGAGAAACGCGACCGTGCCTTCGGCGCGGAGTTTCGCGGCGGCGGCGCGGCCGGCCTCGACGTTACGCGCGCCGAGAAAAACGAGGAAACCCATCCGAGCAAGCTGCCGTACGACTTCGAAGCCGATCCCTTTATTAGCGCCGGTGACGAGCGCGATCCGTTCGGTTTTCATGCGCCACAATCTGCGGGAACGAGCACGCCGGCGCCAGTGTGGACGCCCATCGTTAGGCACCCGATGCCAGTCAGTCCGCCTCTTTCTTGAATGATCGCTTCGGCAGCGATTTTTTGGGCATGGCCAATGGGACTGTGATCGAGCCCGAGCGCCGACGACGCTTCCGTCGGCGACGCTTGAAACGGGCGGACAGTCGCTCGAACAGAGCGGACGGTTTCTTGAACAGAGCGGACGGTTTCTTGGGCCGAGGCGACGATTGCTCGGACAGAGCGGACGGCTTCCTGGGCCGAGGCGACGATTGCTCGGACAGAACCAACGGTTTTTTCGCCGGAACGGCGGTGCGCTTGGGCTTGAACATAACGGCGATCAGAAAAGTGACGATCGTCCCGAAGCAGATCCACCACGGGAAGGCCATGATCGGGAACCAGCTCGGCGGGGTATAAAGCTGTGTCCCGAAGACATGTGCGATGTCATTAGGCAAGTTGCTGATGAGAGCGACGAAGAGAAATCCGGCGACCATGGCGACGGGATTAACTCGATCGCTCCCACGGGTTTTCGTGAGCATGCCACAGAAGAAAATGCCGAGAAGCGATCCATAAGTATAGCCGAAGATACCGAGTGCGATCGGAATGATACGAACATTCGGCAAAATGATCACGCAATAAGAGGTCGCGGAGGCGACAGCGATCATGAGAATGGCAAATCCGACCGTTGCCCAGCGGACGGCCCGCAGGCTTTGCGCTTCGCCCGCGGTGCGGTTGATGTAGGGCTGATACCAATCGCGCGTGAAGCTGGTAGCGAGCGCGTTGAGCGCGGTGCTGAGCGAGCCCATGGTGGTGGCGAAGATTCCCGCGAGGAGCAGCCCGCGCAGACCGACTGGCATCTGATAAAGGATGAAATGGCAGAAAGTCTCGTTAGGCGTTTTTGAAAGGGTGGGGTCGGGGTGCGCCTGGTAATAAACCCAGAGGAGGAGGCCGATGCTGAGAAAGGTGAAGGCGATCGGAATATCGGCCAGCCCGGAGAGAATGAGGGAGCGGCGACTGCGGCGCACGTCGGGCGCAGTGAGCATCCGTTGCACCATGTCCTGGTCGGTTCCGTGCGTGCCCATGGTGATAAAGGTGGAACCGAAAAGGCCGGCGAAGATCGTGTATTCGATCCCGAACATGCCGACGATTTTCGCCCAACCATGTTTCGCCGGATCGAGCCCGGTAGTGATGAAGTCGTGGAGGTGAAAGCCGCCGGTCCGCCTAACGATTTCGTCCCAGCCGCCGGGGATGGCGGAATAGAGCAAGCCGAGCGCAACGAGCGCGCTTCCCATCATGATGGAAGCCTGGATGAAATCGGTCCAAATGACGGCTTTGATCCCGCCGAGGGTGGTGTAGATCGCTGTCAGGATAACAATGACAATGCAGGCGCTGACGTAGATGAGCAGCGTTTGAATTTGATCCGGCCGGGTGCCACTGATCATCTCGTAGGCGAGCGCGAGCGCGATCGCGGCGACGTAGAGGCGCGCCCCGGAAGCGAGCAGGCGCGTGATCATGAAGACGGCGGATGCGGAATTCTTCGAACGGGGGCCGAAGCGTACGGTCAGGTATTCGTAGATCGAGAAGACCTTGTAGTCGTAGTAGGGCTTGATGAAGATGTAACTGACGAGAATGCGCGCGAGAATCGTGCCGAGGGCGAGTTGGAGATAGGTGTAATTGCGAAGCGCAAAGCCTTCGCCGGGCGTTCCGAAGAAAGTCCCCGCGCTCGTCTCCGCGGCGATGATGGAAGCGAGCACCGCCCACCAGGGAATGCGCCGGCCACCGAGAGCGAAATCCTCGAGGTTGTCTTCCTTCCGGCCCATACGCAGGCCGATGAAGATGATGACGCAAAAGTAGAGAAGGAGAACTCCGCTATCGATCAAGAGGCGCACATCCACGGGTTGTTAGCTGCCAGAATTTCCAGGAAGCGCCAAGGAATTTCCCAATGAGCCGAAGGGGAGGCGCGATAACCTGTCATCCTAACGAACCCCGAACACAGGGGCGTAATTATTCGTGCGGATGACGCCAGATTGTAGGGCGGGCGCTTCGCCTGTCCAGAGTTCACGAAACCCCACAACCGGAGCGGTCGCCCTACAACAGGCGGTGATGCAACCACGTCATTGGCAACGGAACCAAGAGCCTGTCCTGAGTTTTTTAAGGACTCTCACGAGCCATTCGCGACAACGCAAGGCCAGACGAAACTCGCGATAATTCGCCGGGTTCCTCGCTCCCTCAGAATGACAAGGTAGGAGATGGCAAAGAACTCTCGCGAGCTCAGGCGTCCGAAATTCGATCTCGCGCTTACCCGCGATGCATGCGGCGCGCAGCTATTGCCGCGGCTTTGCGCTTCATGCGGGGCAGCCGCGCTGGCATGCCTAACGAGCCTGGGAGCCACCCCCAGTGATCGGTGTAAGAGAGCAAGCGCCGCGAGAGCGATAACGACGGCAGTAAAGCGCGAAGCCATCCAGAATCCGGAGCCAGCGCTGCCTGGCGCAGCAAATGCTATCTAGAAATCGCCGCGCTTTCTGCCGAAGGCCTGCAGCTGACCGCAAGGCGGGACATCGCAGCACATCAATCTTGACCTGGTCCAACTCAGTAGATCGAACCGGCGGCTTTCCCAGCCCATGAAATTCCGGCATCCAGGCTCATTAACGGCGATCGTCTTGCTCGCCGGATCCTTACAGACAGAAGCATTTCGCATCGCGCGATCGAACGGCACCCCCACACTCGGCTGGGCCGATGGAGATATCGTGATGCAACTCCAGCTCGGGGACACGGGAGGCACGACGCTGCTGGACGGTAACACAACATGGGGACCGGCCGCCGAAAGCGCGCTCGCGATCTGGAACGAGGTGCTCGGCCGGGCGCGATTCAAGGTGGTACGAGACTCGACGATTCCGCGCGTCGCGGGAGACGGAAAGAACTCAGTTTATTTCGACTCCACTACACCATTCGGCAGCTTCGGGAGCGACGTGGCGGCGCTGACCGTAATCACGACGGCAGCGGATGGTCACATCACAGAGTCGGATGTGATTTTTAACAATCACTTCCCTTATAACTCGTATCGCGGCCCCCTTCGAACCGCGAGCGGCGGCGGAACGCTCTTTGATTTTCGCCGCGTAGCGCTACGCGAATTCGGCCGCGTTCTCGGGCTTGACTATCCCGATCGCGGCAACCCGCCGCAACACGCTACCGCGCAGATGAATTTCGCACCGAGCGATCTGGACACGCTGGCGCAGGATGATGTCGACGGTGCGCAAAGCCTTTACGGCCCGCCGATATCGCTCGCCCGCCTCGCTAATATCTCCACGCGCCTGCGAGTGGAGACCGGCGACAATGTTCTCATCGGCGGTCTCATCGTTCAGGGCGCCACGCCGATAAATGTGATCGTGCGCGCGATCGGACCTTCGCTGGCAGCGGCAGGCGTTACCGATGCGCTGGCCGATCCGACGCTGAAGCTTTACAACCGCAACGGCGTCCTCATCAAGTCGAACGATAACTGGCAGGACACCGACGCGATCAATGTGCGGGCGACAGGCGTGGCTCCTACCGACCCACGCGAAAGTGCGCTCATCGCCACCCTCCCGCCGGGCAACTACACTGCGATCGTCCGCGGAACCCATGGCGCCACCGGCGTCGGCCTGGTCGAGGCCTACGATCTCGCCAGTTCCTCAGATAACGACCTGGCCAACATCTCCACGCGCGGTCGCGTCGAGGAGGATGATAACGTGATGATCGGCGGTTTCATCGTTCAGGGCGCGTCGGCGCAACGCGTGATCATTCGGGGCCTCGGACCGTCGCTCGCCTCCGCTGGGGTGGCCGGGACATTGGCCGATCCGGTGTTGGAACTGCACGACGCGACCGGCCAGCTGATCGTCGCCAACGACAATTGGAAAGACTCGCAGCAAACGGAAATCAGCCAGACCGGCGTCGCGCCTTCGAGTAACATGGAGAGCGCAATCGTAGCCACATTAAATCCCGGCAATTACACCGCGATCATTCGCGGGAAAAACAATACCACCGGTGTCGCATTGGTGGAGGTATTTCGGTTGCCGCAGACCACACTCCCGCTTTCGCTCGCCATCTCGCCCACTTCGGTCGCGGTGGTTCCCGGCGGTAGGCAGGCTTTCGGCCTCGGACTGGATGGCACGGCGAATACCGGCGTGGTCTGGAGCGTGAATGGAATACCGGGCGGCAACAGCACCGTCGGCACTATTTCGGCGACCGGCGTTTATCTGGCGCCGACCACGCCGCCGCCAGGGCCGGTCACGATCGCGGCGCGAAGCGACGCCGATCCGGGCATCGCCGCGGTCGCCATGATCGCGGTGGGGAACGGAGTCTTCGCGCCTTCGATCTACGAAGGCACTTACTTCGGTCAATTCAACGCGAAGTATCATTATGAGTACCTTGATTCGACCCAGCAAACCGTTCGCGTGAACGGCAACAAGAGTTTCAACGTAACGATCGAGTTCAAAACGTTGGCCGCCGGGGTGAACAACCTGGACGCCCTCTCCATCACCAAGGTCACGTGCAGCGATCCGTATTTCGGCGCACAAGGGGGCGTCGTGCCGTTAGAGGGCTCCGCCGCGGCTCTCCCGAACCCGACCGAGAATACTTCGACCCAGGCAGGCGAAGGAATCGTGATTCTTTTACCGAATGGAGCCTCTCTCGTCACAAACAACAATATCGGCAGTCTGCATGTCAGCAGCGACGCGCGACTGCTCAGCAATAGCCTCGACCCCGCGATCGCGACGAGCGCATGGTTGGCGGGCAATGTAAACGGGGCGCAGGACTATCTCTCATTTTCTGTCCCCGAGGCCGCCGCGCACGGAACGTCGGTGGTGCCCGACCAGCTCACCTGGGCACTGACTCGAAGCGCGTTTTAGCCCTGCGGCGATCGGTCGCCACCGATCTTGTTGATCGCGTAAATTTGATCTTCGTTCGCGCTTGGTCTCGGCCGCGACGGGGAAGCGAGCGCCCGCCCCACCCAAGGATGAGTCACCGCCAAGGGCCGAAGCTCTCAAGGTTGTCCTTCTTTCGGGCCCAATGGAGAGGAAAAAATAGATGAGCAGAACTCTGCTATCGATGGCGGAGCGTCCATCCACCGGTTGGTTGTTAGCTGCCAGAATTCGTGAAGCGCCAGGGAATTTTCCGGCGGACGAAACGGGAACGGCGATAGACTTGTCATCCAAAGCGCAGCGAAGAATCTCGCGAGCCACTCGCGGCGATGCAGACCAAACGAAACCTCGGATAAGTTGCGAGGTTCTTCGCTGCGGTCAGAATGACAAAATACGAAATGGCAAAGAGCGCTCGCAAACTTGTCGCAATTCCGGCGCCGGATTTCGATCTCGCGCTCACTCTCGACTCCGGGCAAACGTTTCATTGGGAGTCGTTAGGCGCGGGATTTGTCGGGACGATCGGCGAACGCGCAGTTTACCTCGAGCAGCGCGGCACACCGCTTTTCGTCAGTCGCGGCAGCGCGGAAATCTGCGCCCGCTACTTTGCCCTCGATCATCCACTCGGAGAGATCGGCGCGAGTTTGCCTGATGATCCCGCGATGCAAGCGGCGCGCAGTTATTGCCGCGGCTTGCGCATCATGCGGCAGCCGCGCTGGGAATGCCTCGCCACCTTCATCACCTCTTCGATGAAACAGGTCGTGCACATCCGGCAGATTTCGCAGACGCTGCGACGGCGCTTCGGCGAAGCGCGTTCGTTAGACGGGGCGACCGTCCACACGTATCCCACAGCGCGACGAATCGCAGAGCTGGAAGAAGCGACCTTGCGCGATTGCGCACTCGGTTATCGGGCGAAGAATCTCCTCGCCACGGCGCGGCTCGTTGCCAACGGCGAGGTGAACCTTGAGCGAATTGCCATGCTTCCCGATGAGGAATTGCGCGCGCAGCTCTGCGCGCTGCCCGGGGTTGGGATCAAGGTCGCGCATTGCGTGATGCTCTTCGCCTATGAACGGTTGCGCGCGTTTCCGATCGACGTCTGGGTCGAGCGCGTCCTTCGCGAAAAATATTTCCCGCGGCGGCGCAAGTTCCGGCCCGGCGAATTGCAGAAGTTCAGCGCGAAATATTTCGGAGGACATGGCGGTTACGCGCAGCAATATCTCTTTCATCACGCGCGCAAGACGAGCCCGCGCCGGTTGTCAGCCCGGAGGAGCTGAGATAATTTCCCGCCGGAAAATCGCTTGGGCCGGCGCGCGGCGCGCTTTCATCCGACGGCTCACTCTCCTGCAGCGACAAAAGCACTCATGGAACCAAATCGGGATCGGCGAAAAATCTGGTGGGCTGTGCTCGCCTCGCTCGTTCTCCATCTGCTCATCGGGCTCTCCCTGGCAGCTTTTGCCGGCAAGACAGAGCCGATCCTGCCCGAGGAAACGGAAGCGGCCGCGCCGCAGTTGACGATCGTGGAGCCGCCGCCCGAGGCAACGCCGCGGCCCCTCGTCCCAAAAAACGCCCCGACGACGGTGGTCGATGAGTCGCGCAAGTCCGCCGTGGCGCCAAAGGAGAAAACTTTCGAAGCGAATGAGAACTCGGTCGCCGCCTCGGAGAAAGCGGCCAAGAAAGACAACTTTTTCCCGGGTCAGGACGGGAAGGAACGTCCTTTCATGAACCTCGAAACGCACGAACAATCTTTCGCGCAAAAGGGTGCGCAACCACAGCCGACCCCAGCGCCGAGCGCTCCGCCAAAGTCGACCCCGACCCCCACGCCTAACGAGTCCGTTACCCCCACCCCGGCAGAGGACCAACTCGCGCTCCTCACGAAAACGCCGACGCCGATTCCTTCGCCGCCAAGCACGGAGGAAGCAACGCAAGCCCCCACACCGAGCGTCACCCCGACTCCGACACCGGAAGAGTCGGCCACCCCGCCCACCCCGGCTTCGGCTTATCGCGATCTCCAGCAGCAGACCATCATCCGCGGCGGGATCACCAACCGCGGCCGCTCGGCCGTCAACGCCGTCGGCACCCCGCTCGGCCGTTACAAAAAGCAGATCGAAGACGCGATCGGCTCGCGCTGGTATTATTACATCGGCGAGCGCATGGACCTTGCGAGCATTGGCACCACCGCCGTCAGCTTCGACATTCTTGCCGACGGCACGATCAAAAACCTCCGCGTGACCGAGAACACGACGACGGAGGCGACGGCGAGCATTGCCCTGCGTTCGGTCGAGGAGACGAAGTTCCCGCCGATTCCCGACGACCTCCTCCCGACTCTGCCCGAAGGTCACTTTACAATGGAGGAAACCTTCACGATTTTCGCGAACCGATGACGACTTTCTTTCTCGCGGATGCGACCAGTCCTTTCCAAGCAGTCATCGATTTCCTTCTTCGGGGCGGCCTTTTCATGTGGCCTTTGCTCATCTGCTCAATCGTCGCGTTGACGGTGATCATTCTGCGGACGGTGGCGCTGCGGCGAAAAAACGTGCTCCCACTCGTGCTCGAAAGCGAGATCGAGCGACTCTCGCCCGGCGGAAATCCAGAGCGGCTCACACGCATTGTGCTGGAAGATGATTCCTCACTCGCCCGCATCGTGCGTGTCGCCTTACAGCATCTCCGCGCGCCGCGTTCGGAAAACGTGGAAGTGGTCGAAACCCGGGCGCGCCACGAAATGGTGATCCTCGAGCGCGGCCTCATCGTCCTCGAGATCATCACCGGCATCGCGCCATTGTTAGGCCTGATCGGCGCCGTCTCCGGACTGGTGCACGTCTTTTCCCATCTCGGTCTTACCGCTGGCACGGCCGATACCAAGGTGATTGCTCTTGGCATCTCCGAAGCGCTCAACGCGACTGTTTTCGGATTGTCGATCGCGGTGCCGACATTGATCGCCTTCAGCTACTTCTCGAAAAAGGTCGAGGTCATGTCGGTGGAAATGGAGACGCTGGTCGTGGAACTAATCAGCAAATGTTACTATGGGCGTATCCCGGAGGGGATGTCTTCACGCCTCGCTCCGCCGATAGCTCCGCCCGCGATGACACACGCGGCAACCCCTTTGACCTGACGAGCCGCGCGATCGCTCTCCATGAAGTTTGCCGTCCGGAAGCGCCGCGCGCCGTCGATCATCATCGTATCGCTCGTCGATATCCTGACGATTCTGCTGATCTTTTTTGTCGTCTCGACGACTTTCAAAACCGATCAACCGGAGGTGCAGATCAATCTCCCCGAGTCGAAAACCTCGACCTCAAAACCGGCCGAGCTGCAGCACGCGATCGTGAGCGTGGATGCGAACGATGGGCTCAAGCTCGACGGCAAAACGATCGCCGTGGAAAAACTGCAGGAAGCGATCACCAATCTCCCGCCGGAGCGGAAGAGTTCGTTAGTCTTGAAGGCTGATACGAAAGCCTCCTTCGGCATCATCGTAAAAGTGATGGACGCGCTCAAACTCGCCGGGGTGAAGAACCTCCCGGCTTTCACTCAGGGTGCCGGAAAATGAAACTGCCCATTGTCCGCTACGGCGATCCGGTCTTGCGCGCGAAAGGCAGGCGCATCGAGAAGGTCGATGAATGTCTTCGCGAGCTGGCCGCGAACATGATCGAAACGATGCGCGAAGCGAATGGCGTCGGGCTGGCCGCGCAACAGATCGGTGAAGCGCTCCAGCTCACGGTCATCGATGTGAGCCAGGTGGAAGAACGGCCGAGCACGATGAAGTTAAACGGCGCCGAAGTGGAACCGGCGACGGCGATGCCGCTGGTGCTGGTGAATCCCGAGCTGTCGTTAGGCGCGGAAACAGAAGTTGGCGTGGAAGGCTGCCTTAGTTTTCCCGAGATCACCGCTGACATCCTGCGCGCCGCCGCGATTGTCGCCCGGGCCGAAACTCTCGAAGGAGAGCCGATTGAAATTGAAGCCACCGGTCTGCTCGCGCGCGCCTTGCAACACGAGGTTGATCATCTCAACGGCATCCTTTTTATCGATCGGATGAGCGCGGCGACCAAAGTGGCGTTGCGCAACCGGCTGAAACGGATGCAGAAAGAGAACGCGCCGCGAGCGGGGCGTTAGGCGTAGACTTTGCCATCCTAAGCGCAGCTAAGGATGACGAGTGGGCGCGCGGTCAGAGCTTTTCGAACTCAGATTGCCTTGTACGTCACCGTAATATTTCGGTAGATATTTTTGCCCTCCTGCGCGGAAAAATAGAAGAGCTCGAGCGCCGATTTCCCGACCACCCATTGATATCCCACGAGCGTCTGTATCACTTTCGTCTCGTTGTCGCGCGAGCGTGAAATCAAGCGCCCGATCCCGTATTTCGAATCGAAATAACGCCGGATCTCCCCCATCCGCTCGTTGTAATGCTCCAGCGTCCAATCCGGATATTCGTACTGCAATTCCACCTGGGTGAGCAGTCCCGCCTTGAAGGTAAATAGCGTCCGCTTCAAGCCCGGATGGATGAGCCCCGTCACCGTCCAGACCTGTTTCGCACCGCTTGTCTCGCGCGAGACGATCTTCGCCTTCGCGCCTTTGAGGACACGCTCGACCCGCGCCGCCTTATCATTCCAGCGAAAGCCAAAAGGCGGAGGGATCTCATCCGCCGCGCAGGAGAGTAGAGGAAGCAGGATGAAGGCAGCCAGCGCCGCGCGAAAAAGCCGCATCGGTGCCTAACGATCGCCCAGGTTGTAGACCTCGTAATGCCTCACGAGTGGGCGCAGATAGCGCTCGACTGCCGCCAGACGGCGCGGGTCTTGTTCAAAACGATCGAGCGCAAAGCGATCGCGAAACCTCACTACCACCGCGAGGTCGAAACTCCGATCGACGCCCGTCGGGAGCGTTGGACTCGCGGGCGGCAGCGTGCGGCCCGCTTCCACTTTCACGACCCCAGGGATCACCCGCAGCGATTGTGCGCCCCGGATCAGCTGCGCGCGATCGCCCGGCCGCTCCGGATGCTTCATCCACATCAGAACGATGTGCGTGATCGAGTGCGGCGCCGGACCCGAGACCGTGCCGCAGCCGACCGCGAGAAGGACCGCCAGCAGCAGTCCGATCTCGATTCGAGCGGGCATTCTGATTTGACCTCGCATGGCGTAAAACGTCCCAGACTTTCGGACAAAATGACGGCGGTGCGAACCCTTTTGCGCGACCGGAAGCGCCATCTCCGAAACAAACGGCGGCGTTCGGGAGCTCGCCGGCAAGCCTTACCTAACGACTAACGAACTGATGAAATAAGCTCTCGCGAGGGAAAACATCGGACCTGCCAATCAGTCTCGACCGTCAAGAATTTTCTGAGCGAAAGCGCGAAATAAAATTCGGATTTCTGCTTGTTTGCCCCCCGGCTGGTTTCTAGTCTGAAGCCGCTCGGCGGAGGCAAAATCGTCGGTGTGAATAGAGTGTGAATAAGGTCAGTGGCCCGCAACCGGAGTGAATATATGAAAATTGATCCCAGACTTATTCCGACGCGCGCCTCCGTCGCGTTCTCCCCCTCGGGTAACGCGTTTCCGCCCGGGCAAAAAGATTGTTTTCCCTCGTGTATGCGGCTTTTTCAGGCGCTCCTTCGGGATCCCGGCGGCCCGATCGGCACTGGATTCTCTCTTCCAGAAAGGCCCTCCGCTTTCGACCACCCACCGCAGCTGCGCATTTCCGGCGTTATTTAACGCTGTTAACAAGTCGCCATGGACGAGAAGTGTGCCCAGTTGTGGACGAAGCTTGCTGCCGCTCTAAAACCCCAGGTCAGCGCCGACACTTTCAAGCGCTGGTTTTCCGCCGTGAAGCTGACAAGCGCGACCGCCGACACCGTCACCCTCCTGGTTCCAAACAACATCTATCAATTCTGGATCGAGAGTAATCACATGCCGGCGCTGCAAGGGGCGATTACGTCGGTTTTGGGCGGTCCGCGGCAAGTCGCTTTTGTCTGCGCCGTCGAAAGTTCGGATGAATTGCCCGGACTCGATCCCGCAGCCGCATCGGATACCAGGTCCGCCACGGGAAAAGCGAAATGCAAAGCCTGCCCCGGGCTTAATCCGCGTAACACCTTCGAATCATTCGTTGTCGGGCCTAACAATCAGATCGCGCACGCCGCCAGCCTCGCCGTCGCCCAATCGCCCGCGAAAACGTACAACCCACTCTTCGTTTACGGCGGCGTCGGCCTCGGCAAAACGCATCTCATGCAGGCGATCGGGCACTACATCGCCAACAGCGGCAAGAACACCAAAGTGATGTATCTCTCGAGCGAGTTGTTCATCAACGAGTTCATCGACGCGATTCAGCACAACAACCTCGTCAAATTTCGCAAACGGTATCGCCAGGCCGATCTTCTTCTCATCGACGACATCCATTTCCTCGGCGGCAAAGAACGCTCGCAGGAAGAATTTTTTCACACCTTCAACACCCTGTTCGATGGGCATAAACAGATCGTCCTCTCGAGCGATCGGCCCGCGTCGGAAATTGCCAACCTCGAGCACCGCCTCGTCTCGCGTTTCGAATGGGGCCTGACCGCGGAGCTGCAGCCGCCCGACGTCGAGACGCGGATGGCCATTTTGCGCAAGAAGGCACACGCCCTCCACATCAAGTTGCGCGCGGAGATTTTCGATTTCCTCGCGGAGCGCATCAAGACCAACGTCCGGCGCCTCGAAGGCGCGCTCATGCGCGTCGCCTCCTTCGCCTCACTCAGCGGCAAGGAGCTGACGCACGAAGTCGTCGAGCACCTCCTCAAGGACATTCTCCAGGAGGAAGCGCGCCGCTCGGTCACGATCGATCAAATTCAGAAACGCGTAGCCGAGCACTTCGACGTCCGTCTCGCCGACATGACGAGCAAACGCCGCCCCGCCAACATCGCTTTCCCGCGCCAGATCGCGATGTATCTCGCGCGCGAACTGACGAAGGCGTCGCTCAACGAAATCGGCGAAGCCTTCGGCGGCCGCGATCACGGCACCGTCCTGCACGCCTGCAAACTGGTGAAGAAGCGGATGAAAGAGCAGGACAAAATCCGGCAGACGATCTCCTATATCGATAGTGCGCTGCAACGTTAGGCGAATAGCGTGGCGCGGGAATTCGGAATCTGAAAAGCCGCAGGTATCTCTTGGGGACGAAGCGGGCAATCTCACACACTGCGGACTGTCATTGTGGGCGCAGCAAACAATCTCACGAGCCACGACAGGGATAATTTGTGAGATCGTTCGCTGCGCTCAGAATGACAATGCGGAGGGGTGCGCTAACAAACTGAATCGCGATTTTCGCTCTGCGCGAGATTGCGGTTGCCGGATAAAATTGAAAGCCTTACATCTTAACGATTCCGTTCCGAATTCATGAAATTTAGCGTTACGAAAGAGAAGCTCCTCGAATGTCTGCAGCAGGTTCAAAACGTCGTCAGCACGCGCACGACGCTGCCGATTCTTTCGAACGTTCTCCTGCAAGCGAACGGCAATGAAGTTCGCCTAACGACGACCGATCTGGATGTCGGAGTGCGCGGAAGTTTTGAAGCGCAGGTTGAAAAAGAAGGCGCCACAACGTTGCCGGCGCGGCGGCTTTTCACCATCATCCGCGAGCTGCCTTCGAGCGAAATTTCCTTCGACATCGATGGCAAGAACGCCGCTTCGATTCGCAGCGGCCAAAGCTTTTTCAAAATTCTCGGCTTGCCAGAGGAGGAATTTCCGCCCCTCCCGAAGTTCGATGATTCCAAAGTCGTCACCATCCGGCAGAAGGACCTGCGCGACGGCCTCAAAAAAACTTCCTACGCCATCTCGACCGACGAAACGCGCTACGTTCTCAACGGCGTTCTCTTTAGTTTCAAAGACAACAAGCTCACGCTCGTCGCGACTGACGGCCGGCGACTTGCGATGCTCGACATCGATCTCGAATTTCCGCGCAGTCACGAAGCCGACATCATCGTGCCGACGAAAGCGGTTACGGAATTGCAGCGTCTCCTGACGGACGAGGGCGATGTGCGCGTGAGTGTCGGTAGCGGACAGATCTCTTTCGATCTGAACAACACGCTCCTCGTTTCGAAATTGATCGAGGGAAATTACCCCAACTACAAGCAGGTCATTCCCGCGGAAATGAAGGAACGCGTCACGCTCGAGCGCGAAACCTTTCTCAACTCGCTTCGACGCGTCTCGCTTCTCGCGAGCGACAAGTCGAACTCAATCAAACTCAATTTTACCAAGAACAACATCGACATTACTGCGAACACGCCCGAGGTCGGTGAAGCAAAGGAAGCACTTCCTGTCGCCTACAAAGGCCGCGAATTTTCCATCGCTTTCAATCCCGAATTCCTCATGGCGCCGCTGCGCAATCTCGCGGAAGACGAAATCTTTCTCGACCTGATCGACGAGATGAGCCCTGGCGTGATCAAAATCCAGAGTCCGTTCCTCTACGTTCTGATGCCGATGCGGATCAGCTCATAGCCTGGCGCGACCTTCCAACTCGCGAGATTGGTTGATTCACGTGGGAGTTACAAAGTCCGTTTCTGGGTGGTCCGGACGGGAACGCCTTTAACGCCGCTATCACTTCCGCCACTTCAATCCCCTCCATCGTTAGGCTGGCAGCCCGGAACACGCGCACCTGCGAATTCGCCGGTGCCCAAACCGCCGGGTCGGTCGGCCCAAAGAGGAGCAGCGACGAAGTCCCGACCGCTGCCGCGAGGTGCGAGATGCCGCTGTCGTGACCGAGAAATAATCGGCATCTCTGCAATCGCGCCGCCAGCTCCGGCAGCGCAAGGTTTTCGGCCAACTCCAATCGTTCGTTAGGCAGAGCCGCTCGCAGCGCAACGAGCTGCGCAAGGTCCGCCTCTCCCCCCACGAGCAGTAACTTGCTGCCGTCGTTAGGCTCGATCAGCTTCCGCGCAACCTCGATCCACCTCTCGATTGGCCAGTTCTTCGTCTCGCTGCCACTACCCGCGTGAATCGCGATCCGGTCGAGCTTCTCCGATTGCGGCAGCCGCAGCGTCGCCGCCGGATCCTCGAGATAAAGCGCGAGTCGCTCGAGCGGACGCGCCAATTGCCGCGCGGCATGCTCTTCGTCGGTGATCTTCGGAGAACCGGTGACCAAGTTCCGCACCCCGGCCCGCTTCAGGTTGGCTGAAAAAATCTCGTCCGGATCAAAGAGATAGCTAATAACCTGCTGAAAGCTGCCGAAGTACTCGATCAGTTCCGGCGCCAATTCGCCATCTCGCGAGAAGAAACCCGCGAGCGCTCCGCATTCAATTGAGCGCGTCCCGTTCGCGTAGCCAGCCATCTCGGCCAGCGCGACGATGTGTTTGTAACCAAGAATCTCAATCCGCGCATTCGGAAAAGCGTCGCGCAACAATTTCAGCGCCGGAAGCGTGAGGATAAGATCTCCGATCGCACCTCCGCGAATGAGAAGGATGCGATTCATTCCGCAAGCGCTCCCGATCCACCTGTCATCCTGAAGAAAGCGAAGGACCTCTCCAAAGCTCCGCAGAAATCAAGCGCGTGAATGCGACAACGTCGCACCCGGGCGAGCACTGCGGCCGTCGTTAGGCCGTCAGAAGGAATGTGAGGTCGTTCGTTGCGCTTTCGATGACACGCGTTCAATAGACTACCGCGGCGCAGGTCACGATCGCGAGGCCGTAAACAAGCGCCACGCCCGCGACCACTCTCCAGCCGCTGGCCGTCCGCGTGCTCCAGGAAATTTGATCGCGCAATAGATACGGCATCGTCACCCAGAGGAGACCGGCCACGATCATGAGATAAGCCAGCACTGTCACGAGTAGCCGGCTCATTTCCGGGCGCAAGAAGGCCGCGTCGAGCAACGGTTCCGCCGCGAGCAGACACAAAATGCCAAGCGCACGGACGGCGAGAAATTCATCGACGAACGCGAGGACGAGAAAATAACCGATCGGCAGGATGATGAGGAGGGGTCGGCGAAAGCTGGCGAACTCCCCCATCTCCATCGTCGCAAGCAACCAGAAGCACCAGACCAGATCGACCGTGAGCAAAGCCGCCCCCGCCACTCGTGATCGCGGAAAGCGCGGAAGGACCGCGCGCGCTGGAGAAAAGACGGCGAACAAACTCAACAAAACGAGGAGTGCTCCGGCGAAGAGTCCGGCAGCGCGCAGAGAAAAATGATAAATCATGAAAACAGAGCGACGGCCGGCTGAATTTCCGCGTTTCCGGCGGGAGCACAACTCGCCTCCGCACCCGGCCTCACCCCCGATAAGCTGAAGCCGGTCGAATGCGTAACCTGCAAATCGATCAGTTCGCCGATGTCAGCGTCACCTCCTTCGAAGACGACAATCTTGTTCGCTCGCGTGCGACCCGTGAGGCGCGCCGCGTTCGTTTTACTCGGGCCTTCGCAGAGAATTTCGACCGTTCGGCCGACGAGGCATTCGCCGGCGCGTCGAGCGGAAGCGTCGACGATCGAGAGCAAGTCGTGGTTGCGCTCTTCCTTCACCTTTTCCTCCAGCTGGTCGGGCATTTCGGCCGCAGGCGTCTCGTGTCGCGGCGAGTAGCGAAAGACGAAGGCATTATCGAACTGAAGGCGCTCCACCAAATCCCGCGTCATTTTGTAATCGCCATCCGTCTCGCCCGGAAAGCCGACAATCACATCCGTCGTTAGGCCAATATCGTCCCGGGCGACGCGCAGCTCTGCGACCAGCCGCAAATATTTCTCTGCAGTGTAGGGACGATGCATTGCCTTAAGAATGCGATCGGAACCTGATTGCAACGGCAGGTGCACATGCTCGCAAAGCTTCGGCAGATCGCGCAGCGCCTGAATCAAATCCGCCTGAAACCCGATCGGATGCGGCGAGGTGAAGCGCAGCCGCTCGAGTCCCTCAACATCGTGAACCGCCTCCAGCAACTGCACGAACGGACTCTTTCCGCCAACTTTCGGAAACTCGTGTCGTCCGTAAAGGTTCACGATCTGTCCGAGGAGCGTTACTTCCTTCACCCCGCGCGCGACCAGCTCCCGCACTTCTCTAACGATCTCGGCGATTGTCCGACTTCGCTCCACGCCACGCGTTCGCGGGACAATGCAGAAAGTGCAATGCATATTGCAGCCCTGCATGATTGAAACGAACGCGGTCGCCTGCTTCGCGCGCAAGGTATGCTCGCGGATCGTCTCCTGCGAGCCGGCTTCCTCCGCGGTGTCGACAATGGAAAAACGCGGATCATCCATCTTGCGGCTGCGTCTCCGCTCGACTAATTCGTCGATATAATCGGCCACGCGATGAAATTTCTGGGTCCCGACGACCAAGTCGAGATGTGGCACCAGCCTGACCAACTCCGCGCCGCGCGCCTGCGCCATGCAACCGAGAAACCCGAAAACCATCTCCGGGCGCTCCTTCGCAATCTTCCCAAGCATGCCCATTTTGCCGAGCGCCTTTTGCTCCGCCATGTCACGCACGCTGCAGGTGTTGAGGAAGACGACGTCCGCTTCCTGTTCGTTAGGCGCGGCCTCATAGCCGCGATCGAGGAGCGAGCGCGCAACCTGCTCGGAATCGCGCTCGTTCATCTGGCAGCCGTAGGTTTTGATAAAAAATTTCGGCATCAGGCGGGCGAAAATAATACACCGATCCGAGGCATTCGCTTCCTTCTATTAAGCGAAAAGTCGATCCACGCTTTCACCACGAAATGGGCCGCACGTCGGGAGAGGCTCGTGCCAGAATTGCCGCGCGTTCCTAAGCCCAACCGATCCTGAGGCGCCTGCGCATAGCTCGAACTCCGATAGCTCGCTGGCCCGGCGCACGAAGCGAGAATCGCAACCGCGCCGAGGCTAATGAAGACGAAAAGAAGGTTCCGGAGGATGATCATGCGAAGAGAGTAGGTAAGTCGATTATCCGCTTTCCAACTATTTCTTCTTCTGAAATGAATCACCGCGCCAAATGATAACAGACGACGCGGCTATCGGGATCATCGGCGGGAGCGGACTTTATCAGATCGAAGGCTTCCACGACCGGCGGGAGCATCAGGTCGAGACGCCATTTGGCGCCCCCTCGGATGCGATCATCGGTGGCGAAGCTGCCGGTCGCCGTGTCTACTTTTTGCCGCGTCACGCGCGTGGGCATCGGCTTCTGCCGCATGAACTGAATCACCGCGCCAATATCTATGCCCTGCGTTCGTTAGGCGTGCGCTGGATCATCTGCGTCACAGCAGTCGGGAGTTTGCAGGAAAAATATGCGCCGCGTGACGTGCTCCTCCCGACGCAGTTTTACGACCGGACCAGTCAACGGACGGAGCACACCTTTTTCGGCAACGGGATCGCCGCACACATCAGTTTTGCCGAGCCGATCTCCGCGCCGTTGCGCAACCTGCTCGCCGAATCGGCGCGTGCGTTAGGCGTGCAAGTGCATAACGGCGGCACTTATGTAAACATGGACGGTCCCGCCTTTTCCACCCGCGCCGAATCGGAGCTGAATCGCCGGCACGGCTTCGACGTCATCGGGATGACGAATCTTCCGGAGGCGAAACTCGCGCGCGAAGCGGAGATCGCGCTCGCGACCATGGCGATGATTACGGACTACGACTGCTGGAAGGTGGAAGAGGAGCCGGTCTCGGCGCAAACCGTGATCGAGCATTTGCTCGCGAACGCCGAGACGGCCAAAAAAGTTCTCGCGGACTTGATCCCGCGGATTCCGACGGAGCCAAATTGGCCGGAGCACCGGGCACTCGACTCAGCGCTTATCACCGATCGAAAGCTTTGGCCAGCCGAGACGCGGCAAAAGCTCGATGCCATCCTGGGCCGCTTCGACGCCGGTTCGTGAGCCTGCGCATCTGCAGACAGAGAAGTCTGGCCGGCCGATTTCGAAATACAGTAACGAGGCCGTAACGGTCTTGTTGTAGCCGGGTGCGCTAATCCCGGCTGAGGGCAGACAAGGCAAGGTCTCAGAGCGAGCGGGTTCATCGCCCCGGCTACAACGGGCCCCCGCTGAGTCGCCGCAACGCTCCGCCTAATTTCGCGACCTGCGCCTCGGTGTGAGAGGCGCTCAAGCTGATGCGGAGCCGCGCGGCGCCTCTCGGCACCGTCGGATAACGAATCGCCGGAACAAAAAGCCCTTCCTGGCGGAGTGCGCGCGCCAGATCGAGCGCCCGCTGCGCATCGCCGACAATCCACGGCAAAATCGCGCTCTCGGAATTTTTCAACGCGCTCTTCGCCGCACCCAATTCGTCCTTTAGCCTAACAATCCGCTGCCAGAGCATGACCCGTCGTGCCTCGCCCTCTGTCGTGCCGAGAAATTCAATCGCGGCGGTGGCGGCCGCGGCCAGCGCCGGCGGCGGCGCGGTAGAAAAAATAAACGAGCGCCCACGGTTGATCAGCCAATCGATTAAGCCGCGCGAACCGCAAATGTAGCCACCGCTCACGCCGAGCGCCTTGCTCAGTGTCCCCATCTGTACGTCAACATCTCTTTCGAGACCGAATTCCGCAGCAAGCCCCCGACCGTTAGGTCCCAGGACTCCGATCGCGTGCGCCTCATCGAGCAAAAGGAGAGCGCCGAATCTTTTCTTCAGCTCGATCAACTCACCTAACGGCGCACGATCGCCGTCCATGCTGAAGACCGATTCGGTGACAACAATGCACCGCGCCTGTGGATGTTCGCGTTGCGTCCATTCGAGGTGGCTCTCCAGTTTGCCGAGATGATTGTGCGGAAAAACGCGCAGAATCGCGCCGCTCAGACGCGCGCCATCGATGAGCGAAGCGTGGCTTAATTTGTCGAGAATAATGACATCGTCTTTCGAGGCCAAAGCGGGCAAGGTGCCGACTGCCGCCGCGTAGCCGCTGCTGAAAGCGAGCGCCGCGGGGGCGCGCTTCCACCGGGCGAGCGCCGATTCGAGCGCGACATGTGGCGATTGCGTTCCACTAACGAGCCGCGACGCGCCGGCACCGACGCCAAACTTTTCGATCGCGTCGATCGCCGCCTGCCGCAAAATCGGATCGGCCGCGAGACCGAGATAATCGTTCGAAGAAAAGTTAACCAGCTGTCGTCCGACGATCTGAATCTCCGGCCCCTGAGCGCTGCCGATCTCACGCAACTTGCGATGGAGCGAGCGCGCACGCAGCGCCTGGAGTTGCTCCTGAAATTGATCGCTCATCGCGCGCCCAGAGCGCCGCCGTTACAATGACATCAAACCCCACGAAAGCAGCGCCGAGGCATCCCGCCAGACATTCGCCTTACTATCGCCGAGCACGACGACGATGATGTCGCGCCCGGGAATCGTACCGCTCGCGATGAGACAATGGCCGGCCGCTTCGGTGTAACCGGTCTTCATGCCGTTACAAAACGAGAGGCGTTTGAGCACTTTGTTCGTGTTCTCGAGTTCGCGCACGCGACCGTTGGCATAACGAAAAGCGAGCTGCGGCAGGCAGACGATCGAGCGAATCGTCGGGTTCGCGTAAGCGGCGCGGGCGATGATCGCAAGATCGCGAGCGGTCGACCATTGATCGGGAATCGGCAGACCGTTTGGATTCACGAAATGGGAATGTGTCGCGCCGAGCGCCTGCGCTTTCGCATTCATCTTCGCGGCGAAGGCTTCGATGCTGCCGGCATTATCGCGAGCGAGGCAACGCGCGACGTCGTTCGGGCTTTTCACGAGGAGCGCGCGCAGGAGATCGATCCGCTGATACACTTCGCCCGGTTTGATGTTCAACCGCACGGGTTCCGCGTCCGTGTCTGTTGCCTGGACGGTAACATCCCTATCGAGAAAACCGGTCTCGGCGACGATCAGCGCGGTGAGCAGCTTTTGCGTGCTCGCGGCAGCGCGGGGAGCGTCTGCATTTCTCTCGTAAAGGACCTGGCCTGAACGCACGTCAGTCACGAGCACCGCTTTCGCGCGCGTCTTTGGTGGATCCTTTTGATCGCCGGCGAGCGGCGTGGGAGTTACGGTCGATGTCGAATCGTCATCCTCAACCGCGGTCGCACGTTTAACCTGATGATGTCGATCGTGCTGATGCTTCGGTTTGGTCGCCGCGACACAGCACAGCGCCATCGCGATCGTTACCGGCAAGGTGCAGCGGGCGGCAAGTTTTCGCATCATGATTGGGGAAGTAACCGCATCTTCGTCGAGAAGCAATGATCTCGCCTAACGACTCTGCCCGCGCTGAATCAACTCGATCTCGTATCCTTCCGGCGCGTCGATGAAAGCGATCGCGCCGCCCTTGCCGTTATCGTGCGGCCCATCAGTGAGCGGGTAGCCTTTCGCCGCCGTCTCTTTCGCGAACGCCTCGAGATCATCGACCTCGAAGGCAAGATGCGTCAGATCCGGACCGACCACGACCGGTCCGCTCTCGTCGAACTTACAGAGTTCGATTTCCTCTTCGCTCCCGGCAGCTTTCAGGAAAACCAGTTGCGAACCGCGACCGGAAGTATGCCGTCGCACCTCTTCCAACCCGAGAACATCGCGATAAAACGAAACCGTCTTTTCCAAGTCGCTCACCCGATAGCGTGTGTGCAGAAGCTTTTTGATCATCCGTATCTTATTGCGCCGGATGAGGGTTAATTTCAAATTCGGCGCAGTTCGCAGCTCCTCCACATCTCATGCTTTGTCTCGGAATCGATAGCGGCACCAAAAGCACCAAGGCTCTCGTGCTCGATATCGAAGCGACCAAAGTCGTCGCGCTCGCCCAACAAACCTACGGAACGATCGAAGGTTTAGCCGTGGGACACGTCGAACAGGACCCGAAAATCTGGATTGAGGCGGTGGAGAAAACGGTCGCGGAATGCCTTGAGAAAATCGGCGATCGTCGGCGGGAGATCAATGCCGTCGGCGTAAGCGGACAACAGCACGGCCTCGTCGCGCTCGATGAAGCGAACGAGCCGCTCCGCCCGGCCAAACTTTGGTGCGACGTCTCGACCGACGCGCAGTGCGACGAGATCAACAAAGAGTTCGGTGGCATCGAAGAGATGATCAGGCGCACCGGCAACGCCATCTTGCCCGGCTACACCGCGCCGAAAATTCTTTGGCTGAAAGAGAACGAGCCGGCCAACTTCCGCCGCCTAACGAGTGTGCTGCTGCCCCACGATTACCTCAATCTCTGGCTCACTGGCGAGCGCCAGATGGAATACGGCGACGCCTCCGGCACCGGCCTCATGGATGTACGCACGCGCACCTGGTTCAGGCCGCTCCTGAAATTCATCGACCCGAAACTGGAGTCGATTCTGCCACCGCTCCGCTCTTCGAAACGACCCGCTGGATTGTTGCGCAGCAGTCTGCGCGAAGCGTGGGGCTTCGCGGATGACGCCCTCGTGAGCGCCGGGGGCGGCGACAACATGTTGAGCGCGATCGGCACCGGAAACATCCGATCCGGCATCGTCACCGTCAGTCTCGGCACTTCGGGCACAATCTGCGCGTTTTCGCCCGAACCGGTGATCGATCCGAAAGGCGAAGTCGCGGCTTTCTGCGATAGCACAGATCACTGGCTGCCGCTCACCTGCACGATGAACGTCGCCCTCGCCACCGAGCAGGTGCGGACGCTTTTCGGCTGGGATATCCCGACGATGGAAGAACACGTCGCCGCGAGCCCGGCGGGGGCGGGCGGGATTCAATTTCTCCCTTACTTGTTAGGCGAACGGACGCCGAATTTGCCCAAAGGCCGCGGCGTCTTCCACGGCCTGACGGCTGCGAACATGACCGCAAACCTGATGGCGCGCGCGGTCGTGGAAGGCGTCACCCTCGGCCTCGCCTATGGCCTGCGGCGATTTCGCGATCTCGGGATTGTTCCAGAGGAAATTCGCCTCACCGGCGGTGGAAGTCGGAGCGCAATCTGGCGCCAAATCGCCGCGGATGTGCTCGGACTTCCGACCGTGGCGCTGAAGGTGACGGAGGGCGCTGCGCTGGGCGCCGCGATCCAGGCAGCCTGGACGTATTGCCAGGTGAAAGGGAAGCCGTTGAGTCTCGAGAAGCTGGTCGACGACCTCGTCGTGCTCGACAAAAAGACGCGGGTCGAGCCACGCAAAGAAACACAGCCGGTTTATCGCGAGCTGCTCCTCCGCCAGATCGACCTGACAAAAAAGTTGAAAACCGGTGGCTACCTTTAGCGGCTGGCGCGAACGCGGAGGCCGACGGATTCGATGAAAATCGAAGGCTGGCGGGCACGATGGTTGGTCGCGATCGGTCATCGGCTGCTGCAAACCTGGGGTCGCACTTTACGCTTCGAGATCGACGATCGCGCCGGTCTACTTGGCACGCCGCCTAACGAACGCTACATCGGCGCGCTCTGGCACAATCGCCTTCTTTTCATCCCCTACGTCGTCCACCGTTTTCTTCCCCAGCGCCACGGCGCCGCACTCATCAGCACGAGCCGCGACGGCGCGCTCATCGCCGATCTCGTCGAGCGGTTTGGTTTTGCCGTCGTTAGGGGATCGACCTCGCGGAAGGGCGCGGCGGCCGTCCGCCAACTCGCCGACCTCATCGCCGACGGTCTCGACGCGGTCATCACCCCAGACGGGCCACGCGGACCGGCCTATCACCTGGGACGAGGCATCATCTTTCTCGCGCAACTTTCCGGCGCCGCCGTCATTCCCCTGAACATGGAATTCAGCAGCTGCTGGCGGGCGAAAAGCTGGGATCGTTTCATTTTGCCGAAGCCATTCTCCCGCGTGCGCGTGATCTTCGGGCCGCCGCACGCAGTGATGACAACTTCGAGCGAAGAAGAATTCGAGCGGGAACGCCTCCGTTTAGAGGAAACGATGATGCAGCTGGTCGAAATGCGCTGAGGCGCCAACGAACCCGAAATTGGCCGCGAGGCCTCTTCCCGACACGAAGATTTGCGATGCTCGCCGACCGCTCGTAGAAAAACACTGCTCGTGAAAGGACCAATGCTCATCGATGGCCGCGCCGTTGCGGAGAAAGTTTACAAAGAACTCCGCGGCGAAATTGCCACGCTCAAGACACAGAGTGTAACGCCAGGTCTTGCCGTCATACTTATCGGCGATGACCCGGCTTCGCGCGCGTATGTGCGTTCGAAGGACAAGATGTGCCGCGAGCTCGGGCTCCATTCGGTGAAACTGGAATTGCCCGCGGAGATCACTCAGGAAGAACTCCTCGTCCGCGTCGACGAGCTCAATCGCGATCCGGCGATTCACGGTATTCTGGTGCAATCGCCGCCGCCGAAACAGATCGACGAAAGCGCGATCGTTAGGACGCTCGATCCGGCGAAAGACGTGGACGGCTTTCACCCGATCAACATCGCCAAGCTCGCGCTCGGTGACGCGAGCGGCTCTGTGCCTTGCACGCCATTAGGCTGTTTGCGTTTGCTCAAAGAAAGCGGCATCGCGACCAGTGGCGCGCATGTCGTGGTGCTCGGCCGGAGCATGATCGTGGGCAAACCGCTCGCGCTCCTTCTCATGCAAAAAGGCGTGGACGCGACCGTCACGGTGGTCCATTCGCGGACGCAGAACCTTCCTGAAATCACGTGCACGGCGGATATTGTGGTCGCGGCGATTGGGAAAGCCGGATTCGTTAGGGCGGGGCACGTCCGGGATGGAGCGGTCGTGATTGATGTCGGCATTAACCGGGTTGAAGACGCGAGCGCAAAGCGCGGTTACCGGCTCGTCGGCGATGTCGCATTTGATGAAGTCGCGCCAAAGACGGCGGCGATCACGCCTGTTCCTGGCGGCGTCGGTCCGATGACGATCGCGATGTTGATGGCGAACACGGTCAAGGCCGCGCAAGCGTCACCGCTCAGGGATGCACCACTTTGGTCGTGAGGAGGCGGAGAATTCCGTGTTCGTTAGGTAACCAACGGAGCAGGCTGGTCGCCAAACGCGGATGCTCGACCGCGCGGCGCGCGAGCGCGTTGATCCAAAGACGGCCCGCGTAAAGTTGCCGGTGCGCCCTGCGATATTGCTCAAAGTCGCGGTCCACGATCGCCGCCGCCGCGAGCTCGCCGGAGCGGAGTGCGTAGTAAATCCCCTCGCCCGTGAAGGGTTCGACGACGCGCGCGGCGTCGCCGACGAGAAAAAGTCCCGGCCGGCTTGGCGGCAGCGCGGCTCGGGCGAGTGGCGCGATCGTGCGCCAAGTGTGCGCGGAAGAAATCGAGAAGGTTCGCTCGGCCCAGACTTTGATCGCCGGGAGGTCGTTAGGCCGGCTGACCAGGCAAAGGTTGAGCAAGTTGTCACCCACCGGCGCCTGCCCGGAATAACCTTGGGGAAGAAGTTGCAGAACGACACGATCGCCAAAATCCCGCGGTAACGGGAGATGCGTTTGCAGCGCGACGCGGTCGCGGCCTTTACGCGGCATCAGATTGCAGAGCCGTGCGACGGTTGAGTTGCGCCCATCCGCCGCGACGAGAACTTTCGCGGGCTCGGAAAAATTTTTGGTACCGAGGTTCCAATTCTCGCTCTCTCGCCTAACGACGGTGACCGTCTCGCCTTCGCGCACTTCCGCGCCCAGCGATTGCACGCGTTGGAGCAAAATGTGGTCGAGGAGGCTGCGTCTAATCGCGATCTCGGCGTTCGCTCCGCTCGGCAATGAAGCGCTAACTTTACGGCCGTCGACGCCGATGAATTCGACGGCGGACAGTTTGCCGTGCGGCGCAGCGCGCACTGCATCGGCAACTCCGAGGCGCTCCAACGCCGGCCAGCAGGTCGGATTCAAACAATCGCCGCACACTTTTTCCCGAGGAAAAACGGCTCGCTCGACGACAAGCGTGCGCAGCCCGGCGATCGCGCAAAAGGCGGCGCAGCTCGCGCCAGCCGGTCCGCTCCCGACGATGGCGACATCCCACATTTGCGGGTACTCTCTCAGGACTGTGCCGTTGTCGAAGGAAAAGCCGGACCTGAATAAGAAGGTCCACGAGGTGCCGCACAAACCGGGCGTTTATCTCATGCGCGATCGGTTTGGTCGCGTCATCTATGTCGGGAAGGCGCGCGATCTGCGGAAACGCGTCGGGTCGTATTTTATGCCGTCGAAAATGGCGGTGGCCGACCTGAAGACGCGCGCGTTGCTGGATGCGGTCTGGGATTTTGAGGTCCACACGGTCGCGAGCGAACCCGAGTCGCTGCTACTCGAGGGGAAGCTGATCAAGGAATATCGACCGCGATATAACATTTCGTTCCGCGATGATAAGCGGTTTCTCGTCGTGAAGGTGGATCCGTCGGAGGAGTGGCCGCGCTTTCGGCTGGCGCGTTTCAAGAAGGATGATGGCGCGCGGTATTTTGGTCCCTATGCGCATGCGGGCGCGTTGCGGCAGACGCTGAATTTCATGCGGAAAAAATTTGGCGTGCTCACGTTTGGGCGCGGCTCCCCAACGGAGCGGGAGTTGAAGTCGTCGACTTATCAGGTGCCAATGCGGTTGAGTGAAATCGATGCCGAGACTTATCGACAGCGTGTCGCGCAGGCGGCGGAGTTTCTCGAAGGCCGCTCGCGCGAAATGATGGATGCGCTCGCAGAGGAGATGCGGAAGGCCGCGGGAAAAATGGATTTCGAGAAGGCGGCGGAGTTACGCAATATGCTGGAGGATTTGCGCCGGACGACGAAGCCGATGCGGCGTTTTACGCGGCACAGTTTGCCGAGCGCGATCGATCCGGAAGCGGATGTCCGCGCGCTCGCGGATGCCTTGCAGTTGCCAAGTCTGCCGCGAGTGATGGAGTGTTTTGATATCTCGAACATTTCCACAACGCATGTGGTCGCTTCGATGGTGTCGTTCCGCAATGGCGTGCCGGACAAGAATAACTATCGGCGGTACCGCATCCGCACGGTGGAAGGCCAGGATGATTTCGCGAGCATGGCGGAGGTCGTTAGGCGGCGTTATTCGCACGTGCTCTCGCAGGCGCGGGAAGCGAATCCGGAGATGGCGGAATTTTCGCAGGAGAATCCGAACGAGGCTTTGGCGCGCAGCGCGAGCTTTCAGAGCGCAACAGCAAACACGCAAGCTGGAAGCTTGCGCCACGTTAGGTTGCCGGATTTGATTATCGTCGATGGCGGAAAAGGGCAGCTTTCCTCGGCTTGTCGCGAGCTGCAGCGGCTCGGGTTGCACGAGCTGCCGATCATCGGACTGGCGAAGGAGTTTGAAGAAATTTATCGACCGGGGCGTCCGATGCCATTGCAACTTCAGTTCGATTCGGGCGCGCTACGTTTGCTTCAGCGCATCCGCGATGAAGCGCATCGTTTCGCCAACACCTATCACCAGCTTCTGATGAAAAAGCGGATCGGCGAGAGCATTCTCGACGATTGTCCGGGCGTGAGTCAGAACCGGAAAAATCTACTCCTGCGCAAGTTTGGTTCCGTGCAGCGGCTGCGCAAAGCGAGCGTCGAAGAAATTGCATCAACCGAAGGGATAGGCCAGAAGTTGGCGGAGGAAGTGCACCGTTTTCTGGAGCGGCACTGAGGAGGAAGAATTTGCACCACGGATTACGCGAATAACGGATCAGAGAATTGAGCTGCGCATTCTTGTCTAAAATCCGTGCCCGCCCGTGCTTGGTCCTGCTTTTCTTTTGCGGGCTGTGGCCGGCGCTCGCTCAGGAACCGACCGCCACGCCTTTCCAGGAGACGATCAAGCCGACCTTCGAAACCCAGAAGCAGGCGCGCACTTACCTCCTTGATATTCCGGCGCCGCGCGGACAGATCACCGACCGAAACGGCGCGCCGCTCGCGCAGAACAAGCTGAGCTACAACCTGACGATCGATTTCCCGACGCCAGTCGATTTTGCCGATGCGCGGGCACTCGCTTTCGCGCACGACAACATTGAAAAAGCGGAGCAACTCCTCGGCCGCAACCTGAAAGTCTCGGACATATCCATCCTGCGGCATTATCACAACCGGGGATTTCTTCCGTTTGAAATCGCGCAAAATTTGAATGAATCCGAGCGCGCACAGCTCAAGGGTGTGCTCTCCGAGGCACTCTCACTGAAGCCGGTTTATCGGCGGTTTTACCCTAACGGAAAAGTGGCAGGGCAGATCATTGGTTACACCGGTCGGACGGGCGGCAACGCGGAAGGCATCATCCAAAACGGGCAGACGCTCTGGCCGGAAACCGAAGGGCGCGAAGGACTCGAACAGACCTTCAATAGCATGCTCACCGGTCGAGACGGCCATTACAAAGTGACCTTCGATCGCGACGGCCGGCAGACCTCCGAACGGATCATCGATCCGCCGATCCCAGGCTACAACGTGGTCACAACGCTCGATCTGCACCTGCAAGAGGTGGCGGAACAAGCGCTTGCGGCGAAAGCGAAACGCGGCGCGATTGTGATCATAGATCCTAACGATGGCGACATCCTCGCGATGGCATCGTGGCCCACCTACGACCCCAACGAATTCATTCCTTCGATTTCGACGGCAAAGTTCAAGGCGCTGCGGGATGATCCCGATATTCCGCTTCTCCCGCGCGCGTTCCGCTCCGCTTATCCGCCGGGCTCGACTTTCAAAATCGCCGTCGCCATGGCTGCATTCGAGAGCGGTGCGATCACGCCGGAGGATCAATATGAGTGTGTGCCGGAGATGAATGTAGGCAACACGACTTTCCACAACTGGAAACATACCGACCGCGGATCGCTGAACTTCGTCGAAGCCCTCACCCAGTCGTGCGACACCTGGTTTTATCAGGTAGGAATCAAGACCGGGGCGGGGCCGATCATGGATTGGGCGTCACGGCTCGGCTACGGGGCGAAGTGCGGGATTCCGTTGAAAGGCGAAGCGGAAGGTCGCCTGCCTAACGACGCATACATGAAGAAAACGCATGGGAGAAAAATTCTCGGAGGCGACATTGCCAACCTCTCCATCGGCCAGGGCGACTTGCTCGTAACGCCGTTACAGATGGCGCAGGCGATGGGAATCGTGGCCAATGGCGGGACATTCTACCAAACCCGGCTCGTACAACAGGTGCAGGCCGGCAGTTCGCAGATCATCGCGGCCTATTCCGTGCGGGCGAAGAAAACCATCGGAACGGCGCCGCTGACGATGGAGCAAATTCACACCGCGATGGTAGACGCGGTCAACGCGCCGCTTGGCACGGCGCATCAAGCGAGTCTCGATAAGGTCTCGGTCGCGGGAAAAACCGGGACCGCGCAATGGGGCCCGAAAGAGAAGGAGCGGACGGCGGCCTGGTTTGCCGGCTTCGTCCCGGCGGACCATCCGCAGTATGCTTTCGCGGCGCTGTACGAGGGCGATGTCGGGAGCACGGTCCACGGCGGCTCGGCGGCCGCGCCGATGATTGGGAAAATACTGCGCCAGATTTTCGGCGGCACCGGTGAGCCGAAGAAGGAGCCGGAGGAAGATACTTCGGACTAACGATGATGATCCTGACGAAGGTTTCAGCCCCGAACTGATCGTGGCGCGAAGCTGCCGATCAAACGAAGGCCCGTTCGCGCTGATGACTGGTCATGCGTCCGCACCCGAATGAATCAAAACTCGCTTTCGTCGATGCCTTTGCCTCGTAACGTGCTTCGATGCCTTTGCGATCTGATGCGGCGTTGCTCATCGTCGGCCACGGTTCGACCGTGAATCCCGATTCGAGCGCGCCCACTCTGGCGCAGGCGGCGGCCATCCGGCAGCGTGGGATTTTTCGCGAAGTTGCCTGCTGTTTCTGGAAAGAAGAGGCGAGTCTGCGCGATGCGCTTCTCTTGTTTGGTGATCTGGCGATCCGCGCAGTCTATGTCGTACCGAACTTCATCAGCGAGGGCTATTTCACCCAGACCGTGATTCCGCGAGAACTGGAATTGACCGATCGCCTCACGAATCGCCCAAATGGCCAGGTCTGGAAATATTGCGAGCCGGTGGGGAATCATCCCGCGGTGACGGAATTATTGTTGCGCCGTGCTCGGGAGGTGGCGCCAGGGATGGTGGAGGGTGAGACAACCCTGTTGATCGTCGCGCACGGGACCGCACTTAATGACAACAGCGCCGTTGCGGCCAAACGCGAGGTCGAAAAGATCGCCGCGCTCGGCTGCTACGCCTCGGTCCAGAATGTTTACATGGAGGAAGCGCCGCTCATTTCCGATTGGTCACGCCTAACGAACACGCCAAACGTGATCGTGGTCCCATTCTTTATTTCCGACGGCTTGCACAGTTACGAGGACATTCCGGTCTTGCTCGGGATCGAGCCGGCATCCACGACCGCAGCAAGCGGGCGTGAGGTCTTTCGCCGCAACCCTCATCGGCTCCACGGACGCGATCTTTATTACGCGAGCGCTCTTGGGACGGCGCCGCAGTTTGCGGAGATCATCCTCGAGCTGGCAGCAGGTTTCGATCAGGCAGCCCTTGATCTCAGCGCGATTGCATAAACTGTTGTTATCAGAATTTTGAACACCCAATCCACCTCGCTGTTGCAAGACTTGGCGGCTTATCTTCTCGCCGCGCCGAAATCGCCTCAGGCAGTGAAGCGTGCCGCGGAGATGGTTCGCGCAGAACGCGGTTATCGCTGGGTCGGTGTTTACAAAATCGATCGCGGCGATTTCGTCATTGTGGCGGGGACAGGCGACGAACCGCCGACCTATGCACGCTTCCCCACGACGCAAGGACTCTGCGGTGTGGTCGCCGAATCTCGTGAAACGCTCATCGTCGGCGATGTGCGCAAGGACCCTCGCTGGTTGCCGGCGTTCTGGACGACGCAATCGGAAATTCTCGTCCCGATCATCAGCGAATCGACCGGGCGCGTGCTCGGTGCGATCGACGTGGAGAGCGATCAGCTCGACGCCTTCGGCGAAGACGATCGCGATTTCCTCGAACATGTTGCCGTCCTCATGGCGCGGAAACTCTGCACGGCGAAAAAGCCGAATCATGCTCCCGCGCATTGAGCGGGTGCTCAGTGCGTGGCTCTCTGCCGGCGCCCGCGGGATCGGGCAAGTGCTGATCACACGAAAGGATGACGGCTACGTTCTTTGCCATCGCGAGGAACCGGATGGAGCGGAATGTGAAATTTTTCACTCGCCTAACGACGCGGTGGTGATCGCACGGTTTGATGACGCCGGAGAGTATCGACCACTGAAGACGGCGCCGACTCTCCGGCACGGTTGGCAGATGAACCTGGCGAATCTGGAGGAGTTGTACCTGGCCCTGGAGGGATTTTATCCGGGGCGGCTCGCGGCGCTGGCGACCTGGGAGGAAAATCGGCTCGTGCCGACACCTTTGCGCGCTACCTTGCATCGGCAATCGGGAATGTATCGCATCGCGGCGCGGATTTCTGATGAGCAAATCTGCACACTCGTCGGGCGCTTCTGTCGCTCGCAGGGTGGCGCGCCCGGATGCTTGCGAACGATCTTGTGGGGACGCGACGAAACCAAGGCGCGCCCTTCGACTCACCTGCCGCTGGATAAATTTATCGCGCCGCTGGATCAGACGGGTCGGGGCGAACAGGTGATGCCACTCTTATGCCAGGAAGCCTGCAACCTGCTCGTGGCCGCAGCGCGTCGAGAGGTGAAGACCGAGCCGTAGACGCCCGTTTGCTGGAACATGCGAAATCGGTTTCGCACGTCTGAGAAATTCTCGCGCCAGCTACTTTTCCCACTGCGCGCTGGTCGAACCCCTGCTCCGAAGCAAACGACGGCCGATTCTCAAATTTGCTTTTTCTTTTCTCACACTTGAAATAGCTTTCGCCCTAACCATGGCCAAGATCATCATTATCGACGACGAGCCCGCAATGGTGGAGGTTATCGTGACACTCTGCCGCGAGAAGGGACACCAGGTTTTCCCCTTCAGCTCCGCCGCCAAAGCGGTCGAGCAACTCGACGAAATCGAGCCACAGATCGTCATCACCGACGTGAAGATGGAGACGATGAGCGGTTTCGACGTCCTCCGGCATGTGCGCGAGCATAATCGCCAGACGCTTGTCATTCTCATCACGGCCTATGCGTCGGTCGACACCGCGATCGAAGCGATGAAGATGGGCGCGCATGGATACGTGCCCAAGCCTTTCAAGATCGACGAGCTGCAGATGACGATCCAGCGCGCGCTCGATTATCAATCGACTGTCCGCGAAAACAGCTATCTCCGGAGGGAGCTGAAGAACAAATACAAGTTCGAGAACATCGTCGGCTCGAGCGAGAAAATGCAGATCGTCTACAACCTCATCAACAAGGTTGCTGACACGGACAGCACCGTTCTCATCCAAGGGGAAAGCGGCACCGGGAAGGAACTGGTCGCGCGTGGATTGCACTTCAACAGCAACCGGCAGCATCATCCTTTTGTCGCGATCAACTGCAGCGCGCTGCCCGAAAACCTGCTCGAATCCGAGCTCTTTGGTCACAAGAAGGGAGCGTTCACTGGCGCGGTCACGGATAAGCGCGGCCTTTTCGAAGAAGCGAACCTCGGGACGATCTTCCTCGATGAAGTGAACTCGATGGCGACCTCGTTGCAAACCAAGCTGCTCCGCGTGTTGCAGGAGCGCGAAGTGCGCCGGGTCGGCGACAACAAAAGTGTGCCGGTAAATGTCCGTGTCGTCGGGGCGACGAACGAGCCGCTTCAGCAAAAAATCCAGGAAGGCTCTTTCCGCGAGGATTTGTATTACCGACTCGCCGTCATCCCACTGGAGATTCCGCCCTTACGCGAGCGGCTCGAAGACGTGCCTTTGCTCGTGAATCATTTTCTCCAGAAACAAGCTGCCATCACCGGCGCGGAGGCGAAAAAGATCGATCCGCAGGCGGTGGAGTTGCTTTGTCAGTACGATTACCCCGGCAACGTCCGGGAGCTGGAAAACGCGATCGAGCGCGCCTGCGCCTTGTGCGACGACGACACGATCATGCCCGGCGATTTGCCGCCGCAGATCGTGGATTTCGGGAAAAAAGACGGCGCTCGCGGGAAAAACAAGAAGATGCCGGTGGGCAAATCGCTCGACGAATTCATCCAGCAACAAGAGCGCCAGTACATCGAAGCAACGCTGGCGGAATACAAAGGCGTGCGCGAGCGCGCGGCCAGTGTCCTCGGCATCAGCATGGCGACGCTCTATCGCAAGCTGGAGTTGAAGGCGAAAAAGTAACGCTGCCCGCGCTTCGCCTTTCTGTATTTTCGGCGCTCGGTCCGGCGGCCACGCTCGCTCCAAGAGACGCGGAACGATTAAAATGCGTCTCGAAGCAGCAATACTCCAAACGTCCTGAGCCTGGACGTAGTATTTGGTTTCGTGCTTGTTTCGGATTTCCGGCTTCGAGTTCGTATGTTCCCCGCATCCCTTGCGATCTCCACTTCCGATTGGGATAAACACCCTTTCCCGACATTTCTATGACTCCTGTAAAAATTTGGCTCGGCTATCCTTATCCTCTTGGCGCAACCTGGCTCGGCAACGGCGTGAACTTTGCCCTCTTTTCGGAGACGGCGGCTTCGGTCGATCTCTGCCTCTTCGATTCACCCGATGCGCGCCAAGAAAACATCCGCATCCCCATGACAGAACATACCGACCAAGTCTGGCACATTTTCCTGCCCGATGTGAAACCGGGTCAGCTCTACGGTTATCGTGTCTTCGGTCCCTACGATCCGGAACGGGGGATGCGTTTCAACAGCTCAAAGCTGCTCATCGATCCCTACGCCAAAGCGATCGCCGGCCGCGTCAATTGGGCGGATGAAATGTTTGGCTACGTCGTCGGCGGGCCGTCGGACGACCTTGCGCGCGATTTCCGCGACGACGCCTGGGGGATGCCGAAAGCTGTCGTCGTCGACAACTCCTTCGACTGGGGCGACGACAAACGCCCGCGCACGCCTTTGCATCGCTCGATCATTTACGAGCTGCACGTGAAGGGATTTACAAAGCTGAACGAGGCGATTCCGGCGGAACTTCGCGGCACCTACGCAGGCCTCGGGAGCTCCGCCTCGATCCAATACTTGAAAGACCTCGGAGTTACCGCGGTCGAGTTGCTTCCAGTGCACGCCCACATCAACGACAAGGCGCTGGTCGATCGCGGCCTAACGAACTACTGGGGCTATAACACGATCGGTTTCTTCTCGCCCGAATCGAAATACTCGCAGGACGGCAGCACCGGCGCGCAGGTGACCGAGTTCAAATCGACGGTGCGCAGCCTTCACGCCGCTGGCATCGAAGTCATTCTCGACGTCGTTTACAATCATACGGCGGAAGGGAATCACCTCGGGCCGACTCTCGGCTTCCGCGGCATCGACAACGAGGCTTACTACCGTCTCACGCCAGAGGATCCGCGCTTCTACCTGGATTTCACCGGTACCGGGAACACCTTCAACCTCCTCCACCCGCGCACCCTCCAGCTGGTCATGGACAGCCTGCGCTATTGGATCAACGACATGCACGTCGACGGCTTCCGCTTCGACCTCGCCTCCACTCTCGCGCGCGACGCCAACGGCGTGAACAAACTCCACGCCTTCTTCGAGATTATTCACCAGGATCCGGTCATCTCGCAGGTGAAACTCATCGCCGAACCGTGGGATGTCGGCGAAGGCGGTTACCAGGTTGGAAATTTTCCCGTCCTTTGGGCAGAGTGGAACGGGAAATACCGCGACACCGTCCGCAGTTTTTGGAAAGGCGACGAAGGCAAAATCGGCGAGCTCGCTTATCGGCTAACGGGAAGCCCGGACCTCTATCAAATGAGCGGCCGGCGCCCTTACGCGAGTGTCAACTTCATCACCGCGCACGACGGTTTCACCCTCAACGATCTCGTCAGTTACAACGAGAAACACAACGAAGCCAACGGTGAGGAAAACCGCGACGGCGACAACAACAATCACTCCTGGAACCACGGCGCCGAAGGCCCGACCGACGACGCTGAAATCAACCAGCTTCGCCGCCAGCAGCGCCGCAACTTTCTCACCACGCTCTTTCTCTCCCAAGGCGTTCCCATGCTCACCGCCGGCGACGAATGGGCCCGCACCCAGGGCGGAAACAACAATGCTTACTGCCAGGACAACGAAATCAGCTGGCTCGATTGGAAGCTCGATGACGAACAAAAGGCGCTCCTTGAATTCACGAAAAAATTGATCCAGCTCCGGCATGATCATCCGGTTTTCCGACGCCCGAAATTCTTCCAGGGCCGGCGGATTCGCGGCTCAGAAATCCGCGACGTCATGTGGTTCAATCCGGGCGGCAACGAGATGAACGACGACGAATGGAATTCACCGTTTGTTCGCTGTCTCGGTATGCTCCTGAGCGGCGACACGATCGACGTCCAGACTTTTGAAGGCGAAGCAATCCGCGACAACACCTTCCTGGTTTTGATCAACGCGCACCACGAACCGCTGCAGTTCGTCCTCCCCGGTCAGGAACGCGTCGCCTGGCAATTGATTCTCGACACCGCTTCGGAAGATGGTTTCTGCGCCGAGCCGCAAGACTACGTCTCCGGCGACGAACTCGAAATCCGCGAGCGCGCGACCATGTTGCTCAAGCTCACAACCGGCTCAACCGCGCAGGCGCGAAGCGAGTCGTGGAAGAAGCGCCAGTTTACCTCGCCTCACAACGGGCAGGCACCGGCTGCAGAAAAAACAAAGCGGGCGGCCGAAGAACCCGCCGCCAGCGCGACAGAAGAGTCAGCCCCAGCGCCGAAGTAGGCGCGAGCCTTCAAAACTCGCGCCTTTATCGGTCAGCGCACCCGCGCTGTTGTCATCGTGGGAGACATGGCGCTGCTCCAAAGAGCCAGAATCAGGACGATAATCCCGAGGATAATGTCATTGGTCCGCGCCGTTGCCCTCTCATAAGCAAGCACAAACGGAGCAATAATCAGCCAAATGCCGAAAATCGCGTTCAGCCGGCTGAGCCACGCCGTTCCACTGTTCGGCGTCAACGTTCGAATCAGCGCAAAGACGCCGATGACCGCGCCGAGCACAATATCGTTCACCCGGGCCGCTTCACTTGCGTAAACGAGCACAAAGGGTGCGATGATAAGCCAAATCCCAGCGACGATATTGATGCCGCTGGTCCAGACTGGTGCGCTTGCGGATTCCGTGCCGGTTGTTTCCGCATTCATGTTTTTTACCTCCTTCCTTCTCTGAAACGCAGCGGCAGAGGAGAATGGAGCTCGGAAGATCGCTGCCTTCCGACTCGGGAAAAATCTGATGCGCTTCCCAAGCAAGCCGAATTTCTGCGGCCGAAACGAGGGCGCGAAGATTACCCAGCAAACGATATTAAAGGTATGACACCGACTTCACTTATCGTCGTCGCCGATCGCGGCAGCTTGAAAGCCTATCGAGTCGAAGACACCCCCACCCGCGGCGCCAGCTTGCAGCTTGTGCAGGCGTTTGAACTCACCGACGCGCATGGTCGTTATGACGACAAATTGACCGATCAAGCCGGGCGCTTTCCCGTCAGCGACGGCAACGGTCGCCACGCCAATTCGATTGCGGAGCGCACCGCGCTCGAGACCGAAACCGAAAAGCGCATCTGCAAGCAGCTGGCCGATCGGATCGCCGAGCTGGTGAAAAAGGAAGCCGCCGAAGGCTGGTCGTTTGCCGCACCCGCTCCCATCCACGCCGCGATCTCCGAGCTACTCCCGCCGCCGATCCGCAGCCGCGTCGTTGAGCACGTGAAATCCGATCTCGTCAAAATCGAACCGGCAAAACTTCGGAGCCATTTTCGCTCGCTCCAGCCGCTCTGACTCGGCACATTCCTCTGATGCAACTTCCGATCGGAATTTCTTATCGCGGCGTCGACAAGTCAGATCAACTCGAAGAACTGATCCGCAACAAAGCGACGCGGCTTGATCGCTTTTGCGATCACATCAGCCGTTGCGACGTCGTGGTTGAACAACCCAACCATACCCAGCATTTCGGCAATCCCTTTCGTGTCCGAATCGACGTCACCGTCCCGCCGGGTCACGAGCTGGTAGCGGATGAGAGGCAAGCCGAGCATGAGATGCACGAGCCCTTAAGCAAGGTAATTAACGACGCCTTCAAAGCGATGGAGCGCCAGCTCAAGACCCTCGTCGAACGGCAACGTCGGGAGTAGGCGCGAAATTTTCCTTGCAAACTCTAGTGCAGCAGTAGACAATCATAAAGTCTATCGCCGCACTAGAGAATGAATCTCTCGAAACGAAGTGAATATGCCCTCCGGGCGCTGATTGACCTCGGCATCGCCCGCGAGCTTGGCCGTCCAATCCTCCAGATCACGGAGCTGACGGCGAAGGAAAAATTGCCGATCAAATTTCTCGAGCAGATCCTCACCCAGCTGCGGCTGGCGGGATTCGTCGAAACGAAACGCGGCAAGGCTGGCGGTTATTCCCTCGCCAAACCAGCGAGCCGGATCAAGCTCGGCGCCGTTATCCGGCTGCTCGATGGACCGCTCGCTCCCATCGCCTGCGTCAGCCAGACCGACTATCGCCGTTGCACCTGCCCCGATGAAGCGCATTGCGGATTGCGGATGCTCATGCTCGATGTGCGCAACGCGATCACGCGCATTCTGGATCGCGCGACGCTTGCCCAAATTGTCGAGATCACCCTGCGCAAGATGCATCGCGACAAAGTTGCCGTTCCCTTCGCCCGTGGCTTTTTCGGAATTAAGGACATTCTTCCCCTGGCTAACGCGGCCAAGCCATGAACAATCAGGAACCAGAATGGCTCGCGCTCGTGCGCGAAAAGGTGGAGAGCCTACGCTTTGGCGTCGTGCAGATTGTGATTCACGATTCGAAAGTGACGCTGATCGAGCGCACCGAAAAAACGCGCCTCGGCCCGCCCGAACACAAATTTTATTCCGACCGACCAGACACACTGGAGGCAACAAAACCAACTGGAGCCTTTGACCGGACCACCGGAGGCCGCTCCCGATGAAGATGTCTTCTATTTATGATTCTCTCTTCTCTGTTTTGGTCGCGGATGCGGCGGTTAGCCTTCCATATTTTTCTTGGCCTAACGACTGCGGTTGCCCTCGCTGCGCGCGCGGGAGCTGAGACGATTCGCTTCGGGCATTTCCCGAACGTCACCCACGCGCAGGGCGTCATCGCACATGGTCTCTCGCGCCAGGGGAAAGGCTGGTTCGAGATCCGGCTTGGCTCGGATGTCAAAATCGAATGGTTTACCTACAACGCCGGTCCGTCCGCGATGGAGGCGATTTTCGCCGGCTCTCTCGATCTCACCTATGTCGGGCAGAGTCCAGCGCTGAATGCACACTGGAGATCCGACGGCGAAGAAATTCGGGTGATCTCCGGTGCTGCGACCGGCGGCGCGGCTTTGGTTGTGAGGCCGGATGAATTCTTCAAGTCTCCCGCTTTTTTCCGGGGCAAAACCATTGCCACGCCGCAACTCGGCAACACGCAGGACATTGCCTGTCGCGCCTGGCTGAAGGCTCAGGGATTCAAGGTCACGCTCACCGGCGGCGACGTCAGAGTCTTGCCGGTGGCAAATCCCGATCAGCTTGCCGCCTTTCAGCGCAAACAAGTCGATGCCGTCTGGACGGTCGAACCGTGGGTGACTCGGCTCGAGCGCGAAGCGGGCGGAAAAATTTTCCTCGAGGATGCGCAGGTGCAGACGACATGGTTGGTCTCGAGCGTTAAGTTTCTCGATGCTCATCGCGAGCTGGTCAGGAAGGTTGCCGCCGCCAACGTCGAGCTGACGCAGTGGATTCAAAGTCATCCTGCGGAAGCGCAGAAGATTCTCGCCGCCGAATTGAAAGAGGAAACCAAAGTCAGCATTCCACCGGCCGCGATCGCGCAGGCCTGGCAACGGATCAGGTTTACAAGCGAAGTCTCGCCCCACTTGATCGCGAAAGCGGTTGAGAATGCGAAGGAATCCGGCCTAACCAGAGGATCGACAAATACCTCGAAGCTGCTCGCGCTCCCCTAACGATCGAAGGAGCCCCGAATCATCCCGCGACCATGCACTACACAGGCACTTTCAAGATCCCGCGGAGCACAAGCTCCGGCGTCCACGAGGAGTTGCGGTTTATTCCGCCGAGCAAGTTAAGCGTCGACAATGTCTCGCGCACATTCAAGGCGCGCACCGGACCGGTTCAGGCCCTCGATCGCGTGAATCTGCAAATCGGCGAAGGCGAATTTGTCTGTCTCGTCGGCGCCAGCGGCTGCGGTAAATCGACGCTCCTGAACATTATCGCCGGCTTGGAAAAGCCGGATGGTGGAACCGTCACCGCCGACGGCCAGCGCGTTGTCGCCCCGGGACGTGAACGACTCGTCATGTTTCAGGAAGCCGCTCTTTTCCCGTGGCTGGACGTGCTCGGGAACGTTCTCTTTGGCCTGAAAATGAAATCACATCTGACGAAAAAGGATCGCCGCGAAGTTGCGCGTTATTATCTGGAGTTGGTCGGGCTCAGCCGGTTCGAGCGCGCCAACATCCACGAGCTTTCCGGTGGGATGAAACAGCGGGTTGCGCTGGCGCGGGCGCTTGCCCCAAACCCGCGCATGCTCCTGATGGATGAACCGTTCGCGGCGCTCGACGCTCTCACTCGCGAGCAACTTTACGGCGATCTCCAGCAAATTTGGGAAAGCCGACGTAAGACCATCATCTTCGTGACGCATAACGTTCGCGAAGCTGTCTGTCTGGGCGATCGAGTGCTCCTCTTCTCGCCGCATCCGGGTCGGATTCGCGAAGAGTTTCTCATCGAGCTGCCACGCCCGCGCGACATCAACAGCGCCGAGCTGGCCGAATACGCCGGTCGCATCACGCGTTCGCTGAAAGGATTGAAAGACGGAAATGGGGAGGTTGCGGAATGAAACGCTTTTTTCTGTCGCTGTTTTTCTTCGTGGGGTTGCTTTTGCTTTGGGAATTGGTCACTCGGGCGCGCATTTGGTCGCCGGTCCTGCTCCCGGCGCCGATCAAAGTCTTCGATTATCTCCGTGCGTCCGCCGCCGACGGCACGCTTTGGCGAGCCATCTTGGTCACGGTCAAACGTCTCTTATCCGGCTATGGCATTGGTCTGTTCGCCGGTATTCCGATTGGCTTGCTCACGGCACGGTGGATGGTCTTGCACGATACGATCGGAACGCTCGCCCTCGGATTACAGACCCTGCCGAGCGTTTGCTGGGTGCCGCTGGCACTGTTGTGGTTTGGGCAAAGTGAAGCGGCCATGCTCTTTGTGGTCGTGATGGGAACGCTCTGGTCCGTGGTAATCGCGACCGATACCGGCGTGCGGCACGTGCCGCCGATTTATCGGCGTGCTGCCCTAACAATGGGCTCGAAGAACATGCACCTCTGGCTGCGCGTCATTCTGCCGGCCGCGCTGCCTTTCATCGTCAGCGGGATGAAACAAGGGTGGGCTTTTGCCTGGCGCTCGCTCATGGCGGCAGAGATTTTCGTTACCATCCTTACCGGCTTCGGTCTCGGCGAACTGCTCCATTACGGTCGTGAACTGAATGCGATGGACCAGGTAATTGGGATCATGTTTGTAATCGTGTTCATCGGTTTGCTCTCGGATAAAACTTTCTTTGCACCCATCGAGCGATTCCTCTATCGGCGCTGGGGCACGAGCCAATGGGGCTGAAAATGAACCAGGCCAGCCGCGAGATCAGAATCGAGAACCACCTTGGCCTGCATGCCCGACCGGCCGCCGAATTCGTGCGCTGCGCAAACTCTTTTCGCTCCGAAATCTGGATCGCAACAAACAACAGACGTTTTTCCGCTCTCAGTTTGATCGACGTCATGCGCGCCAATCTCGATCGCGGCGCGACCGCGCGCCTCGAAGCGCTCGGCGCTGACGCGGAGGAAGCCGTCGAGCGGCTCGCCCAGCTCGTTAGGCAACTGCGCGATAACTATGACTAACGAATCGGCCTTGCGACCAGAATTCCCGTGTCGGAGTGGAACTGCGCGAGATAACGCGAGAGCTCCACGTCGAGAACAACCTTTCCATAGTTATGCGGCGACGAGGCATGCATGAAATGCAAGACGCCGTCACGGCTTCGGTAGGCCAGCCCGACGTGGGACGTCGAATAAAGCCCGGGCCGATCGCGTGAAATGATGCCGATGATGTCGCCGCTCTTGAGCTTCGGCTCGATCCGCGCGACGCGGCTTTTCGGAATCTCATAAAGCGGCCGTGCCGTGACCCGCGCCTCCATCCGGGCGAGCGGCTCGCGCAAGGCCGGGTTCGCTTTGAGGTAGCGATAATGGCGCCAACCGAAGGTCATCTCCTGCGCGGCGTGATCCACCTGCACGCCTCCCAGCTTCCGCGTCAGGTCTTCGACCAAACCGCGGCGATCGTTATCATAAAGCCAATCCTCGAGGTAATGCAGCCGGGAGAGATATTCGCCCGTGCAAATGCCGCCGCGATAACGATCCAGCTCGACATAATGGAGGAGCCTCTCTGGCGTCCAGGCCGCTTCCGGTTCGTCGAGCATGCGGGCGAAGTCGAGCGAAATCTCGAAAAACGTCCAGCAATCCATTCCATTGAAATTTACCGAGGCGGCTTCGATACGATCGTCGATCTCGAGCGTGAAAGACTTGTAGCGCGTCCCGAGCAAAGCATGACCGACGGTCGCCGTCCGCTCCCCAATGGGGAGCACTTTCCAGTCGTTCGCGCGCGCCTCCTGGACGAGATGGTCAAAACGGCTGCGCCCTTTGAAGACGGTGTCAAAAGGCAATTTCGCCGCATTCGTCAGGCCAAAGGACGCGACGAAAAAAAGAGAGAGCCCGAAGATAATTCTGCGCGCGCGCATGAAGGGAAACGTTTCAGACGAAACGCGCGCCGCGCAAGGCAGAAGCCTGCTATTTCGTTGCGGCCGGAGCTGGGACGAGCAAGATCGGACGCCGCGCTGCCTTGAGAACGCCTTCAGTCACACTTCCGACGAGCAAATTGTAGACTGAACCGTGCCCGTGCGATCCCATGGCGATGAGCTGGACGGAAAGCTCCTCGGCGGCGGCAAGAATTTCCTCGACCACACTTCCCTCACGCTCGTGAGCAAAGGCGCGCAGACCGCGCCGCAACATTTCGTCCTGCAAATGGTCCAGCCGGCTTTTTCTTTTCTCGTTAGGCGGTTCGCCGGCCAGCGCGATCGGCATCCCGCCGGTCATTCCCATTTCCGGCATTCCGATTCCCGGGTAACCAATCGTCGCTGCGGGATAGACCGGCAGTGCGCTGATTTCCCGCACATGCACGAGGTGCAATTCGGCGTCAAAAGCCCGCGCCATCTCTCGCGCCAGGGTGAGGACACCTTCCATCGCAGGAGAAAAATCAACCGGAACGAGAATTCTCTTCATGACAGGGACACTCGATTCGCTTCTTCTCAGGCTCAATCAGCCAAAGTTCCTCGACCCGCTGGGCAAATATTTCGCTTCATAATGCGGTCCCGTTTTTCGACGGCGGGCGAGAGAGTTTCGATCGCAAGCTCCGGCGCCTCCGTCGGAGCCGCTTCGTGAGGGCATACGCGCCGGGCATTCGAGAAATAAAGGATGCCCGGCTGAAGAACATCAAGATCGTCAAGAGTAACGTCGACGGGCGCGGAATAAATTTGACCGCTCCGATGCTTCCTCATACGGGGCCCGAGTATGAGAAAAATGCTCCCGGCAGTCAGTTCGTGGTAACGAAGCAACGCTTCTTCGATCCATTCGTAGCGCGGGCCGCCATCCGGCAACTGCATGTAGTCGTCGACCGTGCTTGGGCCAGCCTCAGCCGTTTGCATGTTTCCAGAATGTGCGTGCGGGTCCGCCCGGTCAAGCGGCTGACAAACCATTCCGCCGCCGTTAGGCTGCGGTGTGCAGGACCTCTTCAGCGAGGCAAAAGACGAAACGACAACGGACGCGAACGCGCCGCTCGCCAGCCGTATGCGACCGCGCACGCTCGATGAATTTGTCGGTCAGAAGCATATTCTCGCACCGGGAAGATTGCTCCGACGCGCGATTGAAGCCGACCGTCTGCCCTCAGTGATTCTGTCCGGCCCGCCCGGCACGGGGAAGACGACGCTCGCCCAGATCATCGCGGCGATGACTCAATCAAAATTTGAAAAGCTAAGCGGCGTGGAGAGCAACGTCGCGGAGATGCGCCAAGTCGTCGGCGCGGCGGCCAATCGCCGCCGCACGTCTGGCCAGAAAACGATCCTTTTTGTCGACGAGATTCATCATTTCAACAAAGCGCAGCAGGACATCCTCCTCCCCGACGTGGAAAGCGGGAATCTGCGCCTGATCGGAGCAACCACTTATAATCCGTTCTTCTATGTCAACAGCGCGCTCGTTTCCCGCTCGCAGGTGTTCCAGTTGGAGTCGTTAGGCGTGGAAGAGCTGGAAGAGCTGATCGATCGCGCGCTCGCTGACGAAGAGCGGGGCCTCGGCAACCATCGAGTAAAGATGGACCTGGAGGCGAAGCGCCATCTCGCGAAGCTCAGCGACGGCGATGCCCGCAAATGTTTGAATGCCCTCGAGATCGGCGTTTTGACGACGCCGCCTAACGAGAAAGGGACTGTAAACTTCACGCTAAAGGTGGCGGAAGAAAGCATCCAAACGAAAGCGGTCGTCTACGATCGCGTGGGCGATGCGCACTACGACACGATTAGCGCGCTCATCAAGAGCATGCGCGCCTCGGACGCGAAAGGCGCGATCTATTGGCTCGCGAAAATGCTTCACGCCGGCGAGGACTTCCGCTTTATCGCCCGGCGGATCGTGATTTTCGCGAGCGAAGACGTTGGCCTGGCCGATGCGCAGGCTTTGCCGCTGGCGATCGCGACGCAACAGGCCGTCGAGTTTGTGGGACTTCCGGAAGCGCGGATTCCACTCGCCCACGCGGTTTGCTACATGTCCCGGGCGCCGAAGAGTCGCGAAGCTTATGAGTCGTTAGGCGCGGCGACGGAGGAGATCGAAAACGAGAAAACTGAGCGCGTGCCGGAGCGGCTGAAAAACAAGCACTTCCCGGTGAACCCGCAGGGCTAGAAATTGAAGCCGGAACGTTGACCCCGCGTGGAAGAGACACTGCAAGCGCGAGGTCAGCCGGGGTCATCGCCCCCGGCTACAACCAGCGGGATTACAGCCGCCACAGCATGGTCACGAACAGCTCGACCGCGAGGAGCCAGACGAGGATAACCTGCCAGAGACGCAAATTGCGAACCGCCCAGTGATCGGCCACTACTTCGGGGTCCGGATCGAAGAGCTTCTTGCGCATGCGAAAGATATAGACGCCGCCGAGCAAGACGAGCCCGAGGCAGAAGCTGAAAAAGATTCGCAGCGCAAGAACGGAATCTTCATGTCGATGAACTACCGCCAGCATCGCCTCCAGATCCGCGCTCCTTTGCTCGTCAGGCCGGGGCGCCACTGAGACCGCCGCCCAAAGGCGGCGCGACATCGGGCGCGACGACAACTTGCTTGGGCGGTTTTTCCGGCGCCAACTTTTCGCCCGGGCTGGGCGGCTGCGGTCCGCGTGGTGGGTTGACCAATCTCCCGTGCTCGATGATCTCCCGAATCTGCGCGCCATCGAGGGTTTCGAATTCGAGCAGAGCTCTCGCGATGGTTTCGAGTTTTTCGCGATTGCTCTCGAGTATGCATTTGGCGCGTGCGTAGGCGTCGTCGACCAGCTTGCGCACTTCAGTGTCGATCTGCTCTGCAGTCGCTTCGCTGTAATCGCGCGACTTGGAAATGTCGCGACCGAGGAAAACATAATCCTCGTGTTCGCCGTATTCGACCATGCCCATCTTTTCGCTCATGCCCCACTCGCAAACCATTTTCCGGGCGAGGCGAGTTGCCATCTGGATGTCGCCGCGCGCCCCGCTGGTGACATCGCCGAAAACAATCTCCTCCGCGACACGCCCGCCCATGCTGACGACGAGATCGTCGAGCAGTTCGTTGCGACGTTGGGTGTATTTGTCCTCGAGCGGGAGCCACATGGTCGAGCCTAACGAAGGTCCGCGCGGAATGATGGTCACTTTATGGAGGGGCTCCGTGTGCTCGAGCAGTTCGAGCAAAAGAGCGTGGCCGGCTTCGTGATAGGCGGTGTTGGTCTTCTCTTTCTCACTCAGCGCGAGGCTGCGCCGTTCCTTGCCCCAGCGGACTTTATCGCGCGCTTCTTCTAGCTCCGAAAGGGTGATTCCTTTTAATCCACGTCGCGCCGCGAGGAGCGCCGCTTCGTTGATCACGTTGGCCAGCTCGGCGCCGGAATACCCGGGAGTGCCACGCGCGACGACGGCGAGATCGACGCCTTCCGCCAGTTTCACTTTCTTGGAGTGAACCCGCAGAATTTCTTCGCGGCCTTTCACGTCTGGCAGGTTGACGGTGATCTGGCGATCGAAGCGTCCCGGACGCAACAGCGCGGGATCGAGCACGTCTGGACGGTTTGTCGCCGCGATGATGATAACACCTTCCTGCGTGTCGAAACCATCCATCTCGACGAGGAGCGCGTTGAGCGTTTGCTCGCGTTCGTCGTGCCCGCCGCCGACTCCGTGCCCACGATGGCGACCGACGGCGTCGATTTCGTCGATGAAAATGATGCAAGGCGCGGACTTCTTCCCTTGCTCGAACATGTCGCGCACGCGGCTCGCGCCGACGCCGACAAACATCTCGACAAAGTCCGAGCCGCTGATGGAGAAGAACGGAACATCCGCTTCGCCCGCGATGGCGCGCGCGAGAAGTGTCTTACCAGTTCCCGGCGGGCCGACCAAGAGCACACCTTTCGGGATTCGCCCGCCGAGTTTTTGAAACTTCTTCGGGTCGCGCAGAAATTCGACGAGCTCTTGCACTTCGTCCTTCGCCTCTTCGACCCCGGCGACATCGCGGAAGGTGATTTTGTTTTTATCCCGCGCGAGCATGCGCGCTTTCGACTTGCCGAAATTCAGTGCGCCTTTTCCAGCCATGCGGATCTGCTGGCGGAAGAGGAAGTAGAGGATGAGCAAAAAGAGAGCGATCGGAACAAAGCCGATGACCGCTTGCGCGAGAACGTTCGACTCCGTGCGAATGGCCGGCTGCATCCCGGCGTCAGCCAGTTTTTGCTGCAGATCGGTCGTGTAGTTAAGATAAATCGTAGTGTGAAATGGCACCTGCTGTGCGGGCGCGTTGCCGACGCCGGCCCGGGTGTAAGCGCCGCGGATCGTCTGCGTGGGGCGCCCTTCCTCGACCACAAGAAGGAGCGGATACTTCGGGTCGTTGACGATCTGCTTATGATCGAGCAGCTCGAGGAAGCGATTGTAAGGAACGTCTTCCTCACTGCTGTAACCGGTGCCGCCGCGGAACAAAATCGCGAGCCCGATAAGAGCAAACGCGATCGCGAAAAGGATCACGCCGCGCCAGTTAAAATTCGGATCGCCGCCGCGCGGCTTGTTGTCTTTGGGAGAATTACGATCAGGCTGGGCCATAGAAGATAACGCGCCAGAAAAGCGCGAGCGGAAAAAGTATCATGAAGCGTTTGGCATTGCAAAAGAGCAGGACCCGGGCCGAACCCTGCTTTCCCTTGAGACAACACCAGAGGCTCCGGGGTTCATTGCGTCTGGGGTCGGACGCGGGTAATTTTGCGATTGAATCGCATGTCGGAACTTGTCGCTTCAGTCGCAGACCGGATCGATCGCGCCGTCCAGCGGGTGACTCCGCTGGCTTATCGTTGGCGGCGACGCAGCCGGCGTTGGGTGCGGCGCGCGATGCGCAAACCGCGAAGCGTCGCGGAAGGACCGAACCTCCTTCCATTGCTCATCCAGGTGCTGGCAAGTTTCTCGAAAGCCGACGGGGTTCTTCTGGAAGAGGAGATCGACTCGAGCCTCGGATTTCTGCGTTACGATTATCCGGAAACCGTTTACTCGGAGCTGAGGATGCTTTTCCGCCAAGCGCTCTACGAGCAACAGGATCTCTCCGCGATGGCGCAAAAGCTTGCCGCCTCGCTCAGCACCGACCGCAAAATCATGCTCGGCGTGCAGCTCTACGATTTGATTTCGCAGGCGGGCCTGAAGCAGGAACAAGTCGTCGCCTTTTACTCCTTCATGTCGCAGCTCGGAATGGCCGCGCAGGCGATTGACATCGTTTATCAGCTGAACGCTTCGGAGGATTCCGACCAAAATATTTATCAGCGTGGCTCGTCGCCGCTGGAGACGATTTCGTTTGGGCCGAATGGAGACGCCGATGTCATTTTAAAGAATCTGACGGACAGCGAGCGTCTGCTCGCCTTTCGCTATCACGATCTCATCCTGCTCAAGAACTACAGCGCGCAGCCGGTCTCCGTGCGCGGCCGGCCGCTCGCGCGCGGCGGTTTTTGCCGGATTTACCCCGGCCAACGGATCCTTGTCGGCGACCAGGTGCTCTCGTTTCAGGAGCTCGCGATTTATTTCAACGCGAAGAAGAATGTCTCTCTCCCGCAGATTTTCGTGAGGGTGAATCGCGACTCCGATGAGGTGGAGTTGGAACGTTCGCGGACACGCGATAGCTCGCTCGAAGTCACCTTCGGCTTGAAGGTGCAGGTGAAAGCGCTGCGCGACGTCCGGGCGATGCTTAACGGCATAAAATTGAAATCCGGGACCAAGGTCGACGCTACCCTCGAAGATCGGATCATTTTTCACAACGACACCGAGCTGGACCTGATCGACCTGCGCCGCCGGGCGCGTGCGATGGGCGGCCGGTTTCAACTCAAAGCCTCGAAGTCCGAGTATCTCGTCTCGAACAATCCAAGCCTGCTCGAAGAGGACGACATCCTGCTTTCGCCCGGGACGGCTGGCGATGTTTTGCTAAAAATCTTGTGCGACTACGATAAGCGCGTCGGCGTGCTCGAAGTACTCGAATCCGATCACCCGATCATGGTCGGGGACGTCCCTGTGCGCACGACCGCGCCGCTGGCCGATGGCGACACCATTCGGATCGATGTCGGGCAATTTCTGCGTTGTGATTTTTCCGAACGAATCATCGAGGAAGAGCGCAACATCATTCGCAGCCTCGAGGTCGTGGACGTTAATCATCGTTTCAGAAACAGCGACATCGCTCTCGAAGGCATCAGCTTTGCGATCAACCGCGGCGAACTCGTTTGCGTGATGGGGGCGAGCGGCTCAGGCAAGAGCACGCTCATGCGCGTCCTCGGTGGCCAGCTCCAACCGATGCAAGGGCAGGTGCTTCTCAACGGCCAGCCTCTCTATGAAAATCTCGACGCGCTCAAACGTTACGTCAGCTACATCCCACAGGATGACGCGTTCGATGAGCACCTCACGATCGGCGAGAACCTGCAGTTCGCGGCCGCGATTCGCTCGCCTCATCTCTCGCAGCGCGATCGCGCCCGGCGGCTCGAGGCCAAGTTGCTCGAACTCGGCTTGAGCGAACGCCGCGACAGCGTCGTCGGCAGCCCGGTAAAAAAAACGCTCAGCGGTGGCGAAAGAAAACGGCTCAACATCGGCCTTGATATGATCGGCTCAGCCGACGTTTACCTCTTTGACGAGCCGACCTCCGGTTTGTCCTCAAAGGATTCCGAGCACGTCATCGAAATCATCCGCGGGATGGCGCATAACAAAATCATCATTGTTACAATTCACCAGCCGAGTTCGCGCATTTTTCAAATGTTTCACAAGGCGATCCTGCTCGATAAGGGCGGACGCCTCGTCTTCTTCGGGACGCCTTCGGACATGCTGCGCTACTTCGCAGAAGCGGAGCACCAGCATCAATTCGGAGCCGATCTTGGCCAATGCCCCTCCTGCGGTACAACCCGGCCGGAGTTCATTTTCGACGTCCTCGAGACGCCGCTGCGCGATCTCAGCGGCGATATTATTTACGAGGAAAACAATCGCGGCCAGCTCATGCCGGCCCGCCGCTACTCGCCAGAATTCTGGCGCGACAAATACGAAGCATTCCGCCTCATCCAGGACGTCAAGCAGGTGCCGTTGCGGCGCGATCCAGTCTTGCCCTTGCCGCCGCTGCCGCCGCAAAAAGCGCGCGAGCCGATCCGCTGGCACGACGAATGGACGCAGCTGCGCACTCTCCTCCGGCGCGCTTTCATGAGCAAGCTGCGCAACCGCGGCAATCTCGTCGTCACGATCGGTTTTGCGCCGCTTCTCGCCGTTTTCATTGGAATCCTCCTGCGCTATTCCGACAGCGGTCATTACGACTTCGCTTCGGCCTATCACATCCCAACCTTTCTTTTTCTCACCCTCATCGTCGCGATGTTCCTCGGCCTCACGAACAGCGCCGACGACATCATCCGCGATCGCGCCGTTCTCCAGCGCGAGCGCAATCTCAATGTCCGCTTGAGCTATTACATCTGCGCAAAAACGATCTCGTTAGGCGTCTTCGCCCTCGTCCAGTCGATTCTCTTTATCCTCATCGGCAACGCCATCCTCGAGATTCGGGGAATGTTCTGGCCCGATCTCGCGATTGTCTTCATGACAGCGATGAGCGGGGTGGCGTTAGGCCTGGTCGTTTCCTCCCTCGTCTCCGATCCCAAAACCGCCGCGAACATCGTCCCCTTCGTCCTCATTCCGCAGATCGTGATGGGCGGCGCGCTGATCAAGTACCAGGACATGAACCGCAATCTCAATCTCGTGCATGTCTTCCAACGCTGGTTTCACGAGCATCCGGAGAGCGATGAGGGCGCGAAGATGGACAGCCGGCTGCAGGTGCCGTTTATCTGCGAGTTTGTCTCGATGCGCTGGTCTTACGAGGAGCTCGTTGTCGCCCAGGCGAAGTTGAATCCCCTCACGAAAAGAGAAGACGCAGCGCAGCGGCAGATCGACGCGATCGTTAACCGCCACGAAGTTCAGCCGGGCGATGCGCAACGCCTCGACGACCTCAAGGAAGCCCTCGCCATGCTTTCCGGCCTCGAAGCCCAGAACGCGCGCCAGATCGATCATTACCTCGCCCTGCTCGATCGCGTCCTCCACGGCAAGGCCCGCTTCTCCCGCGCCGATTTTAAGAACGCGAACGGCCCGATCACTGCGGAGCAGCTTTACGTAAATCAAAAAATCTCCGACCTCATCGGCAACGCCGAGATGGAGCAGAGCGATTATCGGCGCGAGGGAAAACCGAACGTCTTCTTCGGCGAAGACAAGCGTTACTTTGGGATGAAAGTGAGCGTCTTTCTTTTCAACACTTTAGTCTTGCTCGGATCGAGTCTCGGCTTGCTCTGGCTCCTGCACTGGATCTTGCGGCGGCAGCTGGAGGTGCGAAGAAGTTAATTTGTAGGGCGACCGCTCGGTTGCCCAGATTCCAAACGCGGCAGTCCCGAAGCGACTGCCTTACAATTTATGAAATCCAAGAACTCAAAAACCCGGCTCATGGTCGCGGCGAGCGAGAGCGATGCGGACATGCTTTACGCGACCCGCTTTTTCGCACCCGATGCTTTTATTTTTCTCGAACAAAATAGAAAGCGAACACTCGTGCTGAGCGATCTGGAGATCGACCGCGGCCGCAAGCAGGCGGAAGCGGATGAGATTTTGCCCTACAGCAAGTTTGAAAAAGAAGTGCAGGGAAAAAGCACCAAAGCACCCGCGTATGAGAAGGTGCTCGCCCATTTTCTGACAACGAGAAAAGTGAGATCGGCGTTCGTGCCGGCGAAGTTTCCGTTAGGCTACGCGCGCGAGCTGGCGGCGCAAAAAATCCGGCTCGAGCCGGGCGGCGAACTTTATTGGCCTGAGCGCGAGACGAAGACTGAAGCCGAGCTGCGGCTCTTGCGCAAAGCGCTCGAGATCACAGAAGCTGGAATGGCCCGCGGGATTGAGGTGCTCAAAAAGTCGAAGCCGAGCAAAGGCGGAAAACTCGAATGGTCCGGCAAAGTTTTAACTTCGGAAATGCTACGCGCGGAGATCGACGCGGCGGTTTTACGCGCGGGCGGCCTGCCTGCGAACACGATCGTGGCGGGCGGAGATCAGGCCTGCGATCCGCACGAGCGCGGGCATGGTCCTCTCAAGGCGAACCGTTTGATCATTCTCGATATTTTTCCGCGATCAGCCGCGAGCGGCTACTACGGCGATCTCACGAGAACGGTGCTGCGCGGTCGCGCGAGCGATGAACAGCGGCAGCTCTGGGAGACTGTCAACGCGGGCCAGGCGCTGGCATTGAAGAAAATGAAGCCGGGCGTCGACGGACTGAAACTGCACAAGGAAGTGAAGCAGTTCTTCGCCGATCAAGGTTATCCGACGGAGATACGCGACGGTCGGCAGACGGGATTTTTCCACGGCACGGGCCACGGGCTTGGGCTCGAAATCCATGAGTTCCCGCGCTTTCAGAAGACGGTGTTCAAAGCTGGGCAGGTGCTGACGGTCGAGCCGGGTCTTTATTACCCGGGCATCGGCGGAGTGCGGACGGAGGATGTGGTCGCGATCACGAAGAGCGGGATTCGCATGCTCTCTCGCTTTCCGAATCATCTTGAGGTTTGATCTGCGGTTCGCGCGGCGAATTCTTATCCCGAGCGAATGCAAGGGATTTCACGCAGGGTCTTGGCCATCGATTCCGAGAAACAGTACCCGCCAGAGCTGCGTAAGGTTCCTCCGCGCGCTGCGCCTGCCTCGGGATGACAGCGGTCCGAGGTGGGCGTGAACGGCAGCGCCCCAGATGCTGTGACAACGCTTGCAGATTTGCGCGAGCGGCCCCTTGCCTCTTCTGGTGGAGCGAAGCCTCCCGAGGCGGCGCGCTAATCGATAAATGAACGCTGCAGGTCTTTGCACGTCTAAATTCAAAACGTTTTTTCTCACCTAAATGTATCATCCCTAGGGTTACGGGGGCGGGATGCTCTTCTCGTCCAATTATCTCATTCTTATCGGCATTCCGTTACTGATCGGTTTGTGGGCCCAATTTCGTGTCTCCAGCGCCTTCAAGAAATGGGGCGCGGTTCGCGCGAGCTCCAATATCACGGGCGCCGAAGCAGCGCGTGAGATTCTGCAAGCCGCGAACATTCACGATGTCGACGTCGTCGAACTGAACGATTACCTCGGCGATCACTACGATCCGACGAAGAAGAAACTTTGCTTGTCGACAAACGTCTACAATACGCCGTCGGTGGCGGCGCTCGGCATCGCCGCGCACGAGAGCGGCCACGCCATCCAACACGCGAAATCCTACGCGCCGCTCAAAGCGCGCATGGCGATCGTGCCCGTCACCGGTATCGCTTCGCGCATTTTGCCGTTCGCGATTATCGGCGGGCTCTTTTTCCGCATCAGCGGGCTCATCACGATCGGCATCTACTGCTATCTCGCGCTCCTCGTTTTCCAGCTCATCACTTTGCCTGTGGAGTTCGACGCCTCGCATCGCGCAAAGATCATTCTCGCGCAGATGGGCATCATTCAACCCGGCACCGAAACCGTCGGCGTGAACAAAACCCTCAACGCCGCCGCCTGGACCTACGTGGCGGCGTTTGTGGCAACGTTAGGCAACTTGATCTGGCTCCTTTCCGTGCGTGATCGCCGCAATTAAACGATGACGCCCGCTCTCGCTCTCCGCGCCCCGCGCCCTCTCACCGATTTACTATCGTCGCCTTCGCCGACGCGTGCTAAACGTAGCCGCACGGCGATGGACCAACCGCGAACCGACGAAGATCAGGCGCTCGTTGCGCGCGCCCAGTCGGGCGACGCCGCAGCTTTCGACGAGCTGGTCGTGAAGTATTCGCCCCGTCTCTACGGCCTCGTTTACAACATGACCTCGAATCACGAGGACACGAACGACATGCTCCAGGATGTCTTCGCCAAGGCCTATCGCGCGATCAAAGGTTTCCGCGGCAAATCTTCTTTCTATACCTGGATTCACACGATCGCGGTGAACATGACGCTGAACTTTCTAAAGAAGCGCGGGCGCCGTTATCATCTCAGCCTCGACGACGTCGATGGCAGCATCGCGAACGACAAGGAATTCATCGAGCTCACTTCCACGAGCAGCCCGGTCCGCGAAGCCGACCTCTCCGAGCTACAGCGAAGATTGAACGAGGCCATGATGAAGCTGTCTGATGAACACAGAGCGGTCGTGACCATGTTTCATATTCAGGGAATGCCTCACGCAGAGATCAGTAAAATTCTTGCTGTTTCCGAAGGAACCGTGCGATCAAGGCTCTTCTACGCGAATCGCCAACTGCAAAATTATCTGGACGAATTCCGCAAAAACCCCGTTGGTTAGCGTTCGCAACTGCATGGACCACTTCGACGATCAAGAAATCGGAAAATTGCTTCGCTTGAAAAAGTACGAGCAACCGCCTCCGGGTTACTTCGAAAATTTCCTGCACGAATTTCATCGCCGGCAGCGCGACGAACTCTTGCGCCAGCCGCTCTGGAGTTTGGTCTGGCAACGGATCTACGATTCCTTCCTCCGGATCAATGTTCCCTCGCTCACTTCCTATCCCGCGGCCGTCGCAGCCGTGCTCATCTGCGCGGCCGTCGTTTCGCTGAAGATTTATCAAACGCCCGCTCCGGAAAGCTTCGCGACCGTGGCCCCCACGCAAATGGCCATGCCAGTTGTCAACACCACACCGGTCGATGATTTCACCTTGAGTTCGCCGGTGCGTCTGGCGACGCGCAGCCTTGGGCCCGATCTCTCCCGTCAGATTGATGAAAGCGCCTCCACTCACCGAGCGCAAACGCCGCCGCGTTATGTGCTCGACCGGCTGCCCGTGAGTTATGAGCCGTCTTTCAATTTTTAGTTTCCGCACCCGTCCGCTTTTTTCTTTGGGACGCCTCGAACTTCTGCTCTGCACACTCGCGCTCGTTAGCCTAACGACGCCGCCGATTCTGCGAGCGCAGGACGACACTGCCGGCGAGATCAGCCGCGAGGTGAAATCCCTCTTCGAGCGTTGCGGGAAAGCGGTCGTGAAAATCCACGCCGTCGATGAACACAGCGAGCTTTCCGGCACCGGATTTTTCATCGACCCAACCGGTACGATTTACACTTCCTATTCTGTCGGCGGTGATGCGGATAATTTTACCGTTCAGTTCCAGGGAAGAAAATATCACGCCACCCAGTTGCTGGCCGATCTGCGGAGCGGCATCGCGATTTTAAAAGTCGACGCGGCGACGCCTTTTTTGCCAATCGGCAAATCGTCCAATCTCGGGTTGGCCACGCCAGTGGTCGCGATTGGTTATCCGCTCGACCTGCCGGAGTCGCCCAGCTTCGGGATGATCGCGGGCTTCGATCGCAAATATCTCGGCCGCTATTTTTCGACTACTCATCTGCGCGTCAACCTCCCCACGCAACGCGGCGAAGCAGGCGCGCCGCTGCTTAATTTCAAAGGCGAAGTCGTTGGCATTCTCGTCAGCAGCCTCGAAAACGGCTCCGCCTGTTACGCTTTGCCGATCGATGCCGCGGAGAAAATTCGCAGCGACTACGTGCGCTTCGGCGATGCCCATCACGGCTGGATCGGCATCGATGTGCAACAAGCCGAGACCGCGGTGGCGGGATCGGAAGCGGAGATGACGAAGATCAAGGAGGACTCCCCCGCAGCGAACTCCGGTTTGAAAGCGGGCGACGTTTTACTGCAAGTCGGCAAGGTGCCGGTGCACGAGCCGGAAGATGTGATCGACGCCTCATTTTTCATCAGCGCGGGGGATTCCGTGCCGATCACGGTGATGCGGGGCGACCAGAAGATGACGTTCAACGTCGAAGCGGGCTCCACCAAGGCCGAGACGATGGCCTTGGCCCCGAGCAAGAAATGGGCGGTACCGCTCCGGCTCGACGCCTCCACGGGCCGCCGCCCGTAGCTCCAGCCGCTTCGCTCTGCGAAGCGCGGGCGAACGATACGGCAGCTCGACAGCGGACCTCCCGACGGCGCCTCGCAGAGCAAGCTACAGCATCTTGCGAAACTCGGCTTCGCTGACGACGCGCAGACCCAACTTGCGCGCCTTCTCCAGCTTGCTGCCGGCTTCTTCGCCCGCGAGGACAAAACTCGTTTTCTTGCTCACACTGCCGCTCACTTTGCCGCCCTGCCGGACGATTTCCTCCGCAATCTCGCCGCGCGGTTGGCTCAACGTCCCCGTGATCACCCAGGTCGTTCCGTTGATTTTCGAGCCGCCCGCCGGGGCGGATTTCGGTTCGCTCGTTAGGCGCAAGCCCGCTGCACGCAGCTTCTCGATCATGGCGCGATTGCCGGGTTCTGTGAAAAACTGCGCGATGCTCGCACCCACGACTTCGCCGACATCAGGGATGCGTTCGAGCTCTTCCGCCGACGCCGCCATGAGCGCGGCGAGATCGGGAAAATGATCGGCGAGCGCGCGCGCCGCGCTGACTCCGACGTGCAAAATCCCGAAGCCAAAAATGAGCCGCCAGAGGGGTTGCTTTTTGCTCCGTTCTATCGCCGCAAGCAACTTCGCGACGCTCTTTTCCGCCATCCGTTCGAGCTCGGTCAGCTCTGCGTTCGTTAGGCTGTAAATGTCGCTCACCTCGCGGACCAGCCCGCGATCGACAAGTTGCTCAACCATTGCCCCACCCAGCCCTTCGATGTCCATCGCGCCGCGTCCGGCGAAATGTTGGATCCGCCGTTTCAGCTGCGCGGGACACTGGGCGTTAACGCAGCGAACCGCGACCTGGCCTTCATCCTTCACCACTTTGCTGCCGCAGACCGGGCATTTTGGCGGCATCCGAAACTTCTTTTCCGATCCGTCGCGTAAATCCGTCCGCACACTCACGACCGCGGGAATGACTTCCCCCGCTTTCTCGATCACGACGGTATCGCCGATGCGGATGCCTTTGCGCTCGACCTCTTCGTCGTTGTGCAAGGTTGCGCGGGCGACACGGCTTCCGGAAACGATCACCGGTTCGAGCGATGCAACCGGGGTGAGAACGCCGGTGCGACCAACTTGAATGAGGATGTCGAGCAACTTCGTTTGGACGCGCTCGGATTCGTACTTGAACGCCATCGCCCAGCGCGGCGACTTCGCGGTCATGCCTAACGAGTCCCGCTGCCTGAAAGAATCCACTTTCACGACCGCGCCGTCGGTCTCGTAAACGAAATCGTGGCGCACTTTGTCGAGTTCGTGGATCGCGTTGAGAATTTCTTCGAGCGAATCGGCCGTCCACCAAAGCTCGCTGCACGGAAGCCCAAATTTCTTCAGGAGCGGAAAAAGATTCGCGTGATGCGTTAACTCCGCCCCTTCGACCTCGCCCGTGCCGTAAAAGATCACGCCTAACGGCCGCTGCGCCGTGATCGCCGGGTCCAGTTGCTTGAGCGACCCGGCGGCGGAATTGCGGGGATTGGCAAAGACCGGCAGTCCGGCTTCGCTTCGTTCCGCGTTCAGTTTGGCGAAACCGTCCTTGGTCATGAAGACTTCGCCGCGCACTTCAAAAAGCCGGGGGGCGTTACCTTTTAGCCGCTGGGGAACCGACCGAATCGTGCGGATGTTTTGCGTGATGTCGTCGCCGGTGGTGCCGTCACCGCGCGTGGCGGCGTACTGCAAGCGGCCATCTTCGTAAAGCAGAGAGACGGCTACCCCATCCACTTTCGGCTCCACCATCACGGGAATCTTCTCGTTAGGCAGGAGCCTCTCGATCCGCCGGTAGAAGGCGCCTACTTCTTCTTCCGAATAGGTGTTATCGAGGCTGAGCATCGGCGCCCGGTGGGTGACCTGGCGGAAAGCTTTGAGCGGGCGGCCACCGACGCGGCGCGTCGGCGAATCCGGAGTCGCGAGTGCAGGATAACGCGCTTCCAAGTCGAGCAGCTCGCGGTAGAGCTGGTCGTAGTCGCGATCGAGGATGACCGGCGCGTCCTCCTCGTAGTAGCGCCGGTTATGTTCTTCAATCTCGCTTCGAAGAGCGGCGACCTGGCGCGCGGCTGAGGCTTCCGTATCGGCCATCCGCCATCATACAAAACGCCGGCGGAACGACAATACGGTTGTAGCCGCGGGCATCGAACCCGGCAGATTGATGCAGG
>DASXPA010000136.1:0-8515 GCA_036493915.1 Chthoniobacterales bacterium | reverse complement strand
GTAGAAGTCGGGATAGGAATCGGAATACTGCGAATTCGGCTGGCTGAGGTCGGTGCCCCAGATCATGACCAGTCGGTCCGCATTTGGAAACGCGAGCGGCCGCAGGAGGACGGTGTCGACGACGCTAAAGATCGCGCTGTTTACGCCAATGCCGAGAGCGAGGGTGAGGATGGCGACGATGGTGAAGCCGGGCGACTTCAGGAGCATGCGGAAGGCGTATTTGAGGTCGGTGATCATGATGGCTAGTTAGCGTGCAAGATTGTCACCCTGAGCGAAGCGAAGGACCTCACAACGGGTAAGAGGACGTTCGGGAGGTCCTTCGCTCCGCTCAGGGTGACAGGTTGCATAGGTAGTCCTTTATTCGTTAGGCGAAAGTTTCATTCGGTGCGTAGAGCTATGATGGGATCGACCTGCGCGGCACGCCGCGCGGGCAGCCAGGCGGCGAGAAAAGCCACCGCGGAAATCAGCAGGACGATTGCGCCGAAGGTCACCGGATCGGCCGCGCCGACTCCGAAGAGCAGGCTATTAAGCAGCCGCGTCGCGGCGAACGCGCCGACCACTCCCACCGCCACGCTGATCGCGACCAGCACCATTGCCTGCCCCACGATGAGCCGGAAGATCGACGACTTGGCCGCGCCGAGCGCGATGCGAATCCCGATCTCGTTCGTGCGCTGCGCGACCGAGTAGGCCATCACGCCGTAAATCCCGATCGCGGTGAGAAGCAGCGCGGTCGCGGCAAAGATGGAAAGCAAGAGCGCATTAAAGCGCGGCCGGGCAAGCGACTTCGCGATGTAATCCTCAAAGACTTTTACACTCGTTAGGGGAAGATCCGGATCGATCGTCGCGAGCTGCGCCTTGATTGAGTTCGTTAGGCTGGCGGGGTTGTCCACTCGCGTCCGTACCACCAGGGTCATGATGTTAAAGGGAATCTGCGTCTGCGGCAGATACATTTCCGGCGTGTTCTCGGCGCGGAGCGAACGGTGTTTCACATCGCCGACGACACCGATGATCTCGCGCATTTTTTCGCCCTTATCGTCGGCGCTGAAGCCCGGTTTAATACGCTTCCCGATGATGTTTTCTCCCGGGAAAAACTTCTTTGCGAAGAATTCGTTCACGATCACCACCGGCGCGGAAGTGAAGGTGTCGTGCTCGTCGAAAACCCGGCCTTTCCTGAGGGGAATGCCAACGGTTTTAAAGTAATCGTCTCCGGCGAGGCGGACCGGCGCGGCTGGTCGTTGACCTTCCGGCAGCGGATGCTCGGCATTGTCAAAGCTCGTCACCATGTTGCTCTCGCTAAGCGGCAGCGGCACGACCGTGCTCGCCGATTCCACCCCGGGAAGCGCGCGAATTTTCGGCAGCAACTGCTGGAAAAAGGCAATGATGTTTTCGTTCTTCGGATACGCCGTTTCGGGCAGGCCGACGCGCGCTGTGAGGAGACGCTCGGGCCGCAAGCCGGTCTGCACCCGGCCGAGCCGAGCGAAACTTTGGATGAGCAGCCCGGCGCAAATGAGAAGGACGAGCGCGAGCGCCACTTCGGCCACGACGAGGCCATTGCGGAGTCGGCCTTTATGCCCGGTGTCGCTGCCCGTGCGCATGCCGCTTTTGAGAGAAGAGTTGAGGTCGAAGTGCGACGCCTGCCAGGCGGGAACGAGCCCGAAGACGACGCCGGTCACAAGCGAGACGAGTACCGTAAAAGCAAGAACCGCGGCGTCGAGCTGAATGTCACCGATGCGCGGAATGTTTTGCGGGACGGCTTTGATCAACGCTGCGGTTCCCCATTGCGCGATGACCAACCCGAAAACTCCGCCGAGCACACTGAGCAGGAGACTTTCGGTGAGCAGCTGCCTAACGATCCGCGCGCGGCTCGCGCCAAGGGCCGCCCGCAGTGCGATCTCCTTTCCGCGCACCGACGCGCGGGCGAGGAGCAGGTTGGCCACATTCGCGTTTGCGATCAGGAGAACGCAGACGACCGCGCCGAATAACACGTAGAGCGCCGTCCGCACGTCGCCGATCAGGTCTTCGCGCAGCGGCTTCACGCCCACGCCGAAATGCGCGTTCGAGTCGGGGTATAGTTTCGAGAGATGGGCGGCGATCGCGGCGAGATCGGCCTCTGCCTGGGCGGGCGTCACGCCTGGCTTCAGCCGCGCGATTGATTGCAGATTGTGGTTGCCCCGCTCTTCCGTCACGGGCTTCCCGCCTTCCGGATTGGAGGCGTCTTCCGCGATCGTCACATAGACATCCATCACATCGCTGGAGATCGGGAATTGAAAACGCGGCGGCATGACCCCGACGACGGTGTAAGGCCGGCGATCGAGTTCGATCTGGCGGCCGAGGATTTTCTGATCGCCCCCGAAATGCTTCTGCCAAAAATCGTAACCGAGAATGACCTTGTAACCGCCGGGGCCGCCGCCCGCCTGCTCATCCGCGCGCATAAAAGCGCGGCCGAGGATCGGCTTGATTCCGAGCGTGTCGAAGAAGTCGCCGCTGCATTTCACGCCGTAGACGCTTTGCGCGCCCGCGGTGCTGGCGAAGGTGATCGTTTCGTCGGTATAAACCGAGATGCTCGAGAGAGTGCGGTTCTGTTTCCGGAGATCGAAATAATCCGGATAAGAAAGCGAGCTAAGCTGATCGCGCGGCGAGCCGTTGTGGGTATTGATGCTCCCGACGGCGAGCAGTTGTTGCGGTGTCGGGAAGGGCAGCGGCTTTAGCAGGACGGCGTTGACGACGCTGAAGATGGCGGTGTTGGCGCCAATCCCGAGGGCGAGCGTGAGCACAGCGATGAAGGTGAAGCCCGGCGATTTGCGGAGCTGGCGAAGGGCGAATTTGAGGTCGTTCATGATTTGGTAGAGTCGTTAGGCAAGTTCGTTAGGCAGATTTATTCCGAACGGAGCGCGACGGCGGGATCAACGGCGTTCGCGCGCCGGGCGGGGAACAGACAGGCAACGAGCGCGACCGCGGCGAGCGCTATCGCCACGAGGACGAAAGTTGCGGGATCAGTCGGGCTGACGCCGAAAAGAAGCCCAGCCATCAGGCGCGTGAGCAGGAACGAAGCGACTAACCCTCCGGCGAGACCAAGCGCGACCACGCTCATCCCCTGGCGCACAACGAGACCGAGGATGTCGCTCCGTTTTGCGCCGAGGGCGATGCGGATTCCCAACTCGCGCGTTCGTTGCACGACCGAGTAGGAGATGACGCCATACAAACCAATGGCCGCGAGCAGAAGCGCGAGCCCAGCGAAGAGCGCGAGCAGGAACATCGAGAACCGCCGCAGCGCCGTCGAGTCGCTCAGCAACTGCTCCATCGTCGCGACGTTGAAGACGGCTTCGTCGGGATCGAGCGCGAGGATCTCGTGGCGCAGAGTCGGCACCATCGCCGCGGGATCGACCTGGCTGCGCACGACCAGCGTCATCGCCGAGTTCGGCATTTGCGGCAGCGGGACGTAAAGAGCGGCCGTTCCGGCGGTGTCGAGGCCGTATTGCTTCACGTCGCCGACCACGCCGACGACGGTGCGCCAAGGCTGCGGCGCCGCGCCGTCGCCACCGGAAAAGCGGATCCGTTTTCCGATCGCGCTCTCGTTAGGCCAGAATTTTCGCGCCAGCGCATTGCTCACGAGAACGGCGAGCGGCGCCTGCGCGTGGTCGCTCTCCTGCAGAACGCGTCCGGCAAGCAACGGCACCGTCATCGCGCGCAAGTAACCCGGCGTGACCACGTAGTTATCAACGTTAGGCTGCTCGCCCGCTCCGCGGGGCTGGCCTTCGATCTCGATCGTGCGTTGATCAAAATTTTTTCCTGCCGGCACGATGCTCGTTAGGCCAACCGCACTGACTCCCGGCACCGCGACGATGCGCGAGCGCAGCTTGTCATAAAACGCGATCGCGTCGCCCTCCTTCGGATACTTCGCGCCGGGCAGCCAGACGTTCATCGTCACGAGGCGCTCGGCTTTGAATCCCGGATCGACCGCCTGAAGTCGCTGCACGGTTCTGAGGAGAAGCCCGGCGCCGATTAGAAGCGTCATGGCGAGCGCAACTTCGATCGCGACCAGCGAAGTGCGCAGCGGACTCCGCGTCGCGGCGGCGCCAGGCGAACGGCCGGCGTCGTTGAGCGTGAGATGCGCTGCGCGCCAGGCCGGGGCGCAGCCGAAGAGCAGCCCCGCGCAAAGCGAGATTCCGAAAGAAAAGGCAAGAACGGGACCATCGAGCGCGATTTTTCCGAGCAGCGGATAAAAGTGCGTGCCGATCTGCTCGAGCGCAGTCGTGCCCCAAAGCGCCACGAGCAAACCGGCGAGACCTCCAACAGCCGCGAGGACGAGGCTCTCAGTGAGAACCTGCCTAACGAGTCGCCCGCGTCCGGCGCCAAGCGCGGCGCGAATCGCAATCTCGCGTGAGCGGCCCATCGAGCGTGCGAGAAGCAGATTTGCGATATTCGTGCAGGCGATGAGGAGGAGAAATGCGACCGCGCCAAAGAGCAGAAGCAGCGCCGGCCGCGCCGGACTCACAAGATCATCGCGCAACGAGACGAGATGAACGCCAAGCCCGCCGTCCGCATCCGGATGTTCCTGCGCGAGCTGACGAGTGATTAGATTCATCTCCGTCTGCGCCTGAGCGAGAGTTACGCCCGGCTTGAGTCGCGCAATCGCGCGCAGGTGTCGGCTGGAGCGCTCCTTCTCGTTAGGCGGCTCCGCCACGGGTCGGTAAAATTCCGCCTTCTGTTCGAGCAGACCGACCGGCAACGACCGGAAGCCCTGCGCCATCACGCCAATGACAATATAAGTGCGACCGCTGAGAGAGAGCGTCTTTCCCACCACGCTCGGATCTGCCGCGAACCGCTGCTGCCAGAGGCCGTAGCCGAGAACGACGACCCGGTCTTTTCCCTCCTGCTGCTCGCTCGCGTTGAAGACGCGGCCGAGGAGCGGTTGATCGCCCATCACTTTGAAAAAATCGTCGCCCACCTGCGCGCCGAAGATCCGCTCCGGCTCGCCCTGACCCGAGAGCACCGGACGAAAATCCCCATAGGTCGAGATCGCGCTGAAGACATGATTCCGCGCCCGCCAGTCCGCCACATCGGTCGAAGAAACCTGCGAACGATGCGCGTTCTCCTTCGGCGAATCGCCCCAGACGAGCACGATGCGGTCTGCCTCATGATAAGGCAGCGCCTTCAGGAGGACCGCGTTGACCACGCTGAAGATCGCAGTGTTCGCGCCAATCCCGAGAGCGAGCGTGAGGATGGCGATGAGGGTGAAGCCGGGCGACTTCAGGAGCATGCGGAAGGCGTAGCGGAGGTCGGTGATCATGGTTGTATTCGGTAGTCGTTAGGCAAAATCAAACTGGACATGCGGAAGCATGTCCCTCCGGAGGGACGAGCTTCCGCTCGTCCAGTTTGGCTGCGAAAACGTCCCGGTTTCATTCGGTGCGAAGAGCGATGATGGGATCTACCTGCGCCGCGCGTCGTGCCGGCAGCCAGGCGGCGAGAAGCGCCACCGCGGAAATCAGCAAGACGATTGCGCCGAAGGTCATCGGATCGGCCGCGCCGACTCCGAAGAGCAGGCTATTAAGCAGCCGCGTCGCGCCGAACGCGCCGACTACTCCCACCGCCACGCTGATCGCAACCAGCGCCATCGCCTGCCCAACGATCAATCGAAAGATCGACGACTTGGCCGCGCCGAGCGCGATGCGAATCCCGATCTCGTTCGTTCGCTGCGCGACCGAGTAGGCCATCACGCCATAGATGCCGATGGCAGTGAGCAGCAGCGCGACCGCAGCAAAGATGGAAAGCAAGAGCGCATTGAAGCGCGGCCGGGCGAGCGACTTCGCGATGTAATCCTCAAAGACTTTTACACTCGTCAGGGGAATATCCGGATCGACCGTGGCGAGCTGTCCGCTGATCGCGCTCGTTAGGCTGGCCGAGTTCGCGACCCGCGTTCGCACGACGAGCGAGATCGAGTTAAAAGGCATCTGCGTCTGCGGCACATACATCTCCGGCGTGTCGTCGCTGCGGAGCGATCGGTGTTTCACGTTCCCGACGATGCCGACGATCTCGCGCATCGGAGCTTCGGCATCGGTCGCGCTCATGCCGGGTGTGATCCGTTTGCCGATGGCGTTCTGGCCCGGGAAGAACTTCTTTGCGAAGAACTCGTTCACGATCACAACCGGCGCCGACGTGAAAGTGTCGTGCTCGTCAAACGCCCGGCCTTGGAGCAGCGGAATACCGACGGTCTTGAAGTAATCATTCCCCGCAATCCGCGTCGGAGAACTGGCGCGCTGACCTTCCGGCAGCGGATGATCCGCGATGTCCACATCGGTTGCGATGTTGCTCGGACTCAGCGGCAGCGGGACGATCGTGCTCGCCGATTCCACGCCGGGAAGCGCGCGAATTTTCGGGAGCAACCGCTGGAAGAACGCGATCGTGTTTTCGTTCTTCGGATAAGCGGAGCTGGGCAGGACGATGCGGGCGGTAAGGAGCCGATCCGGGCGCAGTCCTGTCTTCACCTCACCGAGCCGGGTGAAACTTTGAATGAGCAGCCCGGCGCAGATCAGGAGGACGAGCGCGAGCGCGACCTCCGCCATGACGAGGCTGTTGCGGAGCTTTCCTTTGTGTCCGCCGTCGCCGCCTGTGCGCATCCCGCTTTTCAGCGCGCTATTGAGATCGACGTGCGACGCCTGCCAGGCCGGAACGAGTCCGAAGACGATGCCGGTCGCGAGCGAGACGATGAGGGTAAAGGCGAGCACGACGGGATCGAGCGAGATGTCGCCGATGCGCGGGATGTTTCGCGGAACGGCATGGATGAGCGCGGAGGTTCCCCAGAGCGCGATGACCAAGCCGACGATCCCGCCAAACGTGGCGAGAAGGATGCTTTCGGTGAGCAGTTGCCTAACGATGCGCGAACGGCTCGCGCCGAGCGCCGCGCGCAACGCGATCTCCTTCCCGCGCACGGAAGCGCGCGCGAGCAGAAGATTCGCGACGTTCGCATTCGCGATCAGGAGCACGCAGACAACCGCGCCGAAGAGCACGTAAAGCGCGGTCCGGACATCGCCGACCAGCTCGTCGCGCATCGGCTTCACGAGCACGCTGAAGTAACTGTTGCTGTCGGGATATTGTTTCTCGAGGCGCGCTGCGATGGTTACGAGATCGGCTTGTGCCTGCGCGGCGGAAACCCCCGGCTTCAGTCGTGCAATCGCATCGAGGCTGTGATTGCCGCGCTGTTGCGTGGTCGGCTTCGAGCCGTCGGGACTCTCGGCATCTTCCGACGTCGTCTCGTAAATTTCGATCGGGTCGTTCTGGATCGGATATTGGAAACGAGCCGGCATCACGCCAATGACCGTGCAACTCCGCCGATCGACTTGGATCGTGCGGCCGAGGACCGACTTGTTGCCGCCGAATTGCTTCTGCCAAAAGTCATAGCTGAGAACGACCTTGTGGCCACCCGGACCACCGCCCGCTTCTTCGTCCGCCCTGACGAACCCACGACCAATGAGCGGCTTGATCCCGAGCACATCGAAGAACTCGCCACTGGCCTTTATCGCGACGAGGCTTTGCGCGTTTCCGCCATCGGTGAAAGCGACGGTTAGCTCGCGGTAAACGGCGCTGCTCGCCAGGCTGTGATTCTCCTTCCGGAAATCGAAGTAATCGGGATACGAGAGCGAGCTAAGCTGGTCGGGCGCCGAGCCATCGTGCGAATTGGTGGAGCCGACGGCGACCAGTTGCTGCGGATTTGGAAACGGCAGCGGCTTGAGAAGGACGGCGTTGACCACGCTGAAGATGGCGGTGTTGGCGCCAATCCCGAGCGCGAGCGTGAACACAGCAATAAAGGTGAAGCCCGGCGATTTGCGGAGCTGGCGCAGGGCGAAGCGAAGGTCGTTCATGAGATGGTAGCGCAAGCTTCTAGCTTGCGAGATTGGTCAGAGTTGTCGTTAGGCAAAAAGGCGGCGCGCATCTCGGCGCCAAAACGCGCAAGCTGGAAGCTCGCGCCACGGTTTGGTCTCGGAGCTTTCATTTTCATTCGGTGCGTAAGGCGACGATGGGATCCACTTGCGCCGCGCGCCGTGCCGGCAGCCAGGCGGCGAGAAAGCCGACGCCGGAAATGAGCAGCACGATCGCGCCAAAGGTGAGCGGATCGGCCGCGCCGACTCCGAAGAGCAGGCTATTAAGCAGCCGCGTCGCGGCGAAGGCGCCGACCACTCCCACCGCCACGCTGATCGCAACCAGCGCCATCGCCTGCCCAACGATCAATCGAAAGATGGACGACTTCGCCGCGCCGAGCGCGATGCGGATGCCGATCTCGTTTGTTCGCTGCGCGACCGAATAAGCCATCACGCCGTAAATCCCGATCGCGGTCAGGAGCAAGGCGACGCCGGCGAAAATGGAAAGGAGCAGTGCATTGAAACGCGGCCGCGCGAGCGATTGCGAAATGTAATCTTCGAAGACGCGGACACCGGTCAGCGGAATCGTCGCGTCCACCGCCGCGAGTTCTTTTCGCAGCGAATTCGTAATCGCGCTCGGATTTGAAACGCTCGTCCGG
>DASXPA010000135.1:0-7219 GCA_036493915.1 Chthoniobacterales bacterium | reverse complement strand
GATGCGATTAGAAATGGAATTCCGACGCCGACCGCGAGGGCCGTGCGAACGAAACCCAACTTCGTGAATACAGTTCTGTTCATTTGTTTCTCCATTGGTTTGGTTAGGTTTGGCGGTGAGGATTAAAGAAGAAATTGGGCCGTCGCAAGCGTTTTTTTCATTTTTTTTAAATTATTTTTGAACGACCGGAGAGGATGCTCTGTCGCTCAATGGCTGTTGTCGATCCCGACATCGGCGGTCTCTTGCTGGTCGTCCCGCCCGGCGTTGTCCCTCCTTTCGCCTCCACGCGCTCGTTAGGCGGAGGCTGAATTCTTGTTCGTTAGGTTTCTGTCAGAAACATAATCCCTGTCGCGCCAGAGGCTTTAAAGGCCAGATCGGCCAGGTGCGAAGAAAATCAAGGACGTCCAGATGTCCTTTCTCAGCCGCGCCTTTGGGGCGTTCCGGTAGGCCAGCTTCAATTCGCCTTGACTCGGATTGTGTTTGGTTTTCCGGTCGGGCTTCGTTGCCCATGTTCTCTTTCATTGCCACCGCTGCGGCCGTCGATCCCGCGCCGATCATCATGCTCCCTTTTGCGGTGCTCCTCCTGTGCATAGCGTTTGCACCGCTCATTCTTAAGCATCATTGGGAACGCCATTATCATACGATTTGCGCGGGTCTCGCAGCCATCACGGCCAGCTATTACATCTTCGTCTTGCACGGGAGCGTGCGCATCCTGCAGGTCGGCTTTGAATATTTCAGTTTCATGGTGGTGGTCGGTTCGCTCTTTGTCGTGACCGGCGGGATTCATATCGTGGTCAAGGGCGAGGCCAAACCCTGGATCAATACCCTTTTTCTCGGGCTCGGCGGTTTTCTCGCGAACTTTATCGGCACGACCGGCGCTTCGATGCTCCTCATTCGGCCGTGGATTCGGATGAATCGTTACCGTTTCACCGGGCTGCATCTGGCGTTTTTTATTTTCATCGTGAGCAACGTCGGGGGTGCCCTTCTCCCGACCGGTCCGCCGCTCTTTCTCGGCTACCTGCGAGGAGTACCATTTTGGTGGGCCTTGCAAACTTGCTGGCTGCCCTGGCTGATTATCTTGGCTTTGCTGCTGGCGGTTTTCTATTTCGTTGATCGGCAAAATTACCGGCGCGCTCCCCTCGACATCCGGCGGGAAGCGACCGCGTCGGAGGAGTGGTGCTTCGATGGATTGCGCAACATCTGGCTGATGCTCCTGATTCTCTTTGCGCTCGTCGCGATCCCCACCGGTTGGCGAGAGCTGGTCATGATCGCAGCCGCGCTGATCGCTTATGTCTGGACCCCGGGACCGATCTACAAGGGGAACGATTTCACGTTTGAGCCGATCAAGGAGCTCGGCTGGCTCTTCCTCGGCATCTTCGGCACGATGGTGCCGGTGCTTGATTACATGGAGCTCCATGCCAGGAATCTCGGCTTGCACTCCGATCTCCAGTTTTTTTGGTTCACAGGCATCCTCTCCGGCATCCTCGATAACGCCCCGACGTACCTCACCTTCCTCGCCGGCGCGCTTGGTCTCGAAAAGTTAAGCATCGTGCAACCGGTAGAGGTCGCGCAGTTCGCTTCGCTGCACGCGCATTACCTGATCGCGGTTTCGTTAGGCGCGACCTGTTTCGGGGCGCTCACCTATATTGGTAATGGTCCGAACCTGATGGTGAAAGCGATCGCCGATCACTCGAAACTAAACACACCGAGCTTTTTTGGTTATATCCTGCGATTCGCCCTGCCTGTACTCGTCCCGATTCTCGGCCTCATTGGTTGGATTTTCTTCCATCGTTAGGGCAGACTTCTCCTCGCCGCTTATGTTTACCGGATTAGTTGAGGAGGTTGGCCAGGTGCTTTGGATTCGCGCCACGGAACGCGGAACGCAGTTGCAGATCGCCGCGCCTGGAGTCGCAGAGGAACTGCGCAAAGGCGACAGCGTTTCAGTCAACGGCTGCTGCCTCACGGCGACGGCCGTCCGCAAAGAAACTGTCACTTTCGATCTCCTGGAAGAAACGCTCGCACGCACGAACCTGCGCGCGTTGCGGCGCGAGAGCCTCGTGAATCTCGAGCGCGCGCTCGCTGCCGATGGACGCGTCGGCGGCCACTTCGTGCAAGGGCATGTCGATTGTGCGGTGCGCGTCTTGAGCTTCGCCGAAGTCGGCGACGACCACCGCCTCGAAGTGGAGCTGCCGAACGACTTCGCTCACTACGCGGCGAGCAAAGGGTCGGTCGCCCTCAACGGCGTCAGCCTAACGATCGCTGAATTGCTTCCCGCCAGCTTCGTCGTCTGGATTATTCCCCACACGCGGAGGAAGACGAATTTCGAAACCCTCCAGGCGGGCGACATCGTCAACATCGAATTCGATATCCTTGCGAAATATGTCGAGCGAATGTTGCCGTGGCCTCCTCGTTAGGCACGCGGCTTGTGAGCTGGCCGAGTTAGCTCGCGCCTTTACCGAGAAGAACCGCCGGGACCGTCCGCAATAAAATCTTTATGTCCAAGCCTAACGACCAATTATCGATGTAATCGAGATCGAGCTTCACCCACTCGCTGAAGTCGTGCAGCTTATTGCGGCCACTGATTTGCCAGAGGCAGGTGACCCCCGGCTTCACACTCAGCCGCCGGCGTTGCGCCGTGTTCTCAAAATTCTCCACCTCGTAAATCGGCAACGGCCGCGGCCCGACCAGACTCATGTGACCGCGGAGCACGTTCAGGAGTTGCGGAGTTTCATCGATACTCGTCCGCCGCAGCCAGCGCCCGATCGGCGTGACCCGCGGATCTTCCTCGACTTTAAAAACCGGTCCGCGCATCTGATTATAGGGCAACAGCTCGCTTCGCCGCATCTCGGCGTCGCTCCACATCGTGCGGAACTTGTACATGACAAAAGGCCGCCCATGTTTTCCCGCGCGCATTTGTTTGAAAATGATCGGGCCTTCCGAGGTGAGCTTGATCGCGATGGCCGCCACCAGCATTGGGATGGAAAAGAAGATGAGCGCCGCGAAGGCGCCGAGAGTGTCGATCACCCGTTTCACGAGGAGCGCCCAGGAGACATCTGGCGTTGATCGGAAGACAAGCATCGGCCGATCGCCGAACGCGTCGAAGTCCGGCTTAGCGATCGAGGTGTGGATGAAATTGGCGAGCAACCAGGCTGGCACCCCTTCTATTTCGCAGGCGCCGATCGCCTGCTCGACGCGATCGAGCTGGCCATGGCTTGCCGCGAAAACCACGCGCGCGACCGCGTGCCGATGCATCGCCTCGACCAGATCGGAGATCGGGCGCGACTGAATATCAATCCGCTCGACCACATTCAGGCGCAGGCTCTCCTCCAGACTGAGCGATTTCTCGAGCGCGACAATGTCCTCCGGCACGCCCGCGAGCAGGACGCGCTCACGCAATTGCCCCCGCGCCGCCCGCCGCCGCACCCGCCGCTTCGACAATTGGTCCTTTATCAGGAGCGCCACCGTGGCGATGACCAGAAAAAGCAACGGCACCGCCCGGCTCGTCAGGGGCAGACGAAGAAAAATGACGCAGCACCCGACGATGAGCCCGAGGTAAATCATCATGCGCATGATCTGGACAAAGGACTTCCAGAGCGTTTTCTCGAGGGGCGAGCGATAAAATCCCTGCAGATCGAGAAAGATCGGACCGAAGGGCATGATCACGAGGAGCAGCCACTGATAACTCCGAAAAGGCTCGATCGGATAAGGGAGATGAAACCAATACGTGCCCTCGGCCCGGAGGATGTGCGCAGCGAATAACGACAGCGCCATCATCAGGGAATCGACCAACTGATGGTACTGCGTGTTTAATTCTTGCCGTCGCGCGATCATTTCATGAATTCAATGGGGAACAACTTTGCCCATCGCAAGTTCCGGGCCGCTTCGCAAGATAGGTTTGCGCGACAGCCGGTCAAAGGTCGCGGTGCACTCGTCGGTGTGATTGCAGATCGAGCTGCTTTGCGCACCGCCAGGCGCCTCCGCCAGCCGCCGGATTTTTTCGAGCTGCGCCTCGATGCGCTTCGGGATTGTTTGCCGGAAATCGGAGAGGCGCTGCCGAGGTTGCGTGCACCGCTCATTCTCACGGCGCGGCATCCTGCCGAAGGCGGACGCGGCGGGCTCTCCAGTGCTGCGCGCAGCCGGCTGCTTCGGCGATTCCTCGCCAACGCCAGTTGGATCGATCTCGAGCTGCGCTCCGCGCAAGATTTTGCGTCGCTGCTCGCAGAGGCCCGGCAACGGAAGATCGGCGTCGTCATTTCCAGCCACCACTTGCGCGGGACGCCCTCGCCCGAGGCGCTGCAAAATCAGCTCGCCTCCGCGATCGCAGTTGGCGCCGACATTTTCAAAATCGGCACCCGCACAGACACAAGCGCGCAACTCCATCGTCTCCTCGCCTTCTTCAGCGAAAACTTCCCGACATTTCCGATCGCCGCGATGGGGCTCGGCGCCCGCGCAGCCGAGTCGCGCCGACGTCTTCTTTGCCTTGGCTCCGTTTTGAATTACGCCCATCTCGGTCAGGCAAATGCTCCCGGTCAGTTATCTCTGGCGCAACTCCGCCGCGCCCGAGGTGCGTATATTATTTAGAGCCAGTGCCGCCCATGTCCCAAACCGTTCCATTGCCCACGACCGTTCCCGTCATGCCACTTCCCGGCGTCCTCCTCTTCCCCAACGCGCTCCTCCCATTGCATATCTTCGAACCGCGCTTCCGCGAAATGCTCGAGCACGCCCTCCGCGCCGACCGCATGGTTTGCGTCGCACTCGTTAGGCCGGAACGCCATCACTGGCGCATCAGCGCCGATTTTTTTCCTGTCAGCACGGTCGGCCTCATCCGCGCTTGCGTCGGACGGAATGACGGCACTTCCGATCTGATTTTGCAGGGAATCGAGCGGGTGAAATTTACCAGCTTCACCCAGGAAACGCCCTACCCCGTCGCGCGGGTTAAAGCGCTCAAAACCCAGACCAACCTCACCGTCGAGACCGATGCGCTCGCCGCTAAAGTTTTGGAATTCTACGCCCAATTAAGAAGCAGCGGCCGCGATCTCCCGGAAAAAGTCGACCGTTACCTCAGCGAAATGAGCGACCCGGAAATGCTCGCCGATTTGATTGCCAGCACCTTCATCAGCGATGTCGAACGGCGGCAACAGTTACTCGAAGAACTCGATCTCAACCAGCGGCTGCGTTTACTCATTCAGTACCTACGCGAAGAAGGCGGCAGTGCCGCCGCATGAGCCCTCGTAATCGTGCTCCTGCTCGTAATTGGCCTTTTCTTTTCGATCACGAGCAGGAGCACGATTACGATTGAGAAATCCGCGCATGCTCTTCGAGCAAATACCGATCCGTCATTCCCGACAAATAATCGCACACCGTTCGATATAACCCCTCGCTCTCGATCCTTCGCACGGCCGCGTCGCCCAGCCGTTCTGGCTCGCGAACAAACGCTTCAAAAACCGCGCGCAACATTTCACCCGCGCGCCGGTTCACCTCCGCCACTCGCGGATGATAATAAACATTCTCGTAAAGAAACCGCCGCAGCTCGCGATTCGCCGTTCCCAGTTCTTCGCTGCAACGGATCAACGACGCCGGCTGCCGTCGCACCGCTGCCGCATCTTCCGGCGCCGCCGCTGTGATCGTCCGTGCGCTTGTCGCCACGACATCGCGCACCTGAAGATCGATGATGTCACGAATGATATTCTTCTGCAGCTCCGCGCTTAACAATGCCGGATCGCGCTCCGCCACCCGCTCGTGGCTGCGCCGCCAGATCGCGCTCTCATCGAGCTGATCGGAGTCGAGAATCGCAAAATCGAGCGCATCATCGAGATCGTGGCTGTAGTAGGTAATTTCATCCGCGAGATCCGCGATCTGTGCTTCCAGCGATGGCCACCGCTCGTCCGTGTCATCGTTAGGCGCGCCATGTTTCTGCAAACCCTCCCGCACTTCACAGGTCAGATTCAACCCCGGGAAAGCGGGATAGGCCGTCTCCAGCAACTCGACCACGCGCCGGCTCTGCCGGTTATGTTCAAACCCGCCATGCGCGCGCATGCATTCGGCAAGAATCTCCTCTCCCGAATGTCCAAAAGGCGAATGCCCGAGATCGTGTGCGAGCGCGATCGCTTCCGTCAGGTCTTCATTCAACCTTAGCGCCCGCGCGATCGTGCGGCTGATCGATGCCACTTCACAGGTGTGCGTCAACCGCGTTCGCAAATGATCGGCGGTGCCGTTGAGAAAAACCTGCGTCTTATATTCCAGCCGGCGAAAAGCGCGCGAATGAATAATCCGCGCCCGGTCGCGCTGAAATTCCGTCCGATAAAGATGGCGCGGCTCAGGAAACTTGCGCCCGCGCGACTCGCCCGACTTCTGCGCATAAGGCGCCAGCATGCGCTCTTCATCGGCCTCCATCTGCTCCCGCCGTTTCCAGCCGGCCGCGGGGAACTCCGGTGTCGCCAGCAAATCGTTAGGCATCATCGTTAGGCCGGCGCTCCGCGAGTTCCTTCGCCAGGCTGCGCTGCGTCTTTCGCCCTTGTGCGCGTACGAGTAAAAGATCAAAGACCGCCAGCAACACGAGCGTAAAGGTAATCCACGCGACCACCGCCCAATAGAAAATAAACCAGCCCGGCCGAGCGTGCGGATCGAGCACCGGCGCCAGCCAGGTTGCGCCGCAAAACAGCAGTACGAGCGCGACCAGGGTCAAAGTAAACATCGTCTTGCGCCGCATGCTCTGGTCGCGCACCAGACCGCGGGCGGCGTGGATCGCGAAGGAGGCGATGCGCAGTTTCTTCTCGTTAGGCGGCGGCGGGCTCGGCGGCAAAGTCATCTGCGCCTAACAAGTTCGCGCAGCGGCCGAGGAGCGCAACCTGTCATGAGACATCCATCGTTTTTTGCCAGCCGTGATAGCGCGTTCGAAGACGATGCCGAAAATGAAACGGCCGCAGATATTGCAGGTAAACCGGCAGATGCGCCCACCTCTCCGAAACGAGCGCTCCGCTTTGATCTCCCAACACCACTCGACGATCCGGTGGAAAGAGGCGCCCTCGCCAAAACAATTTTCCCAAGCCTTCACGCCAGACGCCCCATTTCGATTGATTCCTTTTCCCGTTCTTCGAGCGTCGGAATAATCCGGTCGAGCTCCTCTTCGCCGATGCGGATGCTGAATGCGTCCCACGGCGGCCCGGTCGTTTCCAGCCATTCATCGGCAAGAATCATGGGCCCCCGAGCCATCCGAATG
>DASXPA010000134.1:0-6782 GCA_036493915.1 Chthoniobacterales bacterium | reverse complement strand
CGGCACGACGATCCTCGTCCGGCAGCTGCCGAAAGCCGAACGTTCTTACAGCATTCTGCAGCTCGCGAACGAGATCGACGCCGGCCGGATCAAGCAGCTTTTCGTTCTCGGCGGCGACCCGGTTTACAACGCCCCGCGCTCAATCGCGATCGACCGCGCGACCAGGAGCGGGATCGATTGGGCTGATCTGCAGAAGCGCGTGCCCGATGTCGTTCGGCTGGGCGCGTATGAAGATGCCACTTCGGCCTTGAGCCAATGGCATGTGCCGGCCGCGCATTATCTCGAGACCTGGAGCGACGGCCTTACGATCGGCGGCGGCTACGTCGCGATGCAGCCGATGATTCTGCCGCTTTTCGGCGGCCTTTCCGATGTCGATATTATCCAGCTTGTGGGTGGCCAGCCGGTCGCGAAGGGTCCGGAGCTGGTCCAGGAAACTTTTCGGCAAACTGCGCCGCCGGGAGATTTCGCGACGGCCTGGACGAAGTTTCTGCATGACGGTTTCGCCGCGCACATTCCGACGCAGAACGCGGCGCCGAAATTTAACGGCAACACCGCCGGGGGCATCGCCCACACTTTGTGGTCGGAACAGATGACCGCGCCGACGAAGGATTCGCCCGAGATCGTGCTCGTCGGCAGTTACTCGATGGATGACGGCCGTTACATTAACAACGGCTGGATGCAGGAGATGCCTGATCCGATCACGCGTCTCACCTGGGATAACGCGGCGATGATGAGCCCGGCTTTCGCCAAACACATCGGCGTCAAGGATGGTGATCTCGTGCAAGTAACGGTCACGGAAAAAACGTCGCCGCCGAAAGCGAAGACCGCACCGGCCGCTCCGCCTGCGCAGCCGAAGACGCCGGTCCAGCGTCAGCTCGTGATCGCAGCGCTCATCGTTCCGGGCTGCGTCGATAACTCGGTCACGATTCCGTTAGGCTACGGCCGCAAACACACCGGCCCGGTCGGTGAGGAAGCCGGCTTTAACGGCTACCTCCTTCGCACCAGTTCCAATCCGCATTTCATCGTCGCGGACAAGAAAGCGATCGAGAGCGTGACAGTGAAGAAGGTCGGTCCGAATTATCCGCTCTCGGTCACGCAACATCACTGGTCGATCGAAGGCCGCGGACTCGTGAGGGAAGCGACGCTTGATCATTATCGCGAGGACGAGAACTTCGTGACAAAGATCGCGGGCGACGACGAATTACCGAAGCAGTTGCCAACGCTCTACACCCATCCGCCGCTCACTTCGCCGCAGCAATGGGGCATGACGGTCGACCTCAGCATCTGCACCGGTTGCAGCGCCTGTGTCATAGCTTGCCAGGCGGAAAACAACATCCCGATCGTCGGCAAACTTCAAGTGGCCCATGGCCGCGCGATGCACTGGATTCGGATCGATCGCTACTACGCGAGCTCCCAGCCTTTCGATGAAGATCATGTCCAGTACCCCGAAAATCCGGAGATCGTGCACGAGCCGATGATGTGCCAGCATTGCGAGAACGCGCCCTGCGAAACCGTCTGCCCGGTCAACGCCACCATCCACAGTGAGAGCGGCCTCAACGTGATGGTTTACAACCGCTGCATCGGCACCCGCTATTGCTCAAACAATTGTCCTTTCAAAGTGCGGCGCTTCAATTTCTTCGACTACACCCAGCGGCCGGTCGGCAAGACAAAGATTGGCGGCTTCTCCGTTTATCAGGAATATCTCGGACCGCTCACGGAAAAGACCGCGCCCGATACGATGAAGCTGCAGAAGAATCCAAACGTGACCGTGCGGATGCGCGGCGTGATGGAGAAGTGCACCTACTGTGTGCAGCGGATCGAGGAGGCGAAGATTTCCGCGCACGTCCGCGCCGGCGCTTCGGACAAGACGCTCATCCCGCGCGATTCCTTCACGACCGCGTGCGCGCAGGCTTGTCCCTCGGAAGCAATCGTCTTCGGCGACATCGCCGATCCCGCGACCCGCGTTTCAAAGGTCAAAGCGCAGAACCGAAATTACCGCCTGCTCGAATACTTGAATGTGAATACGCGGACGAGTTACCTGGCGCGCATTCGCAATCCCAATCCGAAAATGCCGGATGCCGGTTTTATCGGGGTTGCGAGCCCGGGTCACGAGACCAGCCCGAGCGAGCCGCCGATCGCGAAGCGGACGGAGAATTATAAACAGACCGCGGTGAAACCGGAGGGACACAAGTGATGAGTTTTGAAACTCAAGCAACTTGTCATCCTGAGCGGAGCGAAGGATCTCACAACTGGAAAATGCGGACTCATCTTCCTCGGACCCGCGGATTCCAATTGCGAGGTCCTTCGCTGTCTTCGCGGCTTAGGATGACAACGCTGAGGCTGGAGAGCGAGACGTAAATGGACGGCGCACCTACCGCACCTGAGGTCATTGTCGGCGAGGCTTCCGCCTCGGTTCGGCCGCCACTCGCGCGCGTCCCGCTCGTGCTCAACCGCCGCAATCTGGATTGGGTAACCAACCGCATTTCCGCGGCGGTGGAAAATCCGACTCCGCGCTGGTGGTGGGTGGCCTTTGCAACGACTTCGATCGTTGCCATCATCGGCTTCTTTTGCCTCGGCTATCTCATTTCCACCGGCGTGGGCGTGTGGGGAGTGAACATGCCGGTGGCCTGGGCCTGGGGCATCACCAACTTCGTTTTCTGGATCGGTATCGGCCACGCCGGCACGCTCATCTCGGCGATCCTTTTTTTGCTCCGGCAAAAATGGCGGACCTCGATCAACCGTTCGGCCGAGGCGATGACGCTCTTCGCCGTGATCTGCGCCGCGATATTTCCCGCCGTTCACATCGGCCGCGTCTGGATGGCGTGGTTCCTTGCGCCGGTCCCGACCCAATACGCCATTTGGCCAAACTTTCGCAGTCCGCTCCTCTGGGACGTCTTTGCGGTCTCCACTTATTTTACGGTCTCGGTGCTTTTCTGGTACACTGGGCTGGTGCCCGATCTGGGAACCCTGCGCGACCGCGCCCAGACAAAGGCGAAGAAATTCTTTTACGGGATTTTTGCTCTCGGCTGGCGCGGCTCGAATCGCAACTGGCGCCATTACGAGATGGCCTATTTGCTTTTGGCCGGTCTTTCCACTCCGCTCGTCCTCTCGGTTCACAGCACGGTCTCCTTCGACTTTGCCACCTCCGTTATCCCCACCTGGCACACGACGATTTTCCCGCCCTACTTCGTCGCCGGCGCCATCTTCGGCGGGTTCGCGATGGTCTTAACGTTGATGATTCCCGCGCGCGCCATCTTCGGGCTCAAGGACATCATTTCGCCGCAGCACATCGACAAGATGGCGAAGATCATTCTCCTGACCGGCTCGTTCGTCGCCTACTCCTACATGATGGAGTTTTTCATCGCCTGGTACAGCGGGAATCAGTACGAGCGTTACGCTTTTTACAACCGCATTTTTGGCCCCTACTGGTGGTACTGGTGGGTCGGGATGCTTTTCTGCAATTGCCTTTCCCCGCAGCTTTTCTGGTTCCGCTGGTGCCGGCGCAATATCTGGGTCGTTTACTTCGTCTGCATGTGCGTGAACGCCGGCATGTGGTTTGAGCGTTTCATCATCATCGTGGGTGGAATCACGCGCGACTTTCTCCCTTCGGCCTGGGGGCATTTCACGCCGAGCTGGGTCGATATTTGGACTTTTGTCGGGACCTTCGGGATTTTCCTTTCCCTCTTCCTTCTCTTCATCCGCTTCGCTCCGATGATTGCGATGTCGGAAGTGAAACTTGTTTTGCCTGAATCTGATCCGCACCTCGTGACGCCGGAAGAACATCACGTCATCGCTGCCGGAGGAATGGAGAGAAATTGATCACGCCGAGCGGCAATCGAGTTTATGGGATCGGGGCGGAATACCCGAGCGCGGCGGCTTTATATGAGGCGGCGAAAATCGTGCGCGATGCCGGCTTCAAGCGCTGGGATGTGCATTCGCCTTTCCCGATTCACGGCATGGACGAGGCGATGGGTCTGGGCAAATCCTGGCTCAGCGCGTGGGTCATGATCGGCGGAACGACCGGGTTTCTCACCGCCTGTATCCTGGAGTTCGGACCCTCGTCCTACCTTTTTCCGCTCATCGTGCACGGCAAGCCTTACAACTTTTGGACCGTGCCGGCCTTCTTCCCGATCATGTTTGAGCTGACGATTCTCTTCTCTTCCTTCGCCGCTTTTTTCGCGTTTTTGACGATGGATATGCTCCCGCGCTGGAACCATCCGCTGTTCAACTGGGATCGGTTTAAACGTGTCACCAATGACGGATTTTTCCTCGTCCTGGAAGCCCGCGATCCGCGCTTCAGCGAAAACGAAGCCGTCCAGCTGCTCGAGCGCACTGGTGGCCAGCACATCACCGCGATTCACGAGGAGTAAAAATGTTGCGCGCTTTTTTTCTCATCTTCTTTCTCGTGGTCGTAGCCTGGTTTGCCGTTTTTGGTTTCCGCGGGCAAAAAAGCACCAGGCCTGAGATCGAGATTTTCCCCGACATGGTGCGGCAGCCGAAAGTGCGGGCGCAGGCCGAGAGCAATTTTTTTGCGGACCAGCGAGGTGGGCGCCAACCCGTCGATGGGACGGTTCCGATTGGCTACGAGATGCCGATGGCGAGCGATGAAGGGGCGGCGGTCGACGAGCGCGGTGAAGAGACGATGCGCGCGCGGCTCGGCTTCAGCGAAGGGACGGACTACTACAACACCGGAAAGATGGGAGCGAACTGGGGGACGGGAATTCCCATCCCAGTCACGCCGGCGCTGATGGAGCGCGGACGGCAGCGTTTCAACATCAATTGCATGCCCTGCCACGGCGAGCTCGCGGAAGGCGACGGAATCGTCAAACAGTACGGCCTCGCCACGGTCGTTAGTCTGCAGGACGAGCGCATCCGCAAGATGTCCGATGGCGAGATTTTCAACACCATCACCAACGGCAAGAACACCATGAACCCCTACGGCCCGCGGGTCGTCGTGCACGATCGCTGGGCGATCATTTGCTACCTGCGCGCTTTACAACGAAGCCAGCACGCTGCGGCGGTCGACATCCCGGCCGATCACCAGGCTGATCTGAACAAGAAAGCGGAGCCGGCAAAGAAATGAGCGACCGAACCCAAGCCCTGCCCGCGCCGGAAGGCGAGTTTTTTGAAACCAGTCGCTTCGCCGGTTTGTCGCTGATCTGTGGCGTGATCGGAATTATCTTCGTCGTCCTCAGTCTCATCGGCGGATTTCTTTCGCCGGTGCAATTCAGCTTTTCCTGGCTCTTCGGTTTTATCTTTTATTTCACCCTTTGTATCGGCTGCCTCTTCTGGACGATCGTCCACCACGTTACCGATGCCGAATGGTCGGTCGTCGTGCGGCGGCAACTTGAAAATGTTGCAATATTGCTTCCGGTTTTGGCCGTCCTCTTTTTGCCGGTTCTTTTCTGGCGGAAATATCTCTTTCGTTGGATGGATTTGCCGCTCGGAGTCGATCCCGCCTTCGACCTGAAGCACGGCTATCTGAACTGGGGATTTTTCCTTTTCCGCGCGATTTTCTTCTTCGTCGCGCTGATCGTGGTGGCTTATCTCCTGCGGCGCTATTCGGTGCGGCAGGATAAAGACGGCAATCCCCAGTTTACCATCTGGATGCGGCGAGCGGCTTTCATCGGTCTGCCGATCTTCGCGCTTTGCCTGACCTTCGGTGCATTTGATTGGTTGATGAGCCTGAACTGGAAATGGTTTTCGACCATGTGGGGCCCGTACATTTTTGCGGGCGTCGCCGGCAGCTCGATGGCGTTGCTCGTGCTCATCACCGCGGCGCTGCAGCGCGCCGGCTATTTACGCGAGGTCGTGAACCTGGAGCATTACCATATCATGGGAAAATGGTTGCTCTCGTTTACCGTCTTCTGGGCTTACATCGGCTTCAGCCAATACATGCTCTATTGGTACGCCAACATCCCCGAGGAGACGCAGTATTTTCTCGTCCGCAACACCGAGTCGTGGAATGTGCTCTCGTGGATTCTGGTCATCGGCCGCTTCTTCCTTCCTTTCCTCATCCTCCTCTGGCGCGGGCCGAAGAAAAAAGTCAGTCAACTCTGCTGGATTTCGGCCTGGATCGTCCTCATGCAGTTGCTCGACATGTACATCATCGTCCTGCCCGCCCTGCACGGCACTGGCGTTCATCTCAGCATTCTTGATTTTCTGCCCCTCATCGGCATCGGCGGCATCCTCGGATTTTGCTACCTGCGCATTGTCGGCAGGACTTCGCTCTTTCCGGTCCGCGACCCGCGCCTCATTGAATCGCTCCGCCTAACAAACTAACCAGCCGTGCCTAACGACGATGTCCTTCTCCATCCCGATCAGCCGCGCTTCCTCTTTTCCTCGTGGGTTTGGGCGGTCGTGCTCTTTGTCTTCTTCGGGGGCATCGTGGCCATCACGTTCGGCGCGATGCACCGCGGGTCGACCTACGAAGCCGATCGCGGCCGGGTGCGGGCGGAGAAGTTGAAAACCGCGCGGGACGATTGGAACAAAACCGCGACCAGCTACGGCTGGGTCGATGAGAAGAAGGGCGTCGCCCATATTCCGGTGGCGCGCGCGATGCAGTTGGAGATGGCCGATCTGCAAAGCCAGAAGCCGGCGCCCGCCGGGCCGATCGCTACGCCTGCGCCTGCTGCCGGACTGGTGAGCGCGCCTGGTGCCGCGCAACCTACCAATCCACCAGCGACCGCGCCCGTGACGACCAGCCCGACGCCGAAGCCAACGTCGGTTGAAGGTTTGAATTCGGAAAACCGCGGCCAACCTGCCGCGGCCGCCAATCCGCC
>DASXPA010000133.1:0-3116 GCA_036493915.1 Chthoniobacterales bacterium | reverse complement strand
CCAGAACGTTCAACGCTCCAGCTTTGTCACCGGCGTTGGTCCGACCTCGCGCAATTGTCGTTGCACGCCGATCGTCGCAAGCGAAACGACCATCGAGGGGATGGCCAAGTTCACGTTCGGCAAAAAGCGCGTATGCATGGAATGGAGATCGGAAAGGCAATCGGCGTAAACACCTGGGCGGCCTTTGCAGGAAGTGACGACAATGCGCTGGTCGATGGCGATTTCGCGATGACCGAGGATGAACTGCAGCCCGTCTTAAAAGTTTTACGCAAGGCGGGTATCAATATCGTGGCAATTCACAACCACATGACGCACGAAACGCCGCGCATCCTGTTTCTGCATTTCTGGGGAAGAGGCGCCGCGAAAGATCTTGGAAACTCGATCAAGTCCGCGCTGCTGGTCGCCGGATTGTCCCGCGTCACGACTAGAGCTGACAAGTGAAGGTAAAGTTTCCGCCGCGAGCAATTCGACGCGTCGCTTTTTTGTTCCTCCTCTTCAGCGGAGTCGCATCGACATGTGCACAGAGCTTCCTGAAGCCTGTTGCGGACATTCCATTGCCCGGGGGGATAACGCGCTTCGATTATCAGAGCCTCGATCCCACGACGGGCCGGCTTTACTTGTCGCACATGGGTGATGGAAGCGTCGTTGTCTTCGACACTCAAAGTAACAAGGTGATAGGCGAGGTAGGAGGGCTGCCTGTCGTCACCGGGGTCTTGCTGGTGCCGTCCGCAAAGAGCCTCTACGCGAGCGTCGCCGGCAATCACGAAATCGCCGTGATAGATCCGCAGAAGCTCGCGGTGACCAAAAAAGTCCCTGACGGCAGGTTCCCGGATGGGTTGGCCTACTCTCCCGAAACCGGAAAGTTATTTGTTTCAGACGAAAGTGGCGGAGTAGAAACAGTAATCGATGTTCGGACTAACGAGCGAATCGCTACGATCGAAATGGGAGGAGAGGTCGGTAACACTCAGTATGATCCCGCCTCGCACTCCATCTTCGCCTGCGTGCAGACGGGGGACGAGTTAGTCGAAATTAATCCGCAGACCGGTAAGATTCAGGCGCGTTATCCCTTGCCGGGGAGCGAACATCCCCACGGATTCTACATCGATGCCGAGCACCGCAAGGCTTACATTGCCTGCGAGGGAAACAACAAGCTTATCGTTTTCAACCTGCGAACTCATCTTGTCGAAAAGACGTTTCCCGTCGGGGATGGTCCGGACGTCCTCGCTTTCGATCGCGGGCTGCAGTTACTTTATGTCGCGTGCGAGTCGGGTGTTGTCTCCGTGTTTCAGTACGGAGATAACCAACTGCGGAAGATTAACGATCTAAAAGTCGGTCCGAATAGTCACAGCGTTTCGGTCGATCCGACAACTCACAAGGTTTATTTTCCACTGAAGAATGTAAAGGGACGCCCGCTCCTGCGGATTATGGCTCCGGTTGCCTCGAACGGAGTCACTGAGCGATGATGCAATGTGCTGGCGAGGGCCCGGACCGATTTTATTCGCGAGCCGGCTGATTGTCTGGCCACGGGCTTGAGGTCAATGACCGGTGTCCCAGACCGGATGAACTGAATATTCTTTGATCAGTCATGGCCATTTCCATGCCGCGTCCAGAGTTCGTCTCCGCCGCAGTTACTCAACATAACGTTCGAGTACCACGAGCAGCTCGCGCAGTTTCTTCTTCGAATCGGAGCGGCTCGCGGAGTGTTCGATGCAATGGTGCGCATGGGAATGGATGAGCTTTTCCGCCAGCGACTTCAGGCCTTTCCGCGCGGAGATGAGCTGCATGAGGATCTCCGCACAGTCGCGATCTTCCGCCAGCATCCGGTCGATCGCTTTGAGCTGGCCGGCGATTTTTCGCCCGCGCAGCCGGAGCGCTTCTCGTTCGGCATCGGGATGAATATGGCGGCGGGATTTCATCGAACGATCGAGCCTAACGGTTGCCGAAGGGCAGTTCAAACCAGATTGCACGACTAAGGGGGGTGGGGGTATGGTCCAGCCGATGGTGAAATCAGCCCAGCCTCACGGTTCGCACCCTCATCACGCCGAGCACGAGCACGGCAGCGGCCTCATCGGGTGGTTGCGCGGGATTTACGGCCACTCTCACGATTTTTCCGAGAAAATCGATTCGGTGATGGAATCAAGCGCACGCGGGATTCACGCGCTCAAGATTTCGCTTCTCTGCTTGGGTCTGACTGCCGCACTGCAACTGGGCATCGTGCTTCTCTCCGGCTCTGTCGCGCTCCTCGCCGATACCATTCACAACTTTGCCGATGCCGGCACGAGTCTGCCGCTCTGGTTCGCCTTCGCCCTCGCGCGGCGCCGCCCCAGCCGCAGATTTACCTATGGCTACGGTCGGACCGAGGACGTCGCCGGGTTGCTCATCGTCCTGATTATCTTTTTTTCTGCCTGCGTCGCGGCGTATGAGTCGGTGCGGAAAATTATCCAGCCCGAACCGGTCTCGCACATCGGCTGGGTCGCGCTCGCAGCCCTGATCGGCTTTGTTGGAAATGAAGCGGTTGCGGTTTTCCGCATCCGCGTGGGCCGGCAAATGGGTTCAGCCGCCTTGATCGCTGATGGCGAGCACGCGCGCGTCGATGGCTTCACCAGTCTCGCCGTCCTCATCGGCGTGCTCGGAGTCTGGCTCGGCTTTCCCGTGCTCGATCCGATCGTCGGCATCCTGATCACGGTCGCCATTCTCTTCATCGTGAAAAACGCGGCCTTCTCGATCTGGACGCGGTTGATCGACGGCATCGAGCCCGAGATCCTCGCCGAAATCGAGCACGCGCCAAGCGATGTCGAAGGCGTGACCGACGTAGAGGATGTGCGCGCTCGCTGGCTGGGGCACCGCATCTACGCAGAAGTGGCGATCAAGGTCGATCCTGCCCTAAGCGTCGGAGAAGCCGATGCCGTCGCCCGCAGCGTTGAGGATGTTCTTCGCGATCACATCCATTTGTTAGGCGATGTCGTCGTGCGCATTCGAGCGGCAAACGCACGCCCGCCGGATTGACCTCGGACCTCGCGATCAACGACTCGTTAGGCCGGCCCATAGACAAAGAGCTTGAAGGTGTTCGGGACGATCTTCGGTCGCTGCCGCTTCGCACCAGGCGATGGCGTCGG
>DASXPA010000132.1:0-35944 GCA_036493915.1 Chthoniobacterales bacterium | reverse complement strand
TCAGAAGCTGCTACCCGGTCATTCCAAAGCCTACTACGTCGAAGCGCAGCCGGGTTGGTTTGACGCGACAACAAAACAGCGCACGGCGACTCTCAAGGATGTGCGGCCAGTCCTCTCCTCGGATAAGTCTGAAGATGTGATGCGGTTTACGATGGGCAAAGGGCCGAGGGGTTTGGAGCGCGAGGCTTATTACGCGGGCTGGCTCGTCATCGGTTACTGGCTCGACCACGGGATGAGTTTTTCCGAGATCGCACGCATCCCGGAGAAGAAAATGCCGGCGCGGGTCGGCGAATCGATCGATAAGTTGCTCGAGCAATCGTAGCCTAACGAGAACGCGAAGCCTGATGGAAGCAAGTGAAGCTCTCGGGACCGCCGCCCAGGTGGCGGTGGCGTTGGCGGGTTTTGCCGGGGTTGTGGTGGTGTTTCGGACGGAGGCAGTTCACCGATGGTCCGCGCTCGACCGCTTCCGACTCCGCTTGCTCCTGGCGAATTCGATGATTCCACTGGCGCTTTGTCTCTTCGGAATTCTTCTCCTCAGCCTTCGACCGACTCCGATTACGATCTGGCGCTGGTGCAGTGGATTTGCCATCCTGCTCCTACTCCCTTTCGCCTTCCTTATCATGCGCTCGGCTCGGACGGTTGCGCCCGAGGAATTTCACGCGGATCGGATTTCGCGGCTCATTTTCTATCCACTCTTTCTTCTCGGAGCAACAGTCAGTCTGCTGCAGATTTATAACGCCTTCTTTGCCGGCGTTTTTTGGGAGTTTTTCGTTGCGATCATCTTCCAGCTCTTTGCCGCGATGCTGCAATTTATGCGCCTAATTTTACTGTCGCCGCCTCGGGAGTAAGGTTGCAGAGCTTTTGCTCGTTAGGCTACTGACATACCGGCGTCGGTTTGGCAACACGACCGTGCGACCGCATATTCAAGCTGTGCGCAATGAATCTCTCTCGATTGTTTTGATCGGCTTTATGGGAAGCGGCAAATCGTCGGTTGGCCGGCTACTTGCACGGCAGCTCGGTTGGCCACGCTGGGATACGGACGAAATGGTGGCGGCGGAACTCGGGCGGTCGATCCCGCAGATTTTTGCAGAATGGGGAGAAGCGCGGTTTCGCGAAGCGGAGAGTGAGGTGCTGCGAAAGTTGGACGCGAAGGAGAGTGCGATCATTGTGACGGGCGGCGGGATCGTCCTGCGCCCGAAAAACGTTGCGCGGTTGCGCGAGTTGGGGACCGTGGTCTGGTTACGGGCGGATCTCGAGACTTTGCGAGAACGACTTTCGCGCCGGAAAAATCGCCCGCTTCTTCAGACGCCTGATCCAGCCGCGACGATTGCGAAGTTGCTCGAAGAACGAGAGAAATATTACGAAGAAGCCGCCGATTTTGCGGTCGAGACGGATGGCCGGGATCATCGCGCGGTAGCGGAAGCAGTCTGTGATGAGATACAAATCGCCCGCTGACTTAAAGGCCGAGCTGGTGCGGCGCGCGCGGGAGATTGGCTTCGACGATTGCCGCATCGCGACTGCATCGAGGCCGGCGCACGCCGCGGAATTCAAGACCTGGCTCGCAGATGGCGCAGCCGGTGACATGCATTGGATCGAACGCGCGGCGGCGAAGCGGATCGATCCGCAAAAAGTGCTTCCGGGCGTTCGCTCGGTCGTCGTGCTGGCGATGAATTACTGGCAAGGCGAAGCGCCGCCTAACGAAGGCACCGGTCGCATCGCGCGTTATGCCTGGGGCGACGACTACCACGACGTGATCGAGCGAAAGTTGATTGAGCTGAATCGCTTTCTCGAAACGGCCGGCGGCCGGCAGCGCTATTACGTCGATACCGGTCCGGTGCTCGAGCGCGACTTCGCCGCGTCGGCCGGAATCGGCTGGCATGGCAAGAGCACGATGTTGCTCAACCGTTTGTTAGGCACATGGTTTTTTCTCGCGGAAATTTTTACCACTCTCGAATTGCCGCCCGATCCACCCCAGGCCGATCGTTGCGGCACTTGCACGAGCTGCATTGACGCCTGCCCGACGGGCGCGATCACCGGGCCTCACCGGCTCGACGCGCGCCGCTGCATTTCCTACCTCACGATCGAGCTGAAAGGCAGCATCCCGCCGGAGCTGCGGTCGCTCATCGGTGATCGCATTTACGGCTGCGACGATTGCCTCGAGGCCTGCCCGTGGAATCGTTTCGCGCAGATCTCGCGCGAAACTGCGTTCACTGCGCGGCCGGCGGTGGCGCAAATGCAGTTGCGGGATTTCCTCGCCCTTGATGACAAAACGTTTCGCCAACTGTTTCGCGGTTCGCCGATCAAGCGAATCAAGCGGCGCGGTTTTCTGCGCAACGTCTGCGTCGCCCTCGGCAATGTCGGAACCGAAAGCGACTTGCCCGCACTGGAAACTGTGAGCCGCGATTCCGAGCCGTTGATCGCCGAACACGCGAGTTGGGCGATCGGACAAATCGCCGAAAGATGCAGGTTTTTGATGAACGGGAAAGGCTTTGCAAACATCTAAAGTCCCCATTACTTCTCTACTCCCCGTCCGCCAGTCTATGCATCAAGCCGCCGCACCCGCAGTTCCTGCCCCCGTGGTTAGCCGCAAACGCAAATCACGTCGCCGCCGTCACATTCTCATCGCCGTTGGGGCGCTCGTGCTGCTCCTCGTCATCGGCTCGATCCTGCGCGGCAAACGTGAGCAGCCCGTCCCGGTGACGACGGAAAAGGCGACCCGCCGCACCATCGTCGAGACCGTCTCGGCCACAGGCAAGGTGCAGCCGGAGACGGAAGTGAAGATTTCGCCCGAAGTCGCCGGTGAGATCATCGATCTGCCGGTGACCGATGGACAGGAAGTGAAAAAGGGCGATCTCCTGTTGAAGATCCGGCCCGACTCATACAAGGCATTGCTCGAGCAACAGCAGGCGGCGATCAGCACTGCGGAATCGGTGAGCAAGCAGCAAAAAGCTTCGATGGAGAAGGCCGAAAACGATTTCAAACAAGCGGTGGACCTTTTCCATAAGAATCTCATTTCGCAGACGGAGATGACGACGGCCCAGACGACTTACGACTCCGCCAAAGCGATGTACAACTCCGGCCTTCACAGCATCGAAGGCGCGAAGGCAAGCTCGAGCCAGGCGCGCGATCAACTTTCGAAGACGACCATCTACTCGCCGCTCACCGGCGTCGTCACCGTGCTCAACAGCAAACTGGGCGAACGCGTGGTGGCGACGAACCAGTTTGCCGGGACCGAAGTGATGCGGGTGGCTGATCTCAACCACATGCAAGCCGTCGTCGACGTAAACGAGAACGACGTCGTGCGCGTGAAACTAGGCGATTCCGCCAAAGTCACGATCGATGCCTACGGCAGCCGCATTTTCCCGGGCACGGTCGAGGAGATCGCGAACACCGGTACTACCACCGGCACGGGCACGCAGGAGGAGGTGACAAATTTTCAAGTAAAAATCCGCCTCGATAAGCCGAACGTCCGCCTGCGTCCGGGTTTGAGTTGCACCGCCGAAATTCAGACGCGGATGGTCAAAGATGTCGTTGTGGTGCCGATCCAGAGTGTGACGATCCGGAACAGCGAGAGCAATCTCAGCCCCGAGGAGCTCGAAAAGAAAAAAGAGATCGCGAGCGCGAAAGAGCAGGCCGACAACAATGCGCAGGTCGAAAACGAGCGCCTCGCCAAGCAGCAGGAGAAAGAAGAAAAAGAGAAGCTGCTCAAAGTTGTTTTCCTGAAGGTGGGGAGCAAAGCGAAGATGGTAAAAGTCACCACCGGGATCGCAGACGATGCGAACATCGAGATCAAGAGCGGGTTAAGACCGGGTGACGAAGTCATCTCCGGCAGCTACAGCGCGATCAGCCGCAAGCTGAAGGATGGTGCGCCGGTCACGATGGAGAAAACGCCCGCGAAGTGAGCGGTTGCAAACTTCCCCGGCGATGACGCCTAACGACACGATGCGCGCGCGCGGCCCGCTCGTTATCGACATCGAAAACATCACGAAACAATACGTTATGGGCGAGGAAGTGATCCACGCGCTGCGCGGCGTCACCCTGCAGATCCGGCGCAACGAATATCTCGCCGTTATGGGCCCGAGCGGGAGCGGCAAATCGACACTCATGAACATGCTCGGCTGCCTCGATACGCCGAGCTCGGGCCGCTATGAGTTCAACGGCAAGAACGTTTCCGAGATGGATGGCGACGAGCTCGCCGATATCCGCAATCGGGAGATCGGATTCGTCTTTCAAACGTTCAATCTCCTCCCGCGCTCGACCAGTTTACGCAACGTTGAGCTACCTTTGATTTACGCCGGGATCGGTCCGGTCGAGCGCGAAGAGCGGGCCGCGCAAGCTCTCACCGATGTCGGGCTGGGCGATCGTCTGAGTCACAAGCCTAACGAACTCTCCGGCGGCCAACGCCAGCGCGTCGCGGTCGCGCGCGCGCTCGTGAATAATCCTTCGATCATTCTCGCCGACGAACCGACGGGCAACCTCGATTCGAAGACCGGGGAAGAAATCATGGCCCTCTTCGAAAGTCTCTATCAGCAGGGCAACACCGTCATTCTCGTGACCCACGAAGCCGACATCGCGGCGCACGCGCGCCGCAGCGTGCACCTGCGCGATGGCGTGATCGAGAGCGACGCGCTCCACGTCGAGGTGCGCGAGGCCGTTCCAGTGCATTAACTTCCGAGACGAATCGTGAGGCGCTTTCTCTACGAACTAAGCGAGAGCTGGAAAATCGCCGCCGCACAGATGGCCGCGAATAAGACGCGTTCGATGCTGACCGCCCTCGGCGTCATCATCGGGATTGTCGCCGTCACCCTCATGGGCACCGCAATTAATGGCATCTCCATCGGCTTCGATAAGAGCATGTCCTTCATCGGCGATGACGTGCTCTATGTGACGACGCGACCCTGGACGCGGGTGGACGACTGGTGGAATTACCGCGATCGCCCCAAAATCCTCACCGAATATGCGGACAAAATCAATCGCTCGATCGCAGCGACGCCGAATAGCAATCTGCTTATCGCCGTCCCGACAATGAGCTTGGTCCGGAGCGTGAAAGCCGGCGACAACACCGTCGACAACGTCTTCATCCTCGGCACAACCGCAGATTACGCGTTGATCTCGACGATCGAGTGCGACCAGGGTCGCTACTTCAGCGGACTCGAATCCCAGGACGGTGCGGAGGTCTGCGTGGTCGGCTTCGACGTCGCCGACGCGCTCTTTGCCGGCAACGGCGCGCTCGACAAGAAGATCCTCATCAACGGCCACCGCTTCAAAATAATCGGTTCGCTCGCGAAGCAGGGAACCTTTCTCGGCCTCTTCAGTCTCGACTCCATCGTCATCATTCCGCTGCCCGCGTTTAAGAAATACTTCAGCGCAAAGAGCGACGCCGATGTGCGGGTAAAAGTGCGCGACAAGACGCACATGGCGGACGCCCGCGACGAGCTGACTGGCATCATGCGCCGCCTGCGCGGGCTGCCGCCGGAGAAACGCGACAACTTTAACATCAACGAGCAACAGGCCCTAAAAAGCACCCTCGACGGCGTGAAAGCGACGATCGCGATCGCGGGACTTTTCATCACCGGCTTGTCGCTCTTCGTCGGCGCGATCGGGATCATGAACATCACCTTCGTGAGCGTGAAAGAGCGGACGAAAGAGATCGGAACACGCAAAGCGCTTGGCGCACGACGGCGCACGATTCTCCTGCAGTTCTTGATCGAATCGACCGCGCTCTGCCTTCTCGGCGGCCTCATCGGATTGAGCTTCGCCTATTTCATGTGCTTCGGCATGGCGCACGCATTTCCGTCGTTTCCGATCAGCTTTTCGTTCGGTCTGGTTATCGCGGCGATGATTGTTTCGGTGCTGACGGGGCTGGCTTCGGGGATCGCGCCGGCCTGGAGCGCTTCGCGCCTCGATCCGGCGACGGCGCTGCGATATGAGTAGGTGAAATTAACCGCGGAGAGCGCTGAGGACCCAGAGTTTGCTAGAATGAATTTGACGCCGTTGCATGACGCGCAGTTGCTGAGTTATCTGAAGCTTGGGGGTTGGAATGTCGGGCTGATCTTCAATTTCAACGGGCATCTCTTGAAGCACGGGATTCGCCGACGCGTTTCTAAATCTCACGGAGGAAGCGATTCTTTGAATCTCAACAGCTTTGCGCTCTCTGCGTCCTCTCCGGTTAAATCAGATGAACTTTAGCGAAATCCTAAAGATGGCCCTTGCCTCGGTGGGCGCGAATAAGCTGCGCTCCTCCCTCACCATGCTCGGCATCACGATCGGCGTTTTCTCCGTCATTTCGGTGATGACGGCGATCGGCGCGATGCAGGCTTCGATCGAAACCGGCCTCACGCTTTTCGGCTCCAATATTTTCCAGTTCGCGAAGTATCCGGTGACGGTGCACGCGGGCGGGCGCGACTCGAAGAAATACGAGAATCGGCGCGATATCAGTTACGAGCAGGCGCAGCGTTACGGGGAGTTGATGGAGGGGCACGCCGCGGAGGTGTGTCTGAAGGTTTTCGACGATGGCAAGCAGGCGGTCTACAACGGCGTGAAGACGACGCCCAGCATAACGATCGTGGGCACGAACAAGAGCTTCCTCGCGGCCAACGCCTACACCCTCGCCTATGGGCGCAATCTCAACGACGAAGATGTCGCCTTCAGCCGCCGCGTGCTCGTCGCCGGGAAATCGATCGAGGAGCGTCTTTTCCCCCATGAATCGCCGATTGGCCGGGTGATTAAACTAGGCGGGCATACCTTTACGATCATCGGCGTGCTCGCTTCTCGCGGTACCGCCTTTGGGCAGAGCCAGGACGACATTTGCGCGCTGCCGATCACACGTTTCTTCGAGGACTTCGGCTCGGCGAATCGAACGGTGAACATCGCGACGCAATCGGTTTCGCAGATGGATTACAGCCAGACCTTTGACCGCGGGATCGGCGCAATGCGGATCGCGCGCGGGCTGCGTGCCGATGAGGAAAACGACTTCGATGTTTACACGAATGACTCGCTCAAGGGTGCCTTCATGTCGATCGCGGGAGTCATTCGCATCGGCGCATTTGTCATCAGCACGATCGCGCTCCTCGCCGCCGGGATTGGGATCATGAACATCATGCTCGTGAGTGTGACCGAGCGGACGAAAGAGATCGGCGTGCGAAAATCGATCGGCGCGCGAAACCGCGATATCCTGCGGCAGTTCCTGACCGAAGCGGTCTTCATCTCAGAGGCCGGGGGAATTTTGGGGATCTTCTTGGGCGTCCTCGGGGGAGATTTGCTCGCACTTTGGCTGAAGGTCGATCTGATTTTTCCTATCGGCTGGGCGATCGCGGGGTTGATTGTTTGTTCAGCGATCGGGATCGGCTTCGGCCTTTACCCGGCCTATCGCGCGGCCTCGCTCGATCCGATCGAAGCGCTCCGCTACGAGTAGCGGTTGGCTGGGGAGGACCAATAGATCCTGTAAGCCTTACAGGCACCATGGGATCCGGCCTCCGGTGATAGGTACCCGGCCAATTCTGAGCTTTGACATGCTCGCCCATTATCCTATTCTCGATCCGCTCTAGCCTGCCACCAGTGCCCGCTTCACCCACAGTTCCGGCGCCCGAACCCACCGTGCGCGGAATCCTTTTGGTCGAGCCGTATAATGCACTCGGCATCGCGCTTTCCTCCGCTTTGCGAAAATTTGCGCCGCATCACGCGATCCGCGTCACCCAAACTTTGGTGGAAGCAGAGGCGGCCAGCAAACTAATCAAACCGGAACTCCTCGTCCTCGATCTCGACCCCGCACCAGGAGATGAGCTGGCATTCTTGGATCGACTTCGCGAACGCTATCCAGAGACGCGCGTGCTCGTGATCGCGGCGAGTCCGGCGCGCGAATTGCGGACGGTGCGCGGGATAGCGGGCGCGCTCCAGTTTATCGGGAAGCCGTTCGATCTCGCGGATTTTGGTGCGACCGTGCAAGCCCTGCTCGGACCGTGGGCGGCCCCGCCCACGGGGGATGTTCGCGGGACGCTTCGCGATCTGCAAATCCTCGACATCGTGCAGCTGAAATGTCTCGCGCTGAGCAACTCGGTCCTCCGTGCCGAGACGCCGAGCAGGAAGGTCGGCGAGATCCATTTTCGACACGGCGAGATCTGCCATGCGGCGACTGACGGCCTCGGCGGCGTGCCCGCGCTGCAGCAGATGGCGCAATGGCCGGAAGCGAAATTTAGCGAGAGCGAGTTACCCGCGGAGGCACCGAAAACGATCGATCAACCGTGGGCCATTCTTCTTCTCGAAGTGATGCAGAGGGCGGAACGGGGCCACGCGAAATCGCTAGGCGAAGAGCCCGTGGCAGCGTCGCCGCCAGCCGAACCCCCGTCTCCGCCGAGCAAGACCATTCTCGTGGTCGACGATACGGAGATGCTGCTCGTCTTCGTCGCCGACGTCCTCGCGACCGCAGATCGTACCTTTCGCGTCCTCACCGCGGCGACCGGCGAAGCAGGATTAAAGCTTGCCGCGACGGAGCGGCCGGATCTCATCCTGCTCGATTACAGCCTAACGGATATGAACGGCGATGACGTTTGTCGCGCTTTGCTCGAAGGGGAAGCGACAGCGCGCATTCCGGTCCTGATGATGTCAGGGCACCTGCCGGAGTTGGCGAAGACAGCGTCGAGTTATGACAACGTTGTGGAAACATTGCCGAAGCCGTTTCTTTCCGGCGCGCTCATCAATACGGTGGAAAAAATTCTCGCGGCGGGGCCGCTGCCCGAACCGGCGCCGCCCTTGAGCGCTTCCCAAAGCGAGTCGCCACCGCCAGGTCCTGCCATCAGCGCGCCGCCGCACGCCTCGTCATCGAACGGACATGGTGCTGTTCCTAACGAGACGCTGCCGACCGAGCCGTCGCCGCCGGACAGCCCCTCGACGCCAACCGCATCGCTCGTCCTCGCGCCACCGAGAGAGGCGGCCGCAAGCACGCCGCGCTGGAGCGACCCCCCGCCTCCCGCCGCAATTGTGGCGGAGCTGAGAGAGGCAACCATTACGTTGAGTCTCGACGTCGTCTCCGCGGAATTAACGGCCGATTTTCGCACGGGCGCGCTGCAACTGAAGTTGGCCGGCCTAATGGTCGCTGTGACCATGGACAGTACCGGCAAATCGCCCGAGATAGATTTTGAACTGGGGGCTCTTACGCTGCGCTCCGACGGCAGGATCAACACCGTTCGTATCACACCGACTTCGCAATCACCGCAGTCGGCCGACAGTCAAACAGAGCTCGCCAACTGCCATGCGCCTGACGAATGGAAAGAAGCCGGCGGACGCGGCGACTTACCTCCCGAACAACGCCATCGCGGGCAGATGCGGGTGCAAATGAGCGCGTATTTTAACGTTCTGCGGGTGGAACTTTCGCCGACCTTTCAGCTCGAAGGAATCATCCTCCAATCGCGCAGCGATAATGTGCATGTGCAGGTGAGCGACAACCGCGCGCCAGTGATGCAGTTCGCTTTGCGCCAGGTCCAGCTTGACCAGGCGCATCGGCTTACCGGGGTCAGCGTGGCGGCGAAGCGCTAGCGTGGCAACTAAATCGCGTGGCCAGCGCGTGTATCCGATCGCGCCGGATAGGCATATCCCCGTTTTTCTCTACGAGATCGCCTAACGATCGCTCGCCCGCCGCCCCTTTTGCGCGAGCGCGAGACCGAGCAACGCCACGAAAAGGCCAATGTCGATCACGAGATGCCAGGTCAGCGTCAGATTGCTGCTGGCGGTCCCGAAACAACCGCAGGCAATATTAATCCCCTGCAGGCGCGCCCAGATTGTCGCACCGAGAAAAACGAGCATGAGCGCGATCGCGAGGGCGAGGGCTCCGAGAAAAAGTCGCTGAAAAATCAACGCCAGTCCGACCGCGATCTCGAGCCAAGGGAGGTAAAACGCGAACCGGACACCAAGCGACCACGGGAGAATCTGGTAGTTGCTAATGTCGCTCGCGAACTTCATCGGTGCGCTCACTTTCGTGATGCCAGCATAGAGAAAAACCGCGCCGACGAGGATGGCGAACAGGAGCCGGACGGCAAAGCCCCACCTCCAGCGACGTGCGCTGGTCACTTGTGATTCTTCTGCCATTCCTCCCAGCCCCCCGCGAGCACGTAAACGTTCGTTAGGCTATCTTCATGCCGAAGGCGCTCCGCCACCGCGTGGCTCGCATTGCAACTCTTCCGGCTGCAATAGACGACCAGCTTCCGCTGCGGGGACCACGCCGCCAGCACCTGCGGGAGCAGCCCATTCCAGTCGTCCTCATTCAACTGCATCGCGCCGGGAACGTGACCGCGCGCAAATTCGGCATCCGGACGAGCATCGATCCAAAGTGCGGTCGCACCCCACGAGGTCGCCTGCGCCAGGCTTACCTGTCCCGAGTCAGCCGGAGGCGCCTGCCAGGCCGGGTCCCCGCGAAAATAAAGTGCTTGCCCGATCGCCGGGAGAAACGCCAGGCCGAGCAGGAGGAGGACCTGACGAAACAACTGCGCGCGCACGATTTACTTCGGTGCGGCGGTGGCGGTGGCGGTGGCGGCCGCGGCTTGCGTCGGATGCGCGTCGATCCGCACATAGGCCGAATACAGCTTCGGCTTTTCCTTCGGAAAATGTGGATCGATTTTCAACGACGCATTGATCGGTCGATTGCCTGCGGGCGGGGTCACCGTGATCTCGAATCCCTTCTTCCCCGGGAGCGACTTCACCGCGGTTTTCACGTCCGGATCGGTCGAGGTGACATCGAGCTTGCTCACGGGGTAATCTCCGCCCAACTCGACCTCGATCTTTTTCGGCCCGAGCGCTTCCGTTTTCGGCCAAAAAAGAAAACTCGGCTTCACCTCGAGCACCTTGGGCACATCCGCATGCAGGGTAAGGATGACGCCCTGATCGTCCGGCGCATCGGTCAGGACGCGGACCGTCTTGGTCTGCGGGCCGCTCCGATCGCCGATGTGAAAAGTGGCGTTGATCTCGCCGCCCGCTCCGGGCGCGATCGCTTCTGCTGGAGGTTGCGCTGTCGTGCAACCGCAGGAAGGCCGCACCACCGTGATCTTCACCGGTTTGTCGCCGGTGTTCTTGTATTTGAAATGGGCCACCGTCGTCTCGGCCGAAACCGGCGGATGAAGTTCAACCACCGGATTTTCCCAGACCAGGCTCGCGCGCAACGGCGCCGCTAGTATCAGCATTAACCCAACGACCAAAAATGAATTCTTCATGTAGCTAAAAGGAAAACCCAACTCCGACGTTTCCGCCAATCGAATCAACGCCCACGTTCGGGCTGTGGAGCCCGGCATTGGAAATATGCCGATAGCCGATCTCGCCGATGAGCGACCAGCGATCGTTCAGGAAATAGCGCAGCCCGCCGATGCCCTGAAGATTGAATTCCACCGGCAGACTGATCTGCCCGACTGATTCCTTCTCTCCAATATCGGTGTAAACGCCGCCGGCGCCGATCTGGAAATAAGGAACAAATCGTGCCTTCGGTTGCACGAAGTTGTAGCGAAAGATGAGGGTCGCTCCGGCGATGACGTCGCCCGGCCCTTGCACGATCCCGCCTCCGAAAGCTTCGCCGAGAAATTCAAAATTGCCGGCGAACAATCCGTGCCCGCGCGGGTCGTTGAGCATCACTCCGAGACGGAAGGTGTTGATGACGTAATCGATCGAGGGATAATCGTTGTCCGTGTTATGGAATTGGAAAAACCGGAACCCACCGGCTAGCTCTTGAAATTCCTTCGTTCCGCGAGCGAAAGGCTCATCGTTAGGCTGCCGATAAATCATCGTCTCCTGCGGCGCAGGAGCGCCCGCTTGCGCAACCGCCATCGCGAAAAACGAAAGGGCGCAAACGCAGAAGATCACTTTCACTTTGCGCGCGACGAAACTCCACCGGCGCAGCCTTGTCAACCTTCCGCTCCGAGCGAAATAAAGCTTTTAAGACAGAGGATAGGCTTCGATCACCCGGAGGCCGCTCGCACCATTGTCGCCGCCCAAGACGGCTGTGGAGGCACCGGGTGCGAGCGTCCGCACCCGAGGGCCGCGGCATCTTGACTCGGCGCGATCGTGGCGGCGACGACCTCGGCTTGCCGATCACTTCGCCGGTTGTCGTTCTTCTGCAGCGAAACGCCATCTGGCCGCCGGACAAGGCGCCAGAAACAATCGCCCGTGAAAACAAGCTAAACTTTGCCCGCGTAGTGAATCCGCACGTAATCTTCCACCGCTTCGTGCCAGTCGCGGGGCGCGTTCTTCGCCAGGCGTTCGTATTTCTCCGTCGCGAGGACAGTAGAGACCGGCCGACGGGCGACGAAATTCTTCATCTCGCTCAACGACGAGGCGCCGACGGTCTTTGCCCGCATCGGCACACCGAAACGATGACAACAATCCAGCGCCCATTGCGCATACTCCTGCCAGCTGCATGAGCCCGTATTCGCGAGATGGAGGATGCCGGTGGCGCCGGGGTCGGTGATCCCGGCTACAAAGGGCTGCAGCAGCGCCGCGATATCTTTGGTATACGTCGGCGTAGAAAATTTATCCGCTACCGCCGCAATCTCCTCTTCCGTGCGCGCCTTTTTCAACATCGCATCGACGAAGCTCGACCGGTCCGGACCGAAAACCCACGAGACGCGCACGACCAACGCGCCCTCGTTTGCCTTCAGCACCTGCACTTCCCCAGCTCGCTTCGATTCGCCGTAAACGCTGATTGGTTCCGCCGCATCTTCCTCGGTGTAAGGCTCGCGCTTTTCGCCATCGAAAACGTAGTCGGTGCTAACATGAATGAAGCGTGCGCCTTTCTCCCGGCAAATCTCCGCGAGCACGCCCGGCGCAGTCGCGTTGAGCTGCAGCGCCTTGTTCCGATGATCTTCGCAATAATCGACATTGGTGAGCGCAGCGGCGTTGATCAGCGCGTCGAATTCGAGCGCGCCAAGGGTCCCGCGCAGCTCGCTAGGCGCGCCGAGATCGAGCTGCGCGTGGTTGAATCCGCGCACGGAAAATGGTTCGCCCCACTCCCGGACGAGCGCCGCGCCGAGGCGGCCGCCGGCACCGACAACGACGATTTTCAGCTTCTCCCCCTCGCGTGTGTCGCCAGCCCGTCCGCCAGAGCGATCCAGGGCAACCGATCCTCAATCCAGATGTGATCGGACGGTGACACCACTTCAGGATGATCAAAGCTGCTCACCGTGACGTCGATCTCGTCCGTCTCCGGGGACGACCGAAAAGTCAACGTCGTTCCGCACACCGGGCAAAACCCGCGCAGGCGTCCGGCAAAAGCGATCTCGCGCGGCTCCCCATTGATGAAGCGGAAATCTTCGCGCGGAAACGAGCACCAGGTGACAAAGGCTGCGCCCGCACTTCTCCGGCAATCGGCGCAATGGCAATGTGTGACGTGATACGGCTCACCCCGCGCTTCGTAGCGGATCGCGCCACAGAGACAGCCACCCGAGATCATCAGCCTAACGAATACCGCTGTCGCATTCCCACTGCACGGTTTTCATCTGCGCCGCCGAGACGTCGACTTCGAATGGTCCGTAGAATCCGACGCCGGCTTGCGAATCCTTCCGTGTGATCATGTAATGCCCCGGAGCCAGCTTCACCTCGAAATGCCCCTGTCCATCCGTCCGGAAGGAAGTGACTACTCGCTCGCCCTGCTTGACGAGGAATTCCATATCCGGCAACGGCTTCGATTCCGGTTGGCCTTTTCGCAAAGGCCCTCCCGAAACAGGGCTGATCATCATCGTCCCTTGCACTCCGGAGCTCGGCGTTGGCGAGAGCGCACAGGCGAGCGATACCGGCACGAGCAGAAAAAAGAGCAGACGCAATTTGTTCATAACGCCTCCAAGATCGCGCATCCGCACTCCTGCTTCCAGCAATTTACGCTTTGTGCCTAACGAACTCCGCTCCAGCAGGCTGCCTGGCGCTCCAGCGGGGAAGGCGGCTTCAACTTTACCGCCCAGCAGCTATGCTCGCGGCATGAGCCCATCCAACTTCCTGCGCGGCGCGCGCGTTTATCTCTCCGGCCCGATGGATTTCGTCGCTTCCCGGGCGGACGAGAAAGAGCTCGGCTGGCGCAATCGCGTCGGCGATTTCCTTCGCGCCCAGGGAGCGATCGTCTTCGATCCGTGGTTCAAACCGGGCGTGCGTGGGGCCTATCAATACGGCCTCGAAGATGTGAACACCATCGACGTGCACGAGGAATGGACTTTTGCGCAAGGACCGGCGGGCGACGAAAAACGATCGCGGAGCGCGGAGAAGTTTTGGGAAACGCTGCACATCGATCTCCGCATGGTCGACACGAGCGATTTCACGATCGCCTATGTGCCGACCAACATTTACAGCGTCGGCACCGTGCACGAGATCGTCCTCACGCGCCTGCAATCGAAGCCGGTGCTTTTCGTTAGTCCGTCGGTCAGTTTCCCGGCGCTCGACCTCTTGCGCGCGCATCTCGAACAGGGCCGCGACACCCACGCCTTGCAGCTCCTCGACCGACTTGTCTCCGATGTGCCGATCAAGCCCAACCCGCGCGGGATCCCGAGCCTTTGGTACATGCAGCTCGTCGGGAGCGGAAATTTTTTCGACGGCTTTGGGTTCGCCGAGTTTCGCGAAAAGTTCGGTTGGCCGGAGATCGCGATGGACGAGCCGGAGAAACTGCAGCCACCGCAAAATCCACTCCTTCCTTTTTTGGGAAAACTGACGCAAACGCTACCGCAACATTGGGACAACCGCCTGAAGCAATATGTGCCTAACGACGACTGGCTACTCTGGGATTTTGAAGAACCGAAGGTGGGCGAAACTGTCCGCGAGGGGCACGAAGGCTGAAAGACTACGACGTAATCGTCATTGGTGGCGGCGCAGCCGGCCTGATGTGCGCGTTCACCGCGGGTCGGCGTGGAAGGCGCGTCGCCCTTCTCGAACACAACGCGCGCGTCGGCCTCAAGATCGCGATCTCCGGCGGAGGCCGCTGCAACTTCACCAATCGCTTCGCTGCACCGGAAAATTATCTTTCCGCCAACCCACGCTTCTGCGCTTCCGCCCTCGCCCGCTACGCGCCTGACGACTTCATCACGCTGGTCGAGAAACATCGGATCGCCTTTCACGAAAAAAAGCTCGGCCAGCTCTTTTGCGACGGCAGCTCGCGGCAGATCATCGAGATGCTCCTCGCGGAATGTGCCATCGCGGAAGTGGACATGCGCTGCAGTTGCCAGGTTGAGTCGGTGGAAAAGCGGGAGCGCTTTTCGTTAGGCACGAATCACGGCGAGATGGAATGCGACTCCCTCGTCATCGCCACTGGCGGCTTGTCCCTTTCCCGACTTGGCGCGTCGGACTTTGGTTATCGTTTGGCGGAACAGTTCAGTCTCAGGGTCACTCCTTGCCGCGCCGGTCTGGTGCCATTTGTCCTTTCGCCGGACACAAGTTTTACCGACTTGAGCGGCGTCTCGTTGCCCGTCATCGCGCGCAGCAACGGCGCGGCCTTCGAAGAGGCGATGCTCGTGACCCATCGCGGTTTGAGCGGTCCGGCGATCTTGCAGGCGTCGTCGTTCTGGCAGCCAGGCGACATCGTCGAACTTGATCTGCTCCCGCAACGACCGGGGGGCGAATGGCTCTTACAGCAGCGCGAGTCAAAATCGAACGCACAGGAATTGCTCGCCCGGGAATGGCCGGCGCGTTTCGCCGCCGCGTGGTGCGCCCGTTTCGCCTCGCCCAAACCGCTTGCGCAAATCCGCACCACCGAGATCAAACAGCTCGCGCGGCTCATCCATCGCTGGCCGATTTTGCCTCAGGAAACCGAAGGCTACGCGAAAGCGGAAGTCACTGTTGGCGGCCTCGATACGAGCGAGCTTTCCTCGAAAACAATGGAAGCGTGCCGTGTCCCGGGACTCTATTTCATTGGCGAAGTCGTGGACGTGACCGGCTGGCTCGGTGGCTACAATTTTCAATGGGCCTGGGCAAGTGGGCACGCCGCAGGCGAAGCAGCCTAACGAATAACGAAAAGCGACCAATAGATGATCCCGGCGGCGAAGAGGCAGGCGAGCCCGATGAGCGCGCTTCCGCCCACACGCCGAAGCCCGTCACGCCAGCAGAGCAGCGCGACGGCGCCAGCGGTCATCCCCGGCAACCAACCAAGCGAAAAAACCGTTCGGGCGGAGGGAACGCCAAGACCGATGATCAATCCCGGCAGACAAATTCCAAAAACGAGATTGGCAATGTTGCTATTGAAACATTCGGCGACCGCGGCCGTGCCCCGCGAGACGGGTGGCGGCGATGGCGTTCGGAATTCCCGTAAGAGCGGCGATCCCAATCGTGCCGGCGATGGCGTGCGGAATGACGAAGCGACCGGCGAGCGCGACGGTTGATTGCACGATTCCGCGGCTGCCCGGCGACGATCGCGAAAATCGCCGGAACGAGAAGCAGCCAATCGAATAGCGCGGGGCCTTTCCTTTTCCCAGTTTTCTTCGTCCCAGGGGGCGAGGCGTCCTTCTGCACGTGACCGACGGCGCTCGCGAGGAAGCTCGTCAGGCGCGAAGGTAACGGCAAGTGATTGATCTGGGTCGGGAAGAGCGCGAGGACGAACGCGTAGGGCAGGAAGAGCAGCGCGATGAGCAACACCGCGAGCCATGGCGGGAGCCATTCGAGGAGGAGCGCGCCGGCCGCGATCGTCGCGAGAAACGAGACGCCGCCGTTCAAGAGCGCGCCTCTCGTGCCTGTCCGCACCAGCCCCGCGACAAGCGTGCTCGCTTCGAGCAGCGCGGCGAGATTGAAAATATTCGAGCCGAGGACGACGCCGACACCGAGCTCGTAATGACCGGCGAAAAGCGCAGTGATGGAGGAGGAAATTTCGGTGCGTCGGCTCCCAGCGCGGTCAGGATTCCAAGTAGTCCTTCCGCCAAACGAAGCCGGCCGCCGATGCGCTCGAGCGCGACCGTAAGGACAAAGCTCGAGACCGCCATAAGCAGGAGCGATCCGAGAAATAGCCCGATTTGGAAGACGAGGCCGTTCACGGCGGCGACTTGTGCGGCTCGTGATCGCCGAGCACCGCCACCCTTTCACCGAGCACGTTCTGCACATAGAGCATCTGCACGAGGACGATCGCGACCACGGTGAGCGGCGTCGAAAAAACCACGCCCCCGATCCCGAACAAACTCGCGGACAGGATTTGCACCGAGATGAGCAGACCCGGCGGGAGCGCGACCGCGCGGCGTTGCACGAAGGGCGTGATGCAATAGCCCTCAAAAACATGGACGCCGGTATAAATGCAGCCAACCCAAAACGCCTTCTCCGGGCTTTGCACCAAGGCCACAAGCATCGCCGGGATGGCCGCGGCGATCGCGCCCAGGTAGGGCACAAACAAAAGCAGCCCGGCAATGATCCCAAGAACGAGCGCGAGCGGGATACCAAAGAGCCAGAGCGCGATGGTGGTGAGAATGCCTAACGAACTCATCGTCACTGCCCGTCCAAAAAGCCACCAGCCGAGCGCGCCCCCGAGTGCGGCGACAATTTCATGACCGCGTTCCCGATGTTCCGGCGAGAATAGCAGAAGAAGCGGATCGAGGTATTCGCGCGGCCCCGCCGCCAGATAAAGCCCGACAAAAAAAACAAAAACAATCGCGCCAAGCACTTCGAGCGTGATCGAGAAAAATTGCGTAACCGATCCCATCAGCGTCGCCAGCGATGGGTTCATTTTGTCGAGCGACGGCAAGTTGCTCAAAATCGTCCGTCCCCAATCGTGACGCTCCAGCTGGTCGCGGAGCTTACTCAGCGACTTGGGCAATTGTTCGGCCAGCTGTTGCATTTGCTGCACGACCTGCGGGCCAGCCAGCCAGATGAAGAGCACGCCCCCACCGACGATCACGACCAGGAGAAGAGTGAGCGCGAGCCAGCGTGGCAGGTGCAACCTTTTTGCGCCCAAGTTCGTTAGGGCGTTTAGGAAAATGCCGAAGAGGATTCCCGCGAAGATAAGCAACAGAGCGGAAGCGAAATTGCGCAGCAGATAGAGCACGATGACCGCGATGCCGATGAGGCCGAGGGTGATGAGGACGGTGCGCAATGCCATCCGATGCGAGGCGGCCGCGGCCCGATGTTCGTGCGATGGCTTCTCAGGCATGAGCTTCCGTTTTCGCGTCGGCGCGCGCATGCGATTGCGGCTGAATTTTGCGCCCATGTCGCCGCGCGTAGACCTGAGTGAATTCCGCGCCAAAGAAACTAATCAGCGCCGAGTAGTAAATCCAAACGAGAAGCACGGCGAAAGAACCGGCGGCTCCAAACGCGCTCCCGATCGCCGCCTGCCCGAGGTAAAGTCCGATGAGATATTTCCCGCCATTGAAGAGCAGGGAAGTGACCACCGCGCCGATCCAGACATCGCGCCAGCCGATCTCAACGTCGGGCAGATATTTGTAAATCATCGCGAAAAGCAGCGCCACGACGACGAGCGAGACGCCGATGTTCGCGCCCTGCCAGAGCCAGGGAAAACGCGGCATCCAGTTCGTCATGTAATCCTGCAGCGCGCTCAGCGCCGCGCTCAAGACGAGCGAAACGAGAAGCAAAAATCCGACGACGAGCGCAATAGAAAAGGAGCGAAGCCGATCCAGAACGTAATCGACGACGAACCCGTGCCGCACCTGCACCTTGACGTTCCAGACCTGATTGAGCGCCGATTGCAATTCTGCAAAAACCACCGACGCGCCGAGGAAAAGCGTGATCAAGCCGACCGTGATCGCCCACGCTCCTTTGCCCAGACCAGCAGAGGAGTCGAGGACCGTGCGGACAGCATCGGCGCCCTGCGGGCCGGCGAGACTTTGCACTTGCTGGACCACCTGGTTCACCGCCGTCTGGCGCTTAAGAAACACACTGGCCGCGCCGACCGCGATCAGGAGCACCGGCGCGATTGAAAAGATGGTGTAAAAGGCGAGCGACGCGGCGAGGCGAAAGGTGTTGTCGTTCCACCATTCGATCACCGTGTTCTTCGTCAGCACCCAGGCCATCCGGAGTTCTGAGTCAGTTGCCATTTCTGCTGCTTAATCGCGACTCCGCCAGTGAAGCGTTCTGATTTTCGAAAGAATTCGCCTAACGAGAAATTGCGGGGCGGCTGCTTTGGGTGCCCAACTTCAGATTATTGGCAGGCGAAGCGTCGGCCCTCCAAACGTCGAGCGAAAGTTTGTCAGCGCCGCGCGCGCAAGGCATGCTCGGAGCGACACGATGAAAACCTGGATCGGCACCTCCGGTTTCCAATACGCGGAATGGAAGGGAAGTTTCTACCCGGAGGACCTGCCGGCTGCGAAGATGCTGCCGTATTTCGCAGAACACCTTTCCACGACCGAGATCAACTACACGTTCCATCGCATCCCCTCGGAAAAGACGATCAACAATTGGAAAGAGCTGACGCCGGAAAACTTCCGCTTCGCCCTCAAGGCGCCACAGAAAATCACCCACTTCGCGAAGCTCCGCGATTGCGCAGACACGATCGATTATTTCTGCCGCGTCGTCTCCGCGCTCGGCGAGCGGCTCGGGCCGGTCCTCTTTCAATTGCCGCCTAACTTCAAGAAAGACGGCGACCGCTTGCGCGATTTTTTGCGCGAGCTGCCGACGATGCGCGCCGCTTTCGAATTCCGGCACGAATCGTGGCTGGACGAGGAAATTTTCGAGCTGCTTAAGTCGCACAACCTCGCCCTCTGCATCGCCGACTCGGAAAAGCTGAGCACCCCGCTCGTCGCCACGGCCGATTATGGTTACCTGCGTTTGCGTCGCGAAGATTACACCGCGCTCGATGTCGAGCGCTGGACCGATTTCGTTAGGCAACAATCCGAGAAATGGCCGGAGGCGTTCGTCTATTTTAAGCACGAAGAAGCCGGGATCGGTCCGAAGCTCGCGCGCCAGATGATCGATTTACTCGCGAAGAGATGAACGTTTTTCTCACCAGCGGAACCGGCTACGTCGGTTCCCGTCCTGCGCGAACGCGGCCATGTCGTGAGGGCCCTGGTCCGGTCCGGATCGGAAGGAAAGTTGCCGTCTGACGTCCATCAGATCGTGGGCAATCCGCTGCAGCTGGATTCCTACGCAGAGGAGATTTCGCCGGCGGATACTTTCGTGCATTTAATCGGCACTCCGCATCCGAGTCCGACGAAGGCGCGCCAATTTCAGGAGATCGACTTGGTCTCGGTGCAGGTCGCGAGCAAGGCGGCACGCGATGCTGGCGTGCAGCATTTCGTTATCTGAGCGTGGCGCACCCCGCGCGGATGATGCAGGCATTTATCGAGGTACGCCTGAAGGGAGAGGCGATGCTGCGCGCGAGCGGCCTGCGCGCCACATTCGTTAGGCCATGGTATGTGTTCGGGCCCGGTCGTCGCTGGCCTTATGCGATCGTGCCGGCCTGTTGGATTCTGGGCTTGATCCCGTCGACGCGGGAAAGCGCGCGCCGGCTCGGCCTCGTCACGATCGCGCAAATCGTGCGCGCGGTTGCCTGGGAAGTGGAAAGCCCACCCGAGCAAAATTCGCATTCTCGACGTGCCGGCGATTCGCAAATTGTAGCGAAGCGCGCGATCACGGCATCGTCAGGCGAGAGGCTGCTTGCCGCGCTCGCATCTCGGGGAATAATGCGGCGATGGAGGATATTTCCGGCAACCTGGAAAAAGTGCGCGCGCAGATCGCCGCTGCTGCCGAGAAGAGCGGTCGTGACGCAGCCGACGTGCAGCTTGTCGCGGTCACGAAGAAGCAGGATGCCAAGAAAATTCGCGCGGCGGAAGAGGCCGGGCAGATGCTCTTCGGCGAAAGCCGCGTGCAGGAAGCGCGCGCTAAAATTCCGCTCCTCTCTTCGCGGTTGCGCTGGCATTTTATTGGCACCCTGCAAAAGAACAAAATTCGCCAGGCGCTCCCGCTCTTCGAGATGTTTCACAGCGTTGACTCGCTCGCCCTCGCCGAAGACATTCAGCGCATCGCCGACGAAGAAGGCGCAAATCCGCGCGTCCTCCTGCAGGTCAATGTGGCCGGGGAAGCGAGCAAACACGGCTTTTCGCCGGAGACGTTGCGGCGCGACTTCGAAAAGCTGCTCTCATTAGGCCGCCTAACGACCGAGGGATTGATGACGATCCCGCCGCTCGCCCCAGAAGCGGAGGCATCGCGCCGCCACTTCGCGGCGCTGCGCGAATTGCGCGACGCTTTGGAAGAGGAATTCAGCGTCAGGCTGGAGCAACTTTCGATGGGAATGAGCGGTGACTTCACAGTCGCGGTTGAGGAAGCTGCCACTCTCGTCCGCGTCGGCACGGCGATCTTCGGAAGTCGTTAGGCGCAGCCAGCGGCAATTCCGGGGAGGGCGGGCTGTCAGCCCGTCAACTAGGCGCAGTCTATGCGGAACTCACGCGGATTAGAGGAGTGGAAAAAGCGAAAAAGAAACTGTCATCTCAAATTCGCGCCGGGCGCAAGGCACAGGGGCGTTTGGTTGGCAGCCAAACGGCCGACGCGCTACCAGCCAGTCCTCTCTCCGGAAACGAAAAGAAGCTCGCGACGCGCGGGAGAAGATTGCCTCGCGCGCGCGCTGTTGTTAAACTCCTTTCCCATGCGCATTGCCCCGGAAAATATCGAACTCATCGGATCCGAGCTCGCCATTCAATGGAACGACGGGAGCGAATCCTTTCTTCCCCTCCGCCTCATGCGCGGCGCCTGCCCCTGCGCGGCCTGCGGCGGCGAGCCCGATGTCCTCGGCGATATCGTGAGGCCAGAAGTCCATTACACACCGCAAAGTTTCGAGCTCACAAAATGGAATCAGGTCGGCGGTTACGCGCTCCAGCCGACCTGGGGCGACGGGCACGACAGCGGCCTTTACACCTACGATTACCTGCGCCGGATCGATCCCGCCCGCTCAGCCTAACGATGAATCGGACGGTCAAAGCTTCGCTCCTCCTTTTTTTCTTCGCCCTCTGTGGCGCCGCCATCCTCGCGACCCACAACGCGCGCAATCGGATTCCGCCGCCACCGGCGAAGGAATTGTTTTCGCTCGTCAACCGGCAGCTCTCCGCCTTTCGCGCCGCCGATTTCGAGAGGGCCTATCGTCACGCCGCCGGCGCCGTGCAGGAGAGGTTTTCCCCGGCGCAATTCGAGTTGATGATCCGGCGGGATTTTTCCTCTATGACCGAAGCGCAACGGGTGGAATTTGGCGCCGTTCACGTGGCCGGCGCGACTGCTCTGGTGCAGGTGTTTTTAATCGCGCCCAACGGCGCAGTGCGTGGTTTCCTCTACAGCTTCACCGCCGAGCCCGACGGTTGGAAAATCGACGGCGTGCAGCCGCTCGGTCGTCAGCCGGTCCGGCGTATGCCCGGGCTGCACGTTTAAGACGAGCCGCCGTCAAAAAAGGTTGTCATCCTGAGCCCGCGAAAACGGCGAAGGACCTCACAACTCATCCGAAACGATCGTTAGCCTAACGACGGTCGATCGACCTCGCGAGGTCTTCGCTTCGGTCAGAATAAGAAGACTTGCCTAACGAACGGAAAGGGTAACTCGCAACAGACTTGCCGTCTTTGCGAGTGGCTCCAAGAGCGCGTTTTGAGCAGCCGCGGGAACAAGAAAAAATTCGCCGGCTCGCAACTCGATATTGGCCATTCTTACTTTACCACTCAGGCAAACGAAAACTGCGGCCGCGTTACGATCGAGCGCCGGTCGCGCTTCCTGCAGCTCCCACTTTTCGACCACAAACAACGGCGACTCGACCAGCAGCTCGCCGCGCGGCCTAACGATCTCGGGTTCGAAGTCATCGAAATCGATCGAGCGCATCGCCTCCGCGAGATGCAGGCGGCGCGGCTTTCCATCGCTGCCGACCCGGTTCCAATCGAAAACGCGATAGGTCGTATCGCTGTTCTGCTGAATCTCGACGACCAAATTTCCCGGCCCGATCGCATGCAATCGCCCGCTCGGGACGAAGAAGGCGTCGCCTTTTTTTCCCGCGATCCGATGCACCAAATCAGCTGCCTCACCGTTCGCCAGCGCCTCCTCGAACTGTGCGCGCGAAGTCCCGCGGCGGAGCCCGAAAAAAATCTCTGCGCCGGGATCGGCTTCAGCCAGGTACCACATCTCGGTTTTCGCTTCGCCACCGAACACGGCCGCTATTTCCTCGGGCGGATGGACCTGCAGGGAAAGCTTTTCGCGCGCGTCGAGCAGCTTCGCGAAAATCGGAAAGCGCGGCGCCTTAGGCGCGTTCTTGCCGAAGATTTCTCGCCGATGATCACGCCATAACTCGTGCAATGTTCGCCCGCGGAGCGGGCCTTGCCTAACGACGCTCTGCGCCTCCGGCCGATCGACGAGCTCCCACGATTCGCCGATCGATTTGCCAGCCGGGAGAGCTTTGCCGAAGACGCTCTCGAGGCGCCGCCCGCCCCAGACGCGTTCCTGAAAAATCGGCTCGAATACGAGTGGTTGCGTGGGCGAAAAAGTCATCGGCGCGGCCGAACCTAGCGCGAGCGCCGCGGTTTGTCAGACCACTGCCGTAGACTACACTCCCAGCTTGAAATTTCGCGAATTCCGCAAGGCTTGGAGCCCGGTCATTCTCTGGATGGCGCTGATGTTTTTCGCCTCGACCGATCTAATGTCGTCCGCCCACACCTCGCGCTTCATCATCCCGATCCTGCGTTGGTTCGACCCAGGGATGTCCTGGCCGACGATGATGCGCGCGCAACTGCTCATCCGTAAAGCGGCGCACGTGACCGAATACATAATTCTCACTGGATTGCTCTTTCGCGCGCTGCGCTGGTCGATCGACAGCTTCTGGCGGCGCGCGGCGGTGGCGCTGGTTCCGGCGCTCATTTTCGCGCCGGTGGATGAATTTCACCAATCATTCGTCCCTTCGCGCACCGCCTCGCCGATTGATGTCCTCATCGATTACAGCGGCGCGGCTCTCGGGATCATCATCTGCTCCGTGATCCACTTCTGCCTCACTCGCAAAGAGCAATCCATTGAATAGTGCAGCGCAATTCACTCTTCACATCCATTTCCACGGCGATCTGCTGTTTTTCGTTAGGCCAAAGCGAGCGGACGCGAGCGAGCTCGTTAGGCGGCTGTGCGAGAAAACTTCGATCAAGGATGCAATCGAAGCTTGCGGCGTTCCGCATCCAGAAGTCGATCTCATCCTCGTGGAGGGTGCGCCGGTTGATTTCGCTCATCAACTGCAGCGAGATGCGACGATTGATGTTTTCCCCGTCCCGGCACCGGCGGAGGTTTTCCCAGAGACGCGGCTGCAGCGGCGCGCGCTCTCCCGCTTCATTGCCGATGGCCATCTCGGAAAGCTAACCCGCGACCTGCGACTGTTGGGCATCAATGTCGCTTACGATCCGCGGGCGACCGACCGCGAACTGGTGACGCAATCCGTCGCGAAAGAGCGCGCCATCCTCACGCGCGACCGGCGTTTGCTTATGCACGCTGCGGTGCGCGACGGCTACTATCCGCGCTCGCAAATCGCTGCCGAGCAGACGCGCGAAGTGGTGCAGCGTTTCGAGCTGGGTGCGGTGCTCGCGCCCTTCACGCGCTGCCTGCGTTGCAACGGAACGCTCGAGACGATTCCAAAAGCGGAGGTCTTCGATCAACTGGAGCCACTGACAAAAATTTACTACGAAGCTTTTCGGCGCTGCCAGGAGTGCGGCCAGATTTATTGGGGCGGCTCGCATTTTGAGAAACTGCAAAGACGCCTCGCACAGCTGACCGCAAACTGATCTTCGCGCAAAATCCGTCCGCGCCTTGACCAGCCGCTAATCACCTATCACTATTCCCTCCCGCGGCGAAGCCGTCGCAACCCGGGCCTGTAGCTCAGCTGGTTAGAGCATGCGCTTGATAAGCGCAGGGTCAAAGGTTCAAATCCTTTCAGGCCCACAGCATCTGCGCATCGACTTGAGATTTTTTTCAGGATTTGATGAACGCGAGCAGGTTGGCCGCCGTTCCGGAAAACAATTAGTTGCATCCGGAAAACAGTGCACTAATACTTAACCAGATGGTTAAGTATTCTCAGAAGAGTTTGGACCGCACCTTCGCCGCCTTGGCCGATCCGACCCGGCGCCGGATCCTCGCGCATCTCGCGCGCGGTTCGCGGCGTGTAACGCACCTCGCCAAGCCGCACGACATGTCGCTTCCGGCGGTCTCGAAGCATTTGCGCGTCCTGGAAAAAGCCGGGCTGCTCCGCCGCCGCCGCTATGGCCGCGTGCACGAAATGGAATTGGACGCCAGGCCGCTCCAGCAGGCCGCGCAATGGGTCGAAGAATATCGCAAGTTCTGGGAGGGATCGCTCGATCGCCTCGCCGCCTATTTGGAAAAAGAAAAGAAGGCGGTCTCCAGGAACGGAGCGAGGTGATCGCGATCTGTCCGGCATGCATCGCCGGCATGGCGCTGGTTGCTGCCGGCGCGACTTCGAGCGGCGGACTCACTGCCTTTGCGGCGAGCAAGATTTTTAAAAGAAAGACATCGACCAGATCAGAAAAGCGAAAAACGAAACAACATGAAATGGAGGGAGAAAAATGACTAACCGAACAATTGGCACGCGTAAACAATGGCTCGCAGCGAGGCGCGAGCTACTCGACGCGGAGAAGGAGTTCACCCGACGAAGCGACGAACTCGCTCAGCGGCGCCAGGAGCTGCCATGGGTTCGGATCGACAAAGACTATCGCTTCGAGACCAAGGAGGGAAGCGCCTCGCTGGCAGACCTTTTCCACGGGCGCTCACAACTCCTTATCTATCACTTCATGTTCGGCCCCGATTACGCCGCGGGTTGTCCATCCTGCTCGGCCATCGCGGACGGTTTTGATGGGATTGCGGTCCATCTGGCCAATCACGACGTGATGCTCTGGGCGGTGTCGCGAGCGCCGCTTGCGAAGTTACAGGGATACAAACGGCGAATGGGATGGACATTTCCGTGGGCGTCATCTTTCGGCGGCGATTTCAATTTCGATTTCGACGCGTCTTTTACTGCAGAGCAACAGCGGGAAGGAATCGAATACAACTACCAGCGCGAAGAGCCGATAGAGGTCCCCGAGCAGGCACAGATCCCTTCGGACACGACACCCGACGGCGCGACAAAGTTTGCCGCGATGAGCGGCACTGATGTCGCTACCTACACGCGCGAGCGGCCGGGCATGAGCGCGTTTGCGCTCGAGGACGGCGTTGTTTATCACACCTATTCGTCTTATGCGCGCGGTCTCGACGGCCTCTGGGGGATGTACCAGTGGCTCGACCGCGCCCCGAAAGGACGCAACGAGAACGGGGTCTGGTGGCTTCGCCACGACGAGTACGAAGCGGCTCCGCAGAAGGCCAGCGCGTGTTGCCCTTAAGCCAATATGAAATCGCAACAAGATATCCGATTAGAGATCAAACGATTCATCAACGCGCCTCGTGATCGTGTATACGCGGCCTGGACGGATCCTGCGCAATTAAAGGAATGGTTTGGGCCGGAGGATGTCCAGACTCTGATCTTCAGGGCTGACGTGCGTGTGGGCGGCCGATATCGCTGGGATCTCAGGAGCCCGGACGGCGAGGAGATGACGGCGTTCGGTGAATACCGTGAGCTCGTTCCGGGCAGAAAAATCGTCTTCACCTGGAAGTGGGACGACGACGAGAATTGGGCGGCCCACGACAGCCTCGTCATGGTGGAACTTAGCGATCACGACCGCGGTACGAACGTGCGCCTGACTCACGTGCAACTGCCCAGCGAAGAATCGCGCGATCGCCACAACGAAGGCTGGAACAGCCTGCTGGACAAGCTTGAGAAATTTGTTGGCCTATAACTGATAACCGCACAAACAACGGAGGGAAGAATGAATACCGAAGAAGTAGCAAAGAAAGTCGTGGAGCTGGTCCGCAAGCAAGCATGGTATGAAGCTTTGGACCTTTACGACAACGACGTCGTCAGCGTGGAAGCCTTCAGCATGGGCGGCCCGACGGAGACTCGCGGCAAGGAAGGAGTGCGCGGCAAGATCGACTGGTGGGTAAACGGCATGGAAGTGCACAGCTTCACCGCGAGCGAGCCGTTCGTCGGTCACGATCGTTTCGTTGTGCAATATGACGCGGACGTGACCGAGAAGGAGTCGAAGCAGCGGCGACAAATGTCAGAGGTTGGCGTTTACACGGTGAAGGACGGCAAGATCGTGCGCGAAGAATTTCTGCCGCGCGTTTAGCCGATCAGGACACAGGTTTCGCCACCGATTCGACGGTCGGCTCTTTTCCTGCCCGGCCCGCGACGCCCTCGTGGCCGGCAAAGAGTCGTTCGATGACGAAGAAGGTGACCGGGATGAGAAAGATCGCGATCCCGGATGCGGCGAGCATTCCGCCGATGACGGTCGAGCCGAGGACGCGCCGCGCGACCGCGCCGGAGCCGCTCGCAAACCACAGCGGTAAACATCCAAAGATGAACGCGAAGGAAGTCATGAGGATTGGGCGCAGACGCAGACGCGCCCCTTCCAGCGCGGCATCAAGGAGCGGCTTGCCCTTTTCGTACTCCTCCTTGGCGAACTCGACGATGAGGATGGCGTTTTTCGCGGCGAGACCGATCAGCATCACCAAACCAATCTGCGCGTAGACGTTGTTTTGCATTCCGCGCAGCCAAAGGGTGAGAAACGCGCCGAAGACCGCCACCGGCGTGCCGAGCAAAACGCTGAAGGGCAGCGACCAGCTTTCGTAGAGCGCGGCCAGAATGAGAAAGACGAAGAGGAGCGAGATCCCGAAAACCGCGGTCGGTGAAACGCCCTCTTGCGCTCTTTTTTCCTGATAGGAAATGCCGAGGTAATCGTAGCCCATCTCGTTAGGCATGGTCTGGCGAAAAACTTCTTCGAGCGCGGCCGTGGCCTGATTGGAGCTGTAACCGGGCGCAGCCGAGCCGTTGATTTGCGCGGAACGATATTCGTTATAGCGCAAGGTGAATTCCGGTCCGGCGATGTTCTTGATGCTTGAGATGGCGTCGAGGGGGACCGGATCGCCGTTGGAATTGCGAACGAAGAACTGACCGACATTCTTCGCGTCGGTGCGATAGTCGCCTTCCGCTTCAATGTAAGTCTGCCAGGTGCGGCCGAAACGATTGAAGTAATTGACGAAGTAGCCGCCCATGAAGGTTTGCAGCGTTTGATAGACCGAGGTCAGATCGATTCCCTGCTTGACGACTTTGTCGCGATCGACGTCCACGAACACCTGCGGCACGTTCGGTTGGAATGTCGGAATGAGAGTGCCAAGCTCGGGACGTTTGCGCGCGGCTTCGACAAAGGTCTTCACGTTCTGCGCGAGAAAGGCGACATCCTTCCCGGAGCGATCTTCCAGCACGAAGGTAAAACCGCCTGATGTGCCGACACCCGGAATGGCCGGCGGGGGAAAGGCAAACGCGATCCCTTCGCTCAGGCTCGAGAGATACTTATTCAGCCGCAACTTGATCGCCTGATACTGTTCCTCCGGCTTCGTGCGTTCGCTCCAGGGCCTGAAGGTGACGAAGAAGAATGCGTGGTAAGTGTCGTAAACCAGGCTGAGCAGACTGAATCCGATGACGCTGGTGGTGTTTTGCACGCCCGGTGTTTTCTTCAGGAAATCTTCGATCTCTCGACAAACCTGATCGGTGCGTTGCAGCGAAGCGGCGTCCGGTAGTTGGAGGGCGACAAAGACGTAACCCTGATCTTCCTCGGGCAAGAAGGCGCTGGGCAACTTTTTCCCAAAGAATCCGGCGCCAAGGGCAAGCACGAATAACAACGCAAAACTGAGTACGGCTTTGCGGATCGCGAGTCGCGACCAGTTTACATAGCCGTGAGTCGCGCGGCCGAAAACGCGGTTAAACTTCTCATAAAACCAACCGAGCGGGCCGCGCACTTTCTTGCGTGGTCGCAGCAGGAGCGACGAGAGCGCAGGACTGAGTGAGAGCGCGTTGAAGGCGGAAAGGATGACTGAGATTGCAATCGTTAGGGCAAACTGTTGGTAGAGTCGCCCCGTGATTCCGGGAAGAAATGCGGTCGGAATGAAGACAGCTGAGAGGACGAGCGCGATGCCGATGACCGGCCCGGAAACTTCGCGCATCGCCTGGAGCGTGGCGTCACGCGGCGACATTCCTTCTTCGATGTGACGCTCGACCGCTTCAACGACAACGATGGCGTCATCGACGACCAGACCGATCGCGAGCACGAGACCAAAGAGCGAGAGCGTGTTGATGGAAAACCCGAACAACGGGAAGAGGACAAACGTTCCGACCAACGAAACCGGCACCGCGCACAGTGGAATCAGCGTCGCCCGCCAGCCTTGGAGAAAAATGAAAACGACCAGCACGACGAGGACGAGCGCTTCCCCCAGGGTCTTCACAATTTCCTGCATTCCTTCCGTGACGGCGAGCGTCTGGTCGAGCGCGACGGTGTAATCCATGTCGGCGGGAAACCGCGGTTTCGCTTCCGTCATCAATTTGCGCACACCTTGCGCCGCCTTGACCGCGTTGGTCCCGGGCAACTGGTAACACGCGATGATGGCGGAGGGCTGACCGTTGAGTCGGCCCTTTACATTGTAAGTCTGCGCGCCGAGCCCAATCCGGGCGATATCTTTCACCCTAACGAATGAACCGTCGGGATTTGCCCTAACGACAATATTGCCAAATTCCTCGGGCGTCTGCAGACGGCCCTGCGCGCGCACGGTGTAGGTAAACTTTTGTCCTTGTGGAATCGGTTCGCCGCCGACCTGTCCGGCAGGATTGACCGTGTTCTGTTTTTGCACCGCGCTGATGATGTCGGGCACAGTAATGCCGAGCTTGGCGAGCTGATCGGGCTTCACCCACAGCCGCATCGCGTACTGGCCGGCGCCGAATACGGCGACATTGCCGATGCCAGGGACGCGGGTCAGTTGATCGACGAGATTGATGTAAGCGTAGTTGGCCAGGAAAGTTCCGTCGTAGGTTCCCTTGGGCGAATAAAGCGCGAGCAAGAGCAGGGGCGCGGTGGTCGATTTCTTCACCGTCACGCCGTAGTTGTTGACGTCGGCCGGCAACTGCGATTGCGCCTGCGAGACGCGCAGCTGGGTCAGCACCTGGTCGATGTTCGGATCCGTCGCGACGTCGAAATTGACGATCAACCGGATGTCGCCGCTGTTGGCGTTGACCGAGTACATGTAATTCATGTTGTCCACGCCGCTCATCTGCTGCTCGATCGGCGCCGCGACCGATTGCTCGACGGTCAGCGCGTCCGCGCCGGTGTAATGCGTTTGCACCTGAATCTCCGGCGGCGCGATTTGCGGATACTGCGCGATCGGCAACCCGAGAATGCAAACCCCGCCGATCAGCGTGAGCAAAATCGCAATCACAATCGCGACAATCGGCCGCCTAACGAAGAACTCGGACATTTCCTTGTTAGGGCGCGGGTGAAGACGCCGAGGTTGTCGCAGCAACCTGGTCTGCCGGTGGCGTCCATTGGTTCACCGTCACGGGCAACCCTTCGCGCGCTTTTTGCAGGCCCTGCACAATCACGCGGTCGCCAGGTTTGAGTCCGTCGGCCACCTGCCACATTGCGCCGATACGCTCGCCCATTTTCACCGGGCGAATGCTGACCTTGTCGTCTTGATCGACCACTGCCACCTGGAAATTGCCCTGCAATTCGGTCACCGCTTCCTGTGGGACGACGAGTGCGTTGTGCACTGAGTCCGGGACGAATCGGATTTTGCCAAACTGCCCGGGCCGCAAAATGGCGTCGGGATTGGCAAAGGTCACGTAATAGTGAATCGAGCCGGTCTTGGGATCGAGGTTTCGATCCAGGGCATAGAATTTTCCTTTGCGCGGGTAGAGATTGCCGTTGCCGAGGATTAACTCGAAATCGATGCTTCTGAGGAGGGCTTCGCGTTTGTTTTGGTTGGGATAGCGCGCGAAGAAATCGGTGAATGAACCCTCGCCCACGGTGACGATGGCTTTGATCGGATCGATCTGCGACACGGTCGTGAGCGGCGTCGTCAAGGATGGACCGACGAGATCGCCGACCTGACTATTGGCAAATCCGGCCAAGCCATCGATTGGCGCCGTCACTTTTGTGTAGCCGAGATTGAGTTCGGCCTGTTCCACCGCTGCTTCGTCCGCTTCGACATTTGCGCTGGTCGATCCGGCGGCCGCGATGGCACTGTCACGCTCCGAATCGCTGATCACTTTCTTGTTGAAGAGATCGACCGCGCGTTTTTGGTCCGCATCGGCTTTCGCCCAATTGGCCTTGTCTTTCGCCAATGTTCCTTTCGCTTGTGCCAATGCCGCCGCGAACGGTCGCGGGTCGATCTGAAAAAGAAGGTCGCCCTTTTTCACGAGACTCCCTTCCTTGTAATCGCGCGAGATGATGTAGCCCTGCACCTGGGCGTTGATGTTGGCGTTGATAAACCCGTCGAGCGTCGCCACCCGCTCGAGAACGCGCGGCACATCGCGCGGCTGCACCGTTGTCACCAAAACTTCCGGGGCGGGCGGCCCGGCCATCGTCTGTTTACGCGAACAGGAAGTGGAAACCGACGCGGCGGCCAGAAGCAGGCTCACTGCGGCAATGAATTTCATCGTTTCGACAAGACCGACCGCGCGCGCCACTCTAGTAACTTCGATTTCCTAACGCCACATCTCTTTTCCCGCGTCAGGCGCCCGGCACCAGAACGACGCGAAAGCGCGCTTTGCCGCTGTGCATTTGCTCGTAGGCTTCGGCGACCTGGCCTAACGAATACTTTTCGATCATCGGATGCACGCCGGTGAGGGCGCTGAATTCCAGCGTGTCCTGCGAATCGCGTGCCGTGCCGGAATACCAACCGGCGACCGAACGCCGGCCATTGATCAATGGCATCACGCTTATTGTCAGCGGATCGTTAGGCGCAGCCGGCACCAGAAGCGTGCCATTGATCCCGAGGCCATCCACCATTTCGGAGATTGCCTTTGCGTTAGGCGCGGTCGCGAGAATTACGCGCGCGCCTCCCAGTTTCTGCAGTTCCTCGGCGGCATTGACCGCGCTGGAATCCAGATAACGATGCGCGCCAAGTTTTTTCGCGAGCGGTTCCTTATCCTTTCCCCGATTGACCGCGACAGTCTGAAATCCCATTCGGCGCGCGTATTGCACGCCAAGATGTCCAAGTCCCCCGATGCCGTGCACCGCAACGAGATCGCCGACGCGCGCGCCAGAGTTCCGCAGCGCATTGTAAACTGTCACGCCGGCGCACATGAATGGGCCCGCTTCTTCCGCCGGCAATTCCTCCGGGATCGCAGCCAGCGTTTCCGCTCCCGCGATCATGTATTCGGCATAGCCACCGTCGAAATCGATCCCCGTGATCTTGCGATTTACGCACATCGCAAAATCGCCGCGCCGGCAGGGCTCGCAGACAAAGCAATGGCCGCCATGCCAGCCGACGCCGACGCGCTGGCCGTTCTTCCAGCTCGTCACCCGGTCGCCCACCACATCGACCCGACCTGCGATTTCATGACCAGGGATGCGCGGATATTGAATCCCCGGCCAGAGTCCGTCCTTGACCAGGACATCGCTGTGACAAATCCCGCACGCTTCCACCTTCACCCGCACCTGTCCGGCGCCCGGCTCCGGAACATCGCGTTCCACCAGTTCCAGATCACCGCCTGCCTTACCAACCTGCACTGCTCTCATTTTCATTCGTTAGTTTCTCCTCCGAAGATTCGATTTCTGAAGCTTTGTCATGTCACGTTCTCGTGAATTTTGCGGCGATCAAAAATACTCGGGCACCAATCGGCCGAGTTGAAAATGGAGAGGTGAAACACCAGCATCGGGTCGTGCCGACGAGGTCGGCGCGAGAGGAGCGGCCGCAAGCGTCCGGTGGATTTTCGGGGTTGTACTCTTTGCTGCGCGTTCATCGATTCGGTCTCCGATCCTTTAACGCAGTCCGCCACCAACCATAATGGTTTCGCCGGTAATCCACGCGCTATCCGCAGACGCGAGAAAGACTGCCGTCGGGGCGATGTCGTTAGGCTGACCGAGCCGGCCTAACGGAGTCTGCGCGATCATTTGCTTTTCGAAATCGCTTCCCGGCCCATTCATGGCGTGGAAGCCTTCGGTCTCCACTCCACCCGGCTGGATTGCGTTCACCCGGATCTTCCGTGGCCCGAGCTCGTTTGCCAGGACGCGCGTGATGGCATCGACCGCGCCCTTCGTGCCGGTGTAAATCACGGAGTTGGGCGGCGCCATCGAAGTCGCAGCGGAACTGATATTAATCACAGTCCCCCCTTCCGCGTCGAAATGCTTGATCGCCTCCTGGGTCGCGAGAATCACGCCGAGCACATTGGTATTGAACTGGCGATGAAACTGCTCCTCGGTCGTTTCCTCGATCGGCACGAACTGGTAGACTCCGGCGTTGTTGACGAGAATATCGAGCCGCCCGAATGCCTTTTTCGCTTCGGCAAACAACCGCTCCACCTCCTTTTTCTTCGCCACGTCTGCCTGCACCGCGACTGCTTTGCCGCCGCGCTTTGCGATTTCATCCACCACGTGATCAGCTCCCTCTTTCGAAGAGGCGTAATTAACGACAACCCTCGCGCCTCCCGCGCCAAGTTGTCGGGCGATCTCGGCGCCGATTCCTTTCGAGGCGCCTGTTACAATCGCAACTTTCCCGTTCAGTTTTCCATCTTTCATCGATTTTCCTTTCTTTGTCCTGGGTTAGTGAAAATTGCTTCGCGCCAGCTTAACCGGCGGCTGCCAGGATCAGCGGATGATCCATGTCCGGAGCCAGGATGTCCTGGTATCTCGGCTGAGCGGGCTCAAGGCCAAGAACGGCTACATGGGCCTCGACCAGGTCAGGCAAAAGCAGATGTGGAAAAGAGGTCAGCTCCCACGCCCTCGCTTCCTCCTCGTCGAGAACAAGCCGGAAGACTCCGCCCAGGCCGGGATAGGTTTCCTCGTAATCTTCCTGCAGGCGCTCTTTCAGGTGCGAGAGTGCCTGCGCGATGGTGGGGGGAAAAAGGGTTAGCGGCGGGGGCGCCTTCGATTTGGTTTTCATCAGTTTTGCTTGATCCATCATATTTTTCTTCCATTTAAGACCGACCGGTCGGTATCTGCGTTGACAAGAAAATAGTTAAGGTTTCAGGCTGTCCAGATAATCAAAAAGCGCTTCCCTTGTGCGCCCGAGCAGGGTGGTGCACTGCGCATTCTTGGCTGTGCCGATCATGCCCGCCTGCGCCGCGACAATGAACGCCGCCACCTTCTCCGGCGAAACGCCCTTTCTCACCTTGCCGGCCTTGATTCCGCGGCTGAAGGCGGCGGCGAGCGATTCGCGCCAGGAACCATAAATCTTCTCAAGCGTCTTGCGGAATCGCTCATCCAGCGGCGACATCTCCAAGGCGAGATTGTTCAGCGGGCAACCCTGCACCAACTGACCGTTATCCATCTCTTCCTTCAAGCACTTCCGGAAAATCCGCTTCAAATCGCGAATCGGATCATCCGACTCCGCCAGCGGATCGGTCCAACGCGTCTTCAGCCGCGGATGGATGACCTCCCGCGCGACGGCGTATCCGAGGTCATTCTTGCTCTTGAAATGATGAAAGAGCGCGCCCTTGGTCGCACTCGCTTCCTTCACGATCCGATTGATGCTCCCGCCCTGGAACCCGTTCCGGTAGAACTCGGCAAACGCGGCCTCGAGGATCTGCCGTCGGGTCTCCTCCGGGCTCCTGGTTGCGCTCGCTCTCATGGCAGCATTCATACAGACCAGTCGGTATGTCGTCAAGTCACGGGTTGCAGTTTTTTTGCGTGCTTTCGCGTTTCCGACCGTCAATCTGGTAGCGCGATCCAAAATTGTCCGGTTGTTTGCAACGAATCCTCATCGAGGATATCGAACCAACCGTGAAAGTTTCTCTTTCCTTTGCCGTCGCATTGCTTCTCTCCGGGAACGTCGTTTTCGCAGAACCCGAATCGCCAAAACCTCCGGTCTCCGTCCCGCCGCTCCATTTCCAGCACGAAACTTTGCCTAACGGATTGCAGGTTTACTCGGTGGAAGACCATTCCAGCCCGAACGTCGCGGTCCAAGTTTGGTATCACGTCGGCTCGAAGGACGATCCGAAAGATCGCAGCGGCTTCGCTCATCTCTTTGAGCACATGATGTTCAAAGGCAATGAGCACTTGAAAGCGGATACGATCGATGAGCTGACGGAAAATGTCGGCGGCGAGAACAACGCCTACACCGCCGACGATGTGACGGTTTACCACGAGGTCGTGCCTTCCAATTATCTCGAGCCGATCCTCTGGGCCGAGGCCGAACGGATGTCATCGCTGGCCTTGAACGACGCCAACTTTCACTCGGAGCGCGATGTCGTGAAGGAGGAATATCGGCAGCGCATCGCGGCCAATCCTTACGGCCAGTTTTACCTCGACACGGTGAAGAATTCATACGCGGTCCATCCTTACAAACGGCCCGGGATCGGCAGCATCGCCGATCTGGACGCTTCGAAGCTCCCGGAGGTGAAAGCATTCCACTCCACCTTCTATCGGCCGGACAACGCGACGCTGATCGTGGTTGGCGATTTTCAGCCTAACGAACTGCACGACTGGGTCGCAAAATACTTCGGCGCGGTCAAAGAACCGTCGATGAAAATCCCGCGCGTAACGGTCAAAGAGCCGCCGCGAAAGGAGGATAAAAGGGTCGTCGAATACAGCCCGAAAGCGCCGCTCCCGGCGGTCGCGATCACTTATCTCGCACCCTCCATTCGCAGCGACGATGCACCGGCGTTGGAGCTTGGGGCGGAGATTTTGGCCGGCGGCGAGTCTTCCAGGCTTTACCAATCGCTCGTCTATCAGCAACAGATCGCGCAACGCGCTTCCTTCGATGCCGACCTCAAGGAAGATCTGGGTCTGCTCACAATGCGAATTATCCTGGCGAGCGGAAAGTCGCCTGCGGTCGCGGAGAAATCGCTTCAGGAGCAGCTCGATAAAGTGCTCAAGAACGGCGTCACGCCAGCGGAATTGGAGAAGGCAAAGAACCGCTTCCTCACCGGCAAGTTGCTCGAGCGCGAGACCGACAACGGCAAAGCGAGCGCGCTCGGTGA
>DASXPA010000131.1:0-5169 GCA_036493915.1 Chthoniobacterales bacterium | reverse complement strand
CCGACAAGCAATATTGCCCCTCCCACGGATAGCACGACGCTAGATGGTTCGGGAACGGCGATGGTTGTTCCTGCAATGATTCCTGTGCCGGTGCTTTCGATGGCGCTGCTGAGGAGGCTTAGTCCGGAAGCACTGTAGGTGAAACTAGCCCAACCAAAGCGATCCCCCAAGCCGGGTGTGCTGTTGCCGTTTGCATCAAGCCAAAACCCAAGAAGAAAGCTTTGACCGACCTCCAATTGAATTCTGCCGCCGAGATATCCTGTAAAAGCGTTGACGAAAGGCGGGGCGCTCACTGCGAATGCCGGATCGATAATGGTGCCCGGCGTGACGCTGTACCATACATGTCCGATTCCGACGCTGTAGTTCGTCGGTCTTAGTTCGAGGTTGTTGTCAATGGCAAGTGAAACGATTGCTCCATCACCGCTAAGATTGGGTTGGGTCCAGGCGGATACGTCGCCTGCGGTGCCCGCAAAATTCAGAGCAACGCCGGTGGTGTAAACATCCGCGCGGGCTTGGCGGCAGAAAATGGTGACAAAGATAACGGCGAGACTAACAGCCGCGTGTCGTGCTGAAGGGAGTGAGCGCGAGAGAAAGCGCATGCCTAACGAAGGATTCATGGCAAGATTTCAAACAGAAAGAAGAGCGACGCGCAAGGAGAAAGGGCGAGGGGAAAAAAGGGGGCGGAGCTAACCAGCGACATCCGGAAAACTGAAAGTAGAACTTTTGAAAGGCTGAAATTGCGCCGGAATTATTTTGACGAGCGGTGCGCAGGACCGCGCGCGAATGTTGCCCAGGGGTTACAGAGGATGTGTTCATCTGAGGAGGAGGAAATCGTTCATGACAGAGAAGCTTTCGGTTCGTTAACATGCGAGGAATCGATGAACGTCCTGGTCCCGCACAACGATGACAACAGTCCGCTTGCTTTCGACAAGTCGAATCCGCTCTGGGCGAAGCTGGATCAGGCCCGGTCGCGAATCGGGGTGGAAATCTGTTATAGCTCTACGCTGGGGTGAAAATTGGACCTTGCGGAGCGGCGGTGGTGAGGCGGCCAGTTCCACCATGGAGTGTCGCACCTGCCCCGGTCGATCCGCGACCACTTTCCAGCAGTAGCTTTTCTCTCGCTGACGCTTCGACGACGACGCTGTCCAGCATTTTTGCTTTCGTGAGGGCCGCAGTGGAGGTTCAGCCCTGATGGCGAGCCTAGACGAAAAAGCCCTCATCATTCTGCACGAATGGGTGCAATCCGAAAGCCTCCGTAAACACTGTTACGCCGTCTCCGACTGCATGAAGCATTTCGCGCAATTGCACGGCGCCGATGCTGATCTCTGGCAGGCGGTCGGTCTGCTTCACGACATGGATTATGAGCGTTATCCCAACGCGGAGCAGAGCGCGACCGAAGAGCATCCGTCCGTCGCGGCGAAGTGGCTGCGCGAGAACGGCTGGAGCGAAGAAGTTTGCCGCGCCATCCTCTCACACGCGAACTACACCGGAGTTCCCCGCGAGACCCCGCTGGAGAAAACGCTCTTTGCTATCGACGAACTCAGCGGCTTTGTCACCGCTGTAGCTCGGGTGCGACCCTCGAAAAGCATCCGCGAAGTCGATGTCGCCGCGGTGAAGAAGAAGATGAAAGACAAAGCCTTCGCCCGCGCGGTTAATCGCCAGGACATCATCGATGGCGCACAGCAACTTGATCGGCCCTTGGAAGAGATCATCGCAGAAGTCATCATCGCTCTAACAGACGACGCCGATCGACTTAGCCTGGCGGGTGATATCGGAGACACCTCAAAGATAAGACGCTCCAAATAGGTTATGACCCTCTCCGGATTGCTGTCTGATCAAGACCCAGGCTCGTTAGGTAATTAACTGCCGGCGTTCTGTCACCCCCGTTTGGCGGAGGGAAAAATCCATCCCTTGCTCTCTTGCCTTCGAGCACTTCAGTGGCTTTGAATGAGTCGATGAAAAATTTCACGCAGTGTCGCAATTCCGCTCTCAGTACGAGCGCATCGAGGATCATTCGTGCGATCGAGAGCCGAGAACCGCACGACGTTCGAGACGGTCTGGCGGCCGTTTTTTGCACCGGGCGCCCGATATGGAAAAGATTGCCGAGCGTATGAAGGTACCGAAGCAGTTGCGGCATTCCGACTTACGACCGGAGGTCGCAATTTTCAAGCCGGAAATGCCGCGGGTGGTTGGGCTGGAGGCGATTCGCTAAAATCCGCGCCGAAAATCGGCAGGCGCGCCTAATTATTCTCACCACCCTATGCGGCCGACGATCGCGGTCCCTACCAGGAGCTTCGCGTGACCCACCGCACCGAAGCGATGGTCGAATCCATCAGCGCGGGATCATCAGGGTATTAGGGGTCGCACTTCGGCATGCGGTGAACGTCAGGATTTGTCGAGCCGAAGACCGGACGCCGCAATCCCGACGCGCTCCAGTACCTTCTTGTCATTTACGCCTTTTCCATAGCCGAATCGGAAAATCGCAGCAGGTAATTTTTCAGTCGAGCTCTCGATACGGAGGATTTGACACGAATTTTAGATCCGGTTCTTCCGAGATCGCGAGCCGGCGACGCCGGGCCAAAGGAGAAGCGATGGCCATTCATGTTTCCCGCGGTCGCATGGTAGCGCACCGCCGTTGCTGCGCGCTTCGCCACCTTTGGAATCGAGTCCGATCGTGGCAGGCTTGCCTTTTGGCATGCCTTTGATTTTAATCCCAATGTGCCTCGGAATGCTTCGTTGGTGACCGGGATCGGCGGAAGCGCACAAAACGGAGCTGCCGTCTTTGCCACGACCCATTGGAGCGTGGTGCTGGCCGCACAAGGTGACTCCGCCGCCGCCGAAGAAGCCTTGGAGCGACTTTGCCGCACTTACTGGTGGCCGCTGTATGGGTTTGTCCGACGCCAAGGCTATGCTGCGGAGGAAGCACAGGATCTGACTCAGGGATTCTTCGCCATGCTCCTCGAACGCAAAGACCTTGAAACCGTGCGCCAGGAAAAAGGACGTCTTCGTTCCTATCTCCTGGCGTCACTGAAGAATTTTCTGGCCAAGGACCATCGGCGTGCAACCACGATCAAGCGTGGCGCGGGCCGTACGCTGGTGCCATTGGATGAATTACTGGCGCGTGAACGAGCTGATCTGGAGCCCGCCGATCGCTTGAGCGCCGACAGGCTTTATGAACGCCGCTGGGCGCTGATTCTGTTGGAGCAAGTCTTCAAGCGTCTCGAAGACGAACATCGGGCCGCGGGCAATCTCGCGTTGTTCGAGGAACTCAAGGAGATGCTTACGGGCGAACCAAGTCACTCCTCACACGAGCAGGCAGCACAGAAGTTGGGTTTAACCAAGGCGGCAGTCAGGCAGGCGGCTTATCGTTTGCGTCAGCGCTTCCGAATGCTGCTCCGGGAAGAAATTGCGCACACGGTCGCAACTCCGGAGGAAATAGAGGATGAACTCCGGCATTTCGTTGCCACTCTGCAAACGTGATCTTTTGCGAGATTTGGGACAGTACTTATGCCGGTGGAACATGACTTCAAAAACCGGCTGACGAACCAAAGCCTGGCTGGCACAGCTACGGTTTGCGCCAAATGCGGAAGCGAGATCTTTGCCGATGCCCCGCAGGGGTTATGCAGTCTCTGCGTCTTCACTACCTTTCTTGGATCGCTTGGAGAGGACGCGGAAGAAGAATTCGAATCGAGAACCGCTGGGGCACCAAAAGAACTCGATGACTACGAGTTACTCGAAGAAATTGGCCGAGGCGGCCAGGGCGTAGTTTATCGAGCCCGGCAGAAAAGTCTCAACCGGGTCGTTGCCCTCAAAGTCATCGGCGTTTCACGCTGGGCGACGGAGACTCATCTGCGACGGTTCCGCCTCGAAGCGGAAGCCGCCGCCAGGCTCAATCATCCCACGATCGTTCCAATTCACGACATTGGCGAGCACGATGGTTACTGCTACTTCAGTATGAATCTGCTCGACGGCGGTCATCTCGATCAAGTCGTCGGGCAAGGTAAGCTCTCGATTCGACGTGCCGTGGAACTTTTGGCCCGACTGGCGCGCGGCGTCCATTTTGCCCATGAGCATGGTATCCTTCATCGTGACATCAAGCCGGGTAACATCCTGCTTGATGCCGAGGGTGAAGCGCACCTGACCGATTTCGGACTGGCGCGACTGCTCGAAACAGATAGCAGCGTCACTCGCACCACCGAAATCCTGGGCACGCCAAGCTATATTGCTCCTGAACAGGCCAGCGGCAGTCAAGGCGAATTGACCAGGGCGACAGACATTTATGGACTTGGCGCTGTGCTTTACCAACTTTTGACCGGTAGCCCTCCATTCCTTGGCGCGACCACTTTCGAGACAATCCGGCTGGTCCTGGAAACGGAGCCGCGCTGGCCACGATTGCTAAATCCGAACGTGGACCCTGACCTCTCCACGATCTGCCTGAAGTGTCTCGAGAAGGACCCCGGTCGTCGCTATCCGTCTGCGCTTGCTCTCGGCGAAGACTTGGAACGCTGGCTAAGACATGAGCCAATCAAGGCACGACCTTCGGGGATTCTCATGCGGGGAAAGAAATGGTTGCGACGCAACCCCGCCTTAGCCGTCTCAATTCTGTCCATCGCCGGTCTGCTTGCAGCCGTAGGTGTAATCGTCTGGAAACCCAGGCCGCTTCCTCCGCCCGCTCTTGCGACCGGCATCGCGGTACTACCTTTCGACAACCTCACCGGCGACAAAGCCAATGCTTATTTTGTCGAGGGGATTCAAGATGAAATTCTAACTACCTTGACGAGGGTGCGAGGCCTGAAAGTCATTTCCCGAATCGCCACTGCACGATACAGGAGTCGTCCAGATAATTTATCGCAGATCGCCAATCAACTTGGCGTGGCCAATCTGGTCGAGGGCAGCGTGCAAAAGTCTGGTGACCGCGCGCATATCAATGTCCGGCTAATCGATGCCCAAAACGGGGCTGAACTCTGGGCGCAAAGCTACGACCGCGATTTGAGAAATATTTTTGCGGTCGAGAATGAAGTGGCTCATGAGATTGCTCTTGCTCTCAAGCTCAATTTCCCAAACTCGGGCACGGCCGCCGCACGGAGAGAAACGCATGATCCGCAAGCCCACGATCTTTATCTGCGGGCTAACTATGCCTGGCTGGAATCGATCCGCGGTAACGGCGGC